>NZ_PJQQ01000024.1:0-79074 GCF_002858665.1 Pseudomonas sp. FFUP_PS_473
TCACCCGCGACACCCTTGCCTCCGGCTAACACTTCCCCTTGCCGGGTGTGTAGAGGACTTTCACCTCCAAGTCACCCACTTGGCCACCACAACCAAGCGGGTTGCGCTTACGCGCAACGCGCCATGCCTGGCGCACACAAAAAAAAGCCAGGCAGTGCCTGGCTTTTCACGGCTGCGCTATTAGCGGGACAGCGCCGACACATTGGCCCGCGCCGTGTGCAGTTTTTTATAGCTCTCGATCAGACGCAGGTGCCTGTCGAGCCCCTCCAGCTTCATGCTCGTAGGCGTCAAGCCGAAGAAGCGCACGCTGCCGTCCACTGACCCCAACACGGCGTCCATCCGCGGGTTGCCAAACATCCGGCGGAAATTGACTTCGTAATCTTCAAGCGCCAAGTCATCGTCCAGCAGTACTTCCAGCACCACGTTCAAGGCCTGATAAAACAAACCGCGCTCGACCGTGTTGTCGTTAAACTGCAGGAAGGCTTCCACCAGCTCTTTCGCCTCTTCAAATTTCTGCAAGGCGAGATAGATCAGCAGCTTCAACTCTAGAATCGTCAGCTGACCCCAGGCGGTATTGTCGTCAAACTCGATACCGATCAAGGTGGCTATGTCGGTGTAGTCGTCCAGTTCACTGTCTTCTAAACGCTCAACCAGTGCTTCCAGGCTGGCGTCATCCAGACGGTGCACGTTCAAGATATCCTCGCGGAAGAACAACGCTTTGTTGGTGTTATCCCAGATCAGATCTTCTACCGGATAAATCTCCGAATAACCCGGTACCAGAATGCGGCAGGCGGTTGCGCCGAAATGCTCGTACACCGCCATGTACACTTCCTTGCCCATGTCTTCGAGAATGCCGAACAAGGTCGCAGCTTCCTCGGCATTGGAGTTTTCACCTTCGCCGGAGAAGTCCCACTCAACAAATTCGAAATCAGCTTTGGCACTGAAGAAGCGCCACGACACCACACCGCTGGAGTCGATGAAGTGTTCGACAAAGTTGTTCGGCTCAGTCACTGCGTTGCTTTCAAAGGTAGGCTGAGGCAAATCGTTCAGGCCTTCAAAACTGCGGCCCTGCAGCAGTTCCGTCAGGCTGCGCTCCAGCGCCACCTCAAAGCTTGGGTGCGCCCCGAAGGAGGCAAATACGCCGCCAGTACGCGGGTTCATCAAGGTGACGCACATCACCGGGTACGCCCCGCCAAGGGACGCATCCTTCACCAGCACCGGGAAGCCCTGCTCTTCCAACCCCTGAATACCGGCGAGAATAGCGGGGTATTTCGCCAGCACTTCGTGCGGGACATCAGGCAGTGCGATTTCACCTTCCAGAATTTCGCGTTTCACCGCACGCTCGAAAATTTCCGACAGGCATTGCACCTGCGCTTCAGCCAGCGTGTTACCGGCACTCATGCCATTGCTGAGGAACAGGTTTTCGATCAGGTTGGACGGGAAATACACCACCTCGCCGTCCGACTGACGCACATACGGCAGAGAACAGATGCCGCGCTCTACGTTGCCGGAGTTGGTGTCGTACAGGTGCGAGCCGCGTAGCTCGCCGTCAGGGTTGTAAATTTCCAGGCAATACTCGTCGAGAATCTCAGCCGGCAGTGCATCTCTACGGCCTGGCTTGAACCAGCGCTCGTTCGGGTAATGCACGAACGCCGCATTGGCGATGTCTTCACCCCAAAACTGGTCGTTGTAGAAGAAGTTGCAGTTCAGTCGCTCGATAAACTCGCCCAACGCCGACGCCAGTGCGCTTTCCTTGGTCGCACCCTTGCCGTTGGTGAAGCACAGTGGCGAGTGCGCATCGCGAATGTGCAGCGACCATACGTTGGGGACGATATTGCGCCACGAAGCGATTTCAATCTTCATGCCCAGGCCCGCCAAAATGCCAGACATATTGGCGATGGTCTGTTCCAGTGGCAGGTCCTTGCCGGGGATGTACGTGCTCGCGTCTGACGCTGAGTTCAGCATCAGCAATGCCTGGGCATCGGCATCCAGGCTTTCCACCTCTTCAATCACAAACTCAGGCCCGGTTTGCACGACCTTCTTTACCGTACAACGGTCGATGGAGCGCAAAATGCCCTGGCGGTCTTTCTCGGAAATATCCGCTGGCAACTCGACCTGAATCTTGAAGATCTGGTTGTAGCGGTTTTCCGGATCAACAATATTGTTTTGCGACAGGCGAATGTTGTCGGTGGGAATATTGCGCGTTTGGCAATACAACTTCACAAAGTAAGCCGCACACAAAGCCGATGAAGCCAGAAAGTAATCGAACGGACCCGGTGCGGAGCCATCACCCTTGTAGCGGATAGGTTGGTCAGCCACCACCGTAAAGTCATCGAACTTGGCTTCAAGCCGAAGGTTGTCGAGAAAGTTAACCTTGATTTCCATGCGGGATTACCTGAATACGAGCCAAACGATTTGGCCGCCATTATCCGGCTTTTCGGCTGGAAGTCTTGTGCTTTTGAGCAATGGCCGCTGGCCGGTCCCGCCTGGCCAGGCCAGGCTGCGCAGCAGCAACCCGCGTTGCTGCTGACGGCCTCACGCCGCACCCGGCGTTCTGGCAGGCTCAGGTATTCAAGATTCAACGCCCGGTGCAGGTGAGCCTTACACCCAGCGGAAACGATTGATATGAATACGGCAATGAATGCGTTTGTACTTTTAAGACACGCTGTATTTAGTTGTGGCCGCAATAACACAATTCAAAGCAGATGAGGATATTGACAGGCCCGATCGCATTAACGGTCGGGCCTGTATTTACGCTTGCCTGACGATATCGACCGAGATCTCCACCGCCGGAATCGCGCCTCTGTTCTCAAGCCAGTGGGTGGTGTTCCTGTCCTCGGGCCACCCTACTCCCGGCCCGTAGTCCGTGGCGACACCATTACGATGGTCCGTAATCGTGCCTTGCAAGATGTAAACGGTACCTGGTCTGTCTTTATGGCTGTGCATCGGGCCGAAGACGCCTCCGGGTTCGATAGTCACCAGGCGCATTCTGAGTTGGCGCCCTGCCATGCCGGCGATCTCAGGGCCAAGGTCAAGCGTTGCAAGTAACTTCACCGTCACACCGTGTGTCTCAGGTGCTTCCTGTTCGTTGCTCATCGCGCGGTCCTCTCTGTGATCCCCCACTGCCCAACAATAGGACGTTTCGGTACCTCAGGCCACGGCATGCTCACTTGGCGAGGTAACCGGTCATATGGATTACGTGCAGGCTGTGCGGAGGGCCGTCGAGGAAACACCGAGAAAATGACCGACCGCCTCAAGCACGGCTTCAGGTGCCTCCCGATGGGGGACATGGTGGCAATCATCCACGATCAAATACTGACCCGTGGCTGTCGTCAGTTTTGCGATACGCATCGGATGCAGCGCCGACCCGTACTCATCGTACTGGCCATGGATGGCAAGCAGTGGGCAATGGATTGCGTCAATCGTGCGTTCAATAGTCCACGCCCTGAAGGCCTGGGAAAGCCAAGTACAGGTCCAGGCGGACAACACCCACGGTGCTTTGTCGCCGTGATATTTCTCAAGACGCGCCATCTGCTCCGGCTGTTCGAATTGCACCTCGGCCGTTCGAATGCCTTGCAACGTCAGGTCCTCGACGAACGCCTGCGCCGACAGGGTAATCAACCCCATGCACACCGGTGCATACAAGGACGCACAGCTCGCCGCCATGGCGCCGCCAACGCTGTGGCCCAGGGCAATAAAACGATCGATCTTCAACGCAGCCCGGAGGTGCGCAAAAAAACACTCGGCTTCGTCTCGGATAAAGTGCAGCGGTAATCGCCCGGGGTAAGCGTCAGACTGCCCGAAGCCGAGCCGGTCATAGGCAATGACCTCATGCCCGGTTGCCTGGCACAGCCGCTGGGGGAAATCCCGCCACAGCGCGACGCAACCAAGGGAGTCATGGAAAAGAATGATCGGTGGCTTTTGCGTGTTGCTTGATACGCTCAGAGGAAACCAGCGACGACAAAACAGTCGCCCGTATGGCGTATCGATCCAGCAGGTTTCAGTACGGATAGACAGTGGCATGCAAGGCCTCGGTAGACAGTTCAGCGCGCAGGCAGACGACACAGAGTACCAGTCGCGAGTACAACGATCAGCACGACAGGTAAAAGTCAGGCGCTTCTACTGACCGCCGCCCCACGTGTTAGTCGTTATCTACAGTGACCTCCTTCCAACTGTCATCTGGATCAAAGCGCTTCATCGACTGCGCCAATTTATCACCAGCAGGCCCCAGGTCTTTCTCGAAAACCTGCCCTTCATGACTGATCATGAAACTCATCACCCCGGTGTCAGCATACTTCGCCGGCCAGGCGATCAGTGCGAAACCACGGCTCATCTTGTCACCGATGAGGTAGCTGTAGGCGCCGCCAGGTGCCGAAGGACCTTGGCCATCCAGAATCCTAAAGCGGTAACCATGCCAGTCTTCGCCGGCAATGGTTTTGCCGAACAACGGCCCTAACGGGCTGATCTGACCGCTGTCGTCGTCCGCCCAGTAGAGGCCGTCATGCTTGCCGGGGGTGCTGAAGATTTTCTGCGCATATTCGAGTGCGCCGTCACCATCACGGTCGACTGATGCATAGTCCGTCTGGGCGTCGTGATAGGTCAGCACCGATTGCAGCGTAGCGAGTTCGTTTCGGCCAATTCGACGTGCACGGATTTCGGCACTACCGGCCTTGATGTCGAAAAGCCAACCGTTCTCGCCTTTTATCAGGGGTATGGGCAGTGTCCAGTGGTCACTGCCAACAGAAAGAAGCGCCTTGTTATCGCCAGTTTTTTCAATGCAGTGTTGCTCATGGTATTGCTGCAAAAACGCATCCACATCGCTGCGCTGCACGCCTTCGCGCGGAATGAAACTGCGCCACTCCTCACCGAGCAATTCGGTTAGACGAGCCTGATCGGCGTGCTCCGTCCCCACGGCTTCAACGAACGCTTCAGCGGCCTTTTCAGGCGTTGGAAATGCCAGCTGTGCGGCAGCAATGCACGACCATGCCACACTAGCGGCTATCACCAAGGCATGAGGGCGCAGGCCGATGAGGGCCTTTACTCGAGGAATGTTTTTCAACGTCGCCCTCCCCTTTGACGCGCAGGTGGATTGGACGGCCGACTGATCGGGTTGCCGGCTGATCGCGAGGCATTGGGGCGCTGGGCGGATACCTGGCTGGTACGGCCACGACTGGCTTGTGCGTCAGCCTGGGACGGCGAGCGAGCGCCGGCAAATACATTGTTGCGGGCACTGCCAGTGCTGGCGGATGGCCGTTTTTGCGCAGCCTGGCGTGCCTGCAACTCGCCCTGGCCACGTTCCTGGGTGGCATTCCTGGGTTGCTGACTCTCCCGAGCGTTTCTGGCTGTACCTTGGCCCCTGTCAGACGACTTCAGCCTGTCGTTACCTGCTTGCAACCGATTATTGTCCGGGGCGCCGGGCTGAGCTGCATTCGCGCGATCACGAGCTTCGCGGTTGCTGGTGGCCGGTCGTTCCATACCGTACTTGTCCATGGAACCCCGGGCCTTCTCACGAGCCTGGGCTCGCTGTGCATTGTCCCCGCGATAAGCCTCACGCTGATTGGCACCGTTCAGTTGCCGGCCATACTGTTCGCGGCTCCTGCTGTCTCGATAGGGAACGCCATCGCGATGAACGGCGTTGTGCTGCCACTTGTTCTGATTTTGAGTGATTTGGTTGTTTCGATTGATGGTGTTGTAGCGATTGACGTCGATATCAATGTCGTTATTACCCCAGTCACAATCGCCCCACAGCGAGCCGATAATCGCCACACCGGTACCAAATGCCAGCCCAGCCAGCAATGCCGAGCCGGGGTAATAGGCAGGCGGCGGTGGGTAGTACACCGGAGGTGACGCGGGATAGGCCCAGGTACCATAGGTGGTTGTCGGGTTATAACTGGGTACGTACACCACCTGCGGATCGGAAGGCTGGATGATGATGGTCGAGGTACTGCTAGCGGGGGCGGAGGTCGCATTCGTGGGGGCCGGGGCCGTAGCAGCCTGAACCGTCACATTCTGATATTGGTTGCTCTGAAGGTTGCCTGCTGCTTGCGCCTGATGACGCAAGCGTTGCACGCCGCCCATGACATCGTCGGGTTGCGCCAGGAAGGCATCGCCCAGGCGCTGTACCCAGACGGGATCTTGGCCCAGCGTTGCCAGAACCTGCGGGAACGCGACCAGAGCCTGCACGCTAGGGTCCCACGGCTGGTTCGCCACTTGCTTGACCGCATCATCACCCTTGGCGTCCGGGTGTGCTTTGGACCAGGTTACCGCTTCGGCGACCTCCCCGGGGTACGTGGTGGCCATCAGCACCTGTGCCAGCAGCGGGTCCGGGTAAAGCGCAATGGGCGCGAGCATTTGATCCAGCTGTTCCTGGGTAAACACGGCATCTTTGGCCGCCGCCGTGACAGCCGCTGTATCGGCAGTGTTTGCGCTCTCGGTCGCATCCAGTGGTTGCGCCAAGCAGGAAAACCCGGTCAAGAAGAGTGCAGCGGACACCGCGTAAAACAATGGAATGCGCATTGCACCTCCAATGTGGTCAGGCAGGCTTGCAACAAGTGGGTCAATGCCAGGGAGGCGAAGGCCGACTCTGCACGCTGCAGACCTCCATCTCGATGCCGTTCATTAATGGTAGCAAACGTATAGCGTTGGCCACTCATTCACTGCAACGCATGGGGGGGCAGACGCTTACGGTCTAATTGAGTCTTGGTCGGACTCAGCAGCCAGCTCCAGCTTCAATCGATCAGCCTTGCTCACATATTTAGGCTTGTTCTTCGGTGCCAGTTTGGCACTCGCCTTTTTGGCATGAGCCTTTAACAACTGGTTTATTTTTTTACGACGGTTCATTTGTGTCTGCTCAGCATTCAATTTGGCGAATGATATCAGCTTGGAATATTCAACCCGAAGCCCTGATAACATCCCTTGTTCATGCGTAACGACTCGATCAGCCTGAGTGCCGCGTTAGCCAACACTGACTGCGTGACGGCGTATTAGTCGAATGTTGAGGGGCGCAGGCAACCGAGCGCCATGGCCACCAGGCTATCGAGTAACGCCGGGGATTCGAGCTGGTTCGGCATGTCCTCCAGTACGGACCGGATGACGCTGCGCAGTCCCTGCCCGAGCAAGTAAGCCGCCAAAGCAGGGTGCTCGGTGGCGATCTCATCCTGGTAAAGGTGCAGGAGCGGCAGCCATGTCGCTTCGATGAACTCTCCCGCCGTGTGATAAGGGCCGCGCCACATTCCCAGGTGCAAGGCCGAGTGATAACGCAAGTGAAACGCCTTGTTCAAGTTGAACAGACGTGTTTCGACCCGAATGATATTGGCCAGAATTACCCGCAGCGCCGACTTCAAGGGCACGCCAACCAACCTTTCGCGCAGCCTCAATAATGCCTCGGATTCCTCATCGAGTACTCGCTCGTACAGCAAGGCGACGATCGCGTCCTTGTTGGGGAAATACTGGTAGATCGACCCAACTGCGACCCCTGATATTTCCGCGATGCGCGCGACGGTCAGCGCTGCCTCGCCTGCTTCATCCAGAATCTGCAGGCACGCCTGCTCCACAGCATCGACCAGTGCGCGAGAGCGTGATTGAGTCGGACGCTTGCGTAACGCAGGAAGCTGCTCCGGCTTAGACGTTGGGGCCATCGTGGTTTCATCGCCTCTCTTGCTCATGAAAACCCGAGTGCTGCGTTTATCGCCGCACCACGATTTATATATTTATCCATTTAAATCAATCACTTAACTTCAAATTCCAGGGCTTCCGGAATGCGAATATCTCAACGTTGGCGACGTGAGTATGATCATTTTCGTCGATCAGACAACGTCTAAACGCAGCGTGATACGGCCCATAAGATCGGATATTCCAACCCTACCGGGAGATTGCCTATGTCTTCATCGTTCAGCGTCCAGCCTCTTGGCCCAAACCTGGGTGCCGAGGTGCTTGATCTAGATCCCGCTTCAATCGTTTTGCCGGAAACGCTGGAGGCGCTTGAGGCGCTACTTATAAAACATGAAGCCATAGTGCTGCACGTCCCTGGGCTAAGGCCCGAGCAACATTTGGCAATGGCACGGTACTTCGGTGAGCCTGAAGTTCACACCTTCTATCCCAACCTGGGCGAAGGTTTTGAACAGATCACCGTGATCGACTCAAAGCTGGGCGACCGCGCCGATATGTGGCACCACGATGAGAGCTTTCTGCCAAGCCCACCTATCGTCACCATGACACACGCACAGATCTTGCCGCCGAGTGGCGGCGACACCTGCTGGATCAGCATGACCACGGCTTACGACGAGCTGTCCGAGCGCATGAAGCGCTACCTTGAAGGCCTTGGCGCCTGGCACGACATGAACGGACCGATGACGGCGGCACTGCGCCAGAACGTTGTCACGCATGATCGCTATGTCGAGGTCATCAACATGAACCGTCGACACCTGCATCCGCTGGTTATTCAGCACCCGGTATCAGGTCGCAAGGCGTTGTATCTGAGCCCGACCTACACCACCCATATCGACGGCCTGGCCACCCAGGAAAGCGATGCGATCCTTGCCTACCTGAATGCACATTGCCAACACGTTAAATTCGGCTTCCGCCATCGCTGGCGAGTGGGTGACATGGTGCTCTGGGACAACCGCAGCGTCCTCCACAACGCCATCCTGGACTATCAACCGCATCAACGGCGCATGCAGCGTACCTCGGTATTCGCTCGCGGGCCTTTCCACGCGTGACTCTCAAGGAAACAGCCATGCTGAAGGATGAACTGAACTACGACTTGCTGACCCGTTACATACCCAGGCCAGGTCGCTATGCGCTGCTGCCTGAATTGACTCCGCGCCAGAGCGTGGCGCTACTTTGCCGGGTGTTATCTCGCGAAGGCTATAACGACCACATCGCCGGTCACATCACCGTTCGCCAGGACGATGGCACTTACCTGGCCAACCCTTGGGAACTCACCTGGGGAGAAGTGACCGCCTCGGATATCGTGCGCCTCGATCAGGAAGGCAAGGTGATCGAGGGGGAATGGAACATCACGCCGGCCATCAATCTGCATATGGATGTGCACGTAGCCCGTCATGATGTGGGCGTGGTGATCCATAACCATCCGCGATGGGGATCGGTGTGGTCGGCGGCCGGACGAATTCCGCCGATTTACGACCAGACATCCGCGCTGGTTGATACTGACCCGGTACTCTATGACGAGTATCGAGGCACGGTGGAAGACACTGCATTGGGCCGAGCTGTCGTAGATGCACTGGGCACGCATAAATGGGCGCTGCTCGCAAACCACGGCGTACTGGTGGTGGCCAATGGCATTCGCCAGGCGCACTTGCGCGCTATCACATTGGAGTGGCGCAGCCGTCTGGCCTGGCATGTCGAAACGCTAGGTGGCGGCTCACCATTGCCCGCTAGCGTCGCTCTCGCAACCGGAACGCGCACCGATACGAATGGCTTCCCGTTCCTGTGGGAAGCCATGGCACGCGAGGAAATCCGCCGCGACCCTGGCGTTCTTGAGTAAGCCTCTCTCAGCCAGGTCGGAACGGCTGTCAGAGCGTACGACTGACCGAAACCTCCAGACGCATCACGCCCCGAACGCGCGGAGCAGCGTTGTTGTGTCTGGACCACCAACAAACCCGCCTGAGTGGTGAGCCCCCTACTGAAACGTCTTTCTTTCAGATTTACGCGAATAAAAGCTCGACCTCCACCATTGCCTGAGGCGCTGGCTAAGTGGCTGGTTGTCTTGCTTTAACTGGCCACTCAGCTTTTCAAGCCCGCTCTCGTTGCCTTGTCCAGGCCAGCTTTATGTTCTCAACGCTTGGTACAAACCTGGACATATGCCGTATTCCCACAACCGGTACCCTCCGCCCTGCGATGGTAGCGGTGAACCCGTACGTCGCAAGGTAGGAAGACGAATCGACATGGTCCAATGCCTCACCGTTGCCGAATGCCTCCCACATGATCCTCGCGGCGGACGGGCTCCCCAACCCATTGCTGTACGCGATGATCAGTTCTGGTTCAGCGAGCGACATCGTCACCCGTTGGAAAAACTGCATTGATTTGCGTGTCAGTGACTCCAGGCTCGCAGCAGAGGATCCTCGCGCAACTTTTTGTATCGATGCGGCATCTTTGGAGCACATCAACAGCGCATTGGTGTAAACGGTATCGCGCCACTCAAAACCCAGTGCGGTGGGTAACTCTGTCAGGCGCCGAGCCAGGGTTTTCGGCCCCCAACCGCCATCAAGGCCATAGGCAACATTGGAAAACTCAGGCTGATCGTAACCTGCACCTATTGAACCGGCGTTGGTGTGGACGGCATCGGCAAGAGAGCCGTTAAAGCCGACCATGATCAGACGCTTGCGGCTTGGTGGTGCCGCGAGCAACTCGAAAGCGCAGTCGAAGGGGCGCGCGTTGTAATCTCCAATGGCCAGGTCGCCAAGTGCTTCAAGAATAAAATTGCGGGTTTGCAGCGGCATGACCTCGTCCTTTTGGCATAGCGGCCCATTGACATTATTGAGCCTTAACATGACTGAACAGGGTCTCAGCGAGACCGTCCACCTAGCGCAAGAGGTCAGCGGTCAGATTTTCCAGGAGCACCACCATGACCAAGATAGTCCCCGATCCCCCGCACACCAACATCCTGAAAACCACCGCCTGCGCCACGTTCGGTTCCTGCGAAGACACTCACGATCCGCTGTTCAGTGTTCGCGCCGGGCTCAACGTCGAAGACGTGCTGATCCACCTCACCATCCTGCTACGTTCCGCCTACGCCACCAACGAACAGGCCTGTCAGGTGGTCGACAGCGAAACCCGTCATCTGCTCTGGTCCACGTGCACGGCCGTTGATATGGCTCAAGGGCTGGCGCAGGCGTTACTCGGAGGCATGGAGGCCGACCGGTCAAGGCCGGAAGCACGCTAGCGGTGTATGCGGGTAGTGGCATAGCGCCCTGCCCGCTTGGTGTTCATGGCCGCCAATCAACTCACAGACGCGGCGGCACCGTTGGTGGGGTCCCCCTCACAAAGCATCTCTTTGAGGCGTTCACGCTCCTGTACGCCCGGCAGCACACCCGAGGTCAAAGCCTCCAGCACCGTGACGCCTTCTGCGTTGAGTATTATCACCTCGGCCTTTGCCTGCCCCCGCTCGTTGATGTCAGTGATGCGCCAATGGCACGTGATCTGTTCGCCTGGGTAAACCGGGCGTTTGAACTCGAATTGCATCCCTGTCGCCAGCCAACCAATCTGCCCGCCGATTTCAGTGAGAAGGCTGGCCGTCAGAAGACCGTGGGAAATGGGCGCCTTGAACCTGCGCAGTTCGGCATAGCAGGCATCGCAGTGAACCGGGTTGTAGTCCCGAGATATCTGTGCGAACTGACGAACATCGTCCTCTGAGAAACAGCGGGATACTGTAAAGCAGTCGCCGACCTGAAGACCTTCAGCAGCACGTTCTCTCGGGCTTTTCATGTGGGGTTCCTTGGCTACTGATAGTCGGCGGTTAAAACGTATGCTCGGGGCCGGGAAATGTTCCTGCCTCTACCTCACCTGCAAAGTCCCTTGCCGCGGTGTGAAGGATCGAACGTAGATCGGCGTACTGCTTGACGAACCGCGGTAGCCGCCCCGTGCGCAGCCCGGCCATGTCTTGCCAGACCAGCACTTGGGCATCGCATTGGTTACCCGCGCCGATCCCGACAGTAGGAATCGAAACAGCTGCAGTGATCGCGCCACCCACGTCCCCCGGCACCATCTCGATCAAGATAGCGAACGCGCCCGCGGCTTCAAAGGCTTTGGCACTCTCGATCAGTCGCTGTGCATCTTCGCCACGGCCCTGTACGCGGTATCCACCTAATTGATGTTCCAGTTGTGGAGTAAAACCGATATGCGCCATGACGGGGATACCCGAGCTGACAAGCTTCTCAACCTGCGGCAACACCTCGATACCGCCCTCCAGTTTCACAGCGTGCGCACCGGCCTCCTTCATGAACCTGACGGCCGTGTTAAAGCACTGCTCCACCGAAGCCTGGTAAGCACCAAAAGGCAGATCCGCAATCACTAGTGCTCGCTGTGTCGAGCGAGTTACCGCGCGTACCAGCGGGATAAGTTCATCAACGGTTACCGATAGGGTGTTCTCATTGCCATAGACATTGTTCCCGGCAGAATCCCCCACCAGAAGGACAGGTATCCCGGCCTCTTCAAAGATAGCGGCGCTGTACATGTCATACGCAGTGAGCATCGCCCACTTCTGGCCGTCAACTTTCATCTGTTTCAGGTGTGAAATTCTGACGCGGGTCGCCTGTTGGGCACGAGGGGCACTGCCATAAGGTAAAGGCTGGTCGCTCATCGGGGGTCGCCTCGCTGAAATAGAATTAACCGGACAGCTGCCCGGCGAGCAGCACTACCGCGATGATGATCATGGTTGCACCAGAGAGCCGGCTGATGAGGTGCGCTGCAGCCGGGCGTGCCCGAAGAACGGCTTGTGAACCAAACCCGACCAGCAGATAGATCACACCGCAACTCAAGGCGTGTATGAGCCCCAGCGCAATGATCTGCATGGGAACGGGCCATGGCGCGGTGACATCCGTGAATTGAGGCAAGAGTGCCAGGAACAGCAGGAACACTTTCGGGTTCAGCCCGCTCACGCAAAGCCCCTTGATTGCCCAGCGCGACCAGGAGCCCGATGCCTGACGGGCATCAGCGTGCGGTGTAGCCGGATGGGCAAGCATATTGATGCCCAACCAAAGCAGATAAGTGCTCCCGGCAACGGTCAGTACCGACAGGGCTACCGGGTGGCTGGCAACCAGCGTGCCGACACCGCCTGCCACAATCACGGTTGCAATCAAGTGGCCAGACAGCAGCCCGGCCACCGCAGGTATGACGACACGCCCCTTAAGGCCCGCCGAAATCGCATACGCCCAATCCGCGCCGGGCGTGATAATGAACAGGATCGACACCGCCCAGAATGCAACGACCACACTGAACGTCATCGGGCCACCCGCCCCTGCTGCTTACTCATCGCCATCTGCATCGTCTCGCTCCGTGAATCAAACGCCGCCCTCCTCTGGTCGCCAGAAAAGTACAGCCGTTAAGGGTGCGAGGAAGATTAGTGAAATCTTGCTAGAATTTTCTTTCGAATATCATCATGCATACGCTGCTAACGGGGAGATTCTTCTGCATGGACCGGACTGATCGGAAGATTCTTGCTGAGCTTCAAAAAGATGGTCGTCTGTCGGTCACCGAACTGGCCGAGCGCGTGGGCCTGAGCCTTTCCCCGTGCCATCGGCGAGTACGGGCACTGGAAGAGTCTGGCGTGTTGCTGGGTTATCGAGCACAGCTGAATCCCGGCGCACTGGGCCTGAACTTTTCTGCCATGGTGTTTGTCACGCTCCGAGAGGGCGACAGGCGCGCGGTCGAGGCGTTCGAGACGGCGCTGATTGACATTCCCCAGGTGGTCGACGCTCAGCGACTGTTTGGCGAGCCGGACTACCTGCTTCAGGTCATCACTCAGGACCTGCCGGCCTTCCAGCGGCTCTACGATGAAAGCCTTTCGACACTGCCCAATGTGCAGCGGCTGACCTCCACGCTGGTAATGAAGCAAGTCATCCAGAACAGGCTTCTTCCTTTGTGATGGCGCAGCCTGGTAGACAGGCACTGGCTCGAAGCCCTGCCCGACGTGCTCAGCCGAACCTGCACAGGTGACCACAGATCAGCTATCCGTTGAACATACATCCGTTGTAAAGCCCCAGCGTCCGAGGCTTAATCGCTGCAACTGCGATCTACACAACCTCACGCACTGACGAGAACAAAGGGCAGAACATGACCCTCAATGAAATGATCGACAACGGGTGCGAAAACCATCCTTTGCTCGCCGAATTGATCCGTCTTGAACCAACCACCTGGTTCAATCCGGCGCTGGCACCGACAGCGCAAGCGCTGGGTGATGTGCCGCTGAACGTCGCCGATGTCGACGACGCCGCCTCCCGGCTTGAACGCTTTGCGGCATTTATCCAATCAGCCTTCCCCGAGACACAGGCCAGTGACGGTATCATCGAGTCACCGCTGCTGCCGCTGGCCCAGCTCCAGGCTGCCTTGTGCGCGGAGCATCAGCTGCCGATACAAGGCCGACTATGGCTGAAGGCCGATAACCTGCTGCCGATTTCTGGCTCGATCAAGGCCCGGGGCGGTATCTATGAAGTACTCAAGCACGCTGAGGACCTGGCCTTGGCCGGCGGCTTGCTTCAACCCGGCGACAGCTACAGCACACTGGACAGCGATGAAGCCCGGGCCTTTTTTGCCCAGTACAGTATCGCGGTCGGCTCCACCGGCAACCTGGGCTTGTCGATTGGCATCATGAGCGCCCGCCTGGGGTTCAAGGCCACCGTGCACATGTCCGCCGATGCCCGGCAATGGAAGAAAGACCGGCTGCGCGCCTGCGGGGTCGAGGTGATCGAATACGCCTCCGACTACAGTGTAGCGGTGGAGCAAGGCCGCAAGCAGGCCGAGATGGACGCGAAATGCCATTTTGTCGACGACGAAAATTCTCTGAACCTGTTCCTTGGCTACGCCGTGGCCGCACGCCGGCTGCAACGCCAGCTTGACGCCGCAGGCATCACGGTAGATCAGGCGCACCCACTGTTCGTCTACCTGCCTTGCGGTGTCGGCGGTGGCCCTGGCGGAGTGGCGTTCGGTCTCAAGCAGGTTTTCGGTGATGCGGTGCACTGCGTCTTTGCTGAACCGACGCACTCGCCCTGCATGCTGCTGGGGGTTTACACCGGGTTGCACGATGCGGTCAGCGTCTACGACGTCGGCATCGACAACCGCACCGCCGCCGATGGCCTGGCAGTGGCCAGGCCATCAGGCTTTGTCGGGCGCGCCATGCAGCGCTTGATCGACGGTTACTACACCGTCACCGATGACGAACTCTACCGCCTGCTGGCCCTGATGGAGGCTACCGAAGGCCTGAAGCTGGAGCCCTCGGCACTGGCCGGGCTGCCCGGTTTCCTGCGGGTGTTGCAGGAGCAACAAGGCTACAGGGCACGCCTGGGGCTGGATGACCCACGTATGGCCAAGGCGACGCACATCATGTGGGGCACCGGCGGCAGCATGGTCCCGGACGAAGAAATGGACGCCTACCTGAGCCGGGGCCGTACACTACTGGCTGGACACTAGCCCTTGATCGCAGCGCCGTGGCCACAGGTTATTCGTCTACCCCAACCGCGAAGCCATGCCCCAGCGTGTACAGGTGCTGATTGACTGGCTCAAGCAGTGTGCCGACGAACTCGTGCAGCCTTGACTCAGGCGCCCTTCAGCAACCGCTCGACCTGGGCCAGTTCCCAGGTACTGAGCAAACTGACCGGGTCGGTACGTTGCCAACTGTCGCAGGCCCCTACTCGGCCATCCGGGCTCTGACCATGCAGGCAGTGGTGCAGGCTGTTGCCGCTGAAGTCGAGCGTCAGTTGCCACCCTTCAATGCCAACCTTTAACAGGCCATGCCCAGACGGCTGGTCAAGGCGCTGCAAGGGTCGAATGCCCAGGGCGGCGTCTCGCAAGCATTGGTACACCTCGCGGGCAGTCAAGGCGGTCATCAGTTCACACTCGGCAGGTGCATGGGCGCTACTCGCTATTTTCCAGAGAGGTAAACGGTTGTTGCTTGATCTACCTAGCGGCGGCCAGGATGTTACCGTATTGACGACTGACGCTGCATGCAAGGACGACGCGCACCCGCGCGCCGGTCAACTTAAGGGCAGGCACAAGGAGAGATGAGTGCATGTATTTGAAACGCCGAGGCTGATTGGGCGGCATCTATCACAGCACGATCTACCCGCGCTGGCAGCAATGCTGAGCGACCCTGAGGTGATGAGGTATTCGGTGCGCGGGGTATGTAACGAGCAGGCCACCCGGCGTTTTATTGAATGGTGCCAGGCCTGCTACGCCTCGCTCGGCATAGGCCCATGGGCCTTGGTCGAAAAAGCCACGAATGACCTCGTCGGATTTTGTGGCGTTGGGCCAGAAGTGATTGATGGCGCAGAAGAGGCCAATCTGGGGTATCGCCTGGCCAGAAGGTACTGGAACCAAGGGCTTGCCTGCGAAGCGAGCAACGCTGTTGTTGATGACGTTTTTGCTCGAAAACAACTGGCGTCTGTCGTTGTAGTCATCGAACCGGAGCACATCGCCTCGTTGAGGGTGGCTGAAAAAACCGGCTTTACGACATTCGAGTTACGCGAGTTTCATGGCCGGCCAGTGCGCATGTACCGCTTGAGTCGTGAGAACTGGATGAGTTTGCGGCACGGCGCACGCCAGCACCAGGACGGGTAAGGGCAAGCCCCTACCCGTCCAACACTGCGCCTTGGCCCACTTGGCGCAGCGGCTGCGCCGCAATCAGATGCGGAAGGTTCCGACCAGATGCTTGAGGCGGTTGGCTTCGCGCTCCAGATCGTTGCAGGCGCGCAAGGTCGCTTGCAGGTTCTCGACACCGTCCTGGTTGAGGGTATTGATCTCGTTGATGTCCAGGTTGAGCGCCTCGATCACCGATGTCTGCTCTTCTGTCGCCGTGGCCACGGACTGGTTCATATTGTCGATTTCACCAATACGCTCGGTGACAACCCCAAGGCTGGAGCCGGCCTGATTGGCGATCAAGACGCTACTTTCGCTGTCGCGTTGGCTTTCTACCATCGTTTCTACCGACTGCTTGGAACCAACCTGCAACTCCTCGATCATGTGCTGGATTTCCTGCGCCGAGCTTCGTGTGCGATGGGCAAGGTTGCGCACTTCATCGGCGACCACAGCGAAGCCGCGCCCGGCTTCACCGGCACGCGCTGCCTCAATGGCGGCGTTGAGTGCCAGCAGGTTGGTCTGGTCGGAAATACTCTGGATGACCTCAAGGATCTGCCCGATGTCGACCGTCTTGCCGTTCAGCGCCTCGATGTTGCCACACGAGTCACTGATCCTGGCGGACAGCTGGTTCATCGTCTTGATAGTGGCGTCCACAATACTCTGGCCTTCTTCCGCCCGCGCCCGCGCATCGCTGGCCTGATGTGCCGCCTCTGCGGCATTGCGTGCGATTTCCTGGGCAGCAGCACCCAATTCATTGATGGCCGCAGCCACGCTATTGGTACGGCTGGCTTGTTCGTCGGAGTTGAGCATCGACGAATTGGAAGCCGTGACTACTTGGGTCGCCACATCACTCAGATGGAAAGCCGACGACGACACTTCACGGATAGAGGCATGAATGCGCTCGACAAACTGGTTAAAGGCCGTGGCCAGCTCACCGAATTCGTCCTGAGTATGTACCGTGAGGCGCTTGGTCAGGTCCCCTTCGCCCTTGGCAATGTCACGCATGGCAACCCCCATGGCGTTCAGCGGGCGCATCAGCACGTGGATCAGGACGCCGAGCAACAGCATGATCACAGCGACCGCGACCAGCGTGGTGATGATCGCTGACGTGCGGTACTCGCTGAGCAGCGAGTAGGCCTTGGCTTTATCAACGGACAGTACGATGTACCAGTCAGCGGAAGGCAGGCCGTCGATATGGGCAAAACTGAGAATGCGCGTACCGTTCTGGTTGCTCGCCTCGCTGAAGTTGTCGCCGATACGTGGCGTATTGTGAGGGTACACATCCTTCAGGTTCTTCATGACCAGGCTCTTGTCTGGGTGAACCAGAATCCGGCCATCACTGCTCACGAGGAACGCGTAACCCAAGCCATTGAAGTTCAGCGAATTGATGGTGTCATTCAGCACGTTGAGGTTCAGATCGCTGCTCAGCACGCCCGCGCTGCCTGCAGGCGTTGCGATGGCTACGGTCAGCCCGCCGGTGACCACGTCGACATAGGGCTCGGTCAGGATGGTGCCTCCAGCCGCCTTGGCGGCCAGGTACCAAGGTCGTGTGCGCGGGTCATAGCCATCAGGCATCTTGCTGTCCGGGCGCATGGTAAAACGGCCGTCAACACTACCCAGGTAGGTGAACACAAAGTTCGACAGCAGCGTTTTTTGTTCCAGCAGGCCAACGACCTCCTCAGGTGCCGGGTTACGGACAATCGACTGGGCGGTGTTTTCCACCAGCAAAATGCGCCCTGCCAGCCAGCTCTGGATGCCCTTGGCAGTGGCGCCGCCAACATCGTTGAGATAGTTCTCCAGGCTCTTGCTGACCGCATCGCGCTGCAACGAGTAACTATAGAGGCTGGATAAAGAGAAAATCATCACCACTACCACAGCGGCAGCGAGCAGAATTTTCTGGCTGAATTTTAGCTGATTGAACATGCACATAATCCTTGGCGGCCACGACGTGTTAAACGCGCTGGCAAAAACTTTATATCCGATGATTTTCAGGCGAGCGGTACTGCGTCGCAGCGTTCATGACGTTAAATCGCCAGGCACACGGCAAACCCTGAATAAGTTGAGCGGTTATGAATGCGGTATGTGAAAGTTACAAACCCGATGGTTCTTTTTACGATGCCATCCGTGAATACGCTTATAAATAATCTGCTCCTGGGCCGATACGCACACCCTCACAGCTCAGACCTGCACATCGCCAGCGCAGGATAATATCACTTTAATATCGCCACGTAAGCATTTTGACGTCATTTTGCCGACGCCATGTTTAAGCCTTGTGACAGGCCGGGGAAAACCTCTGACAGCACCGCGCACAGATTGATAGCCCACTATCCATTCGTCGTATACAGCACGATTTTTTGCTCGCAGAGGGTTAACATTAACCACACTAAATCAATGGATTACCGGGTTTTTTAATGTTGTCACGGAAACACTCTGCGCAAGCACTGCCTGTAGACGCACACTTCCTAGCCTTGCTGAATGCCACCGACTGCGCCAAAGCTACTTGGCAAAACACCGTGGAACATCTAAGTACTGTATCCGACGAGGTTTGGCTTTCTAGAATGCAAGAGCTTGATGAACTAGAACGCCAATACCGGACGTGCCAGGACACGCTGTTTCAGCACATCAAGAACACCCTCGAAACTGTCGAAGAATAACCACCCTCAGACGTGGAAAAGCCCTGGCCAGAACGCAAGGGTTTTTTATTTAAAGAGCCTGCTACCCAACGGCAAGTACTAACGCCTTACGCGGCCGCTGCGTTGGCACAACACTAACGGGTGACAGGTAACCCGAACCGCCGCCAAAGAGAGCACCCCCTGCATGGAAATCAACGCCGACTTCGACCAGCGTATCGTGCTGCACGCAGCACACATGCCTTGGGTAGACTCCCCTATGCAGGGCGTGCAGCGACGAATGCTCGACCGCATCGGTAACGAAGTTGCACGCGCCACCTCCATCGTGCGCTATGCGCCTGGCAGTCAGTTCAGCCCTCACACCCACGACGGCGGCGAGGAGTTCATCGTACTGGAGGGTGTGTTCCAGGATGAGCATGGCGACTACCCTGCCGGCACTTATGTGCGCAATCCTCCAACCTCGCGGCACACACCTCGCTCCAGCAATGGTTGCATCATCTTCGTCAAACTCTGGCAGTTCGATCCGGCAGACCGTCATCACTGCGTGATCGACATGAACCACGCAACGCTGATACCGGATGCCCAACGCCCGGGTGTAGGCGTTATCCCATTGTTCCAGGACGGTCACGAAACGGTACGTCTGGAGGTATTGGTGCCAGGCACGCACATCGAGATGGCATGCCCGGATGGCGCCGAATTGCTGGTGCTGGCCGGTGAGGTGGAGGTTGATGGCGACCTGCTCTCAACCCTGTCGTGGATGCGCCTGCCCAAAGGCGACCATTTGGTCGCCACAGCGGGCACTGATGGCGCCAGCGTTTGGATAAAAACAGGACATCTAGGTCGCATTACAACACCACACAGTGCCTAGCCAGCACACGCCGATCAGCTCCAGGGGTGGCGAGGTGGCTTGACGCCATTGAGCGCATAGTTGCCAACGATGTGGTACTTCCAGCGCACCGGGTCGTGCAGCGTATGCACGCGGGCGTTGCGCCAATGACGGTCAAGCCCGTATTCCTCAAGGGTCGACCGGGTACCCGCCAATTCAAACAGGCGGTTGCTGGCCAGGATTGCTACTTCGGTGGTCAGCACCTTGGCTTCGGCGGTGAGCAGTGAGGCTTGCGCCACGTTGTCTTCTGTCGGCTCGCGCAGTGCATGGTCAATCGCATCAGCCGCCAGGTCCAGTACCGCATCAGCGGCACGCAAGCGAATCTGCAAATCACCCACCTGCTGAATAATGTACGGATCATCCGTGGCTTTCTCCAACCCCGAGTCGATCCATGGACGGGTATGCCGGCGCACATAGTCCAGGGTATCGTTGAACGCGCCGCGGGCAAGGCCCGCATCGATGGCAGCCTGGATGAACTGAGAAATGGCACCGCCTGCGGTCGGACGGTCGAACGCCTTCCAGATCGGCACCACCTGCGCGGCAGGTACCCTTACCTGATCGATCAGCACCGTACCGCTGGCGGTGGTGCGCTGACCGAAACTGGACCAGTCGTTCACCACCTTCAGCCCCGGTGCATTGCGTGGCACCACGGCCAGGTGCGGCAAGCCTTCCTCGGTAACCGCGACAATCGGCACCCAGTGCGCCAACAGCGCCCCCGTGGAAAAGAACTTCTGGCCGCTCACTACAAAATCGTCGCCTTCAGCGCTGATACGGGTCTGGAAGTCTGCTACGTGCTTGCTGCCACGCTCGGAGAAGGCATTGCCAAAGCGTGCGCCTGACAGTGCCAGGTCGAAGAAAAAGCGCTTCTGCTGCTCACTGGCGTCAAAGGCGATGTGGGCCAGGATAACGAAGTGGTTCTGCGCCAGTTGGCCAAGTGAGCCGTCCGCCGACGAGATCTGCTTGAAGACTTCACCGACCGTTCGGTAACCGGCGCCCAGGCCACCGTACGCCTTGGGCACCACGATGCTCCATAGCCCGCTCTGGGAGTATGCGTCGAGTTCGGCTACCGGCAGACGCCGCTCGCGATCACGCGCAACGGCCTCACGGGCAAACTCGCTGGCCAGGCGCCGGGCCGTTTCAATGGCCTGGGCTTCACTGGTCAGGCGCTGTGCTGGCGTGCTTGATTGGGTTTGGATAAAGGCGTCGGCCTGCTCGGCCAATGGGGTGTGCAAGTCAGTCATGGCGAGTTTCCTTCAAAAACGATAGGCAAGGTTGAGGCTGTACACCGTTGGGTTGACATCGACGCTGCCGACCTTCTGGCCATCGATCTTCACGGTGCTGTCGATTTTCGCGTAGCGCACATCGCCGCCGAGGCTCCAGTGCTCATCAATGGCAATGTCGAGCCCCGCCTGGAAGGCCGCCCCCCAAGAGTCGGAGAGCTCCAGCTTGGCGCCGTTATCCAGATGTTCGTCGTAGAAATAGGTGTAATTCAGGCCGACACCGACAAAGGGCCGCACACGGGCGTCGGGGGCGAAATGCCACTGCAGCGAGACAATCGGTGGCAATTGCTTGGTGCTACCAACCTTGCTGCCGCCCAGTTTGATGTCGTGCTTGAACGGCAGACCACCCAGTACGTCGATGGCAAGGTTTGGTGTCAGGAAGTACGCCAGGTTGAAGGTCGGGCCGGCATCACTGTCGATATCGACCGTGCCAGGCTGAATGCTGCCAGAGTCAGAGGTTGGGACGATATTGCTGACGCCCAGGCGCACTTGCCAAGGGCTGTCTGCCGCCAGAGCGAGGCCATTCGCCGCCAGCAGCAGCCCCCCCAGGGCTGCATGGCGAAGCCAGTGTATTGACATGCGGTTCTTCCTTGTCGATTTCGATTGGACCTGGGTGCGGGCTAAACACCGCACCGGCTAAGGCACTGTTTCGGTATGTCCGGCGGACAGGCTGCAGGACTATCAGCAGCTTTTGTGCCAATCGTATCCAATTGTTTTTATTGAATATTTTTTCAGGAAGAACACCGCCACTGTTGTTCGCGCAACAGCCGTCATACAACGCTGTTAGCCACTGGACAGCGGCTTGAGCAGAACAGAAGGCGCCGTACCGCACGGGCGCTGAACGAACGGTTCGCCACCTATACTTAACAAGTAGCGTACGGGCGGGGGTTCAGGCATAGCAGAACCCACCCATTCTCGAACCTCTTCTGGGGGACCGCGGTCTTGAATCGACGCGCCCTGACCGTGACCCTGATCATTGCACTGCTGGCGGGAATCCCTGGCTGCGCCTCAAAAGCGCCGGCACCCGAGACGCAAGCGCCCGTGGTGATACCTGAATCCACCTGGCAGCAGGTGGACTGGGAAATTGTCAGTGCTTCGCAAGCAGTCACAGAGTCGGTCAAAGACTACGCACGCCGCTCGATGAAAGCCTGGCGGGACCGCGTCTACCAGCAGACCGAAGCCGACTTCATTCCCTGGTTCACCAGCTACTGGACCCAGCAATGGCTGACCATCAAGGTTGCCTGGTACAAAATGAACGCCGGCAATGACACTGAACCCGGCGAAAAGCGCCTGGCTGCATACCTTCAAGAGCAATACCACGAACGGGTGTTGGAGCCGGTCGCCAAGGAGATTGATCCCGATGCGGTCATGCAACAAGCCATCGCGCTGTACGCCCAACTGCTCGGTCCGCAACTTCAGGGTATCGTGCAGCGCTACCGTTTACCGCCCGACCAATTCAACCTGCGGCTCAGCCGTATCCCTGCGATCAGCCTGGGGCCACCCCCTGCCCTCAACGCATCGCTTTACCAGTTGGTCTACACCAACCCAGTCAGCAAACTGCCGGCGTATGCGGCACTGGTAACGCAGGTGCGCACCGCGACGGGCGCAGGTGGCGCAGACCAGGCAGATGCGGTGTTGTCCTCGGTTGCAAAACGCACCAGCGAAAAACTGGAGTCCACCCTGCCCGTGCGCGGTGCGGCGAGCGCAACGGCGGCCGCCGTAGGCCGGGTTGCCGGAATGATGATTTCACTGGTAGTGACGGGCGTTGGTGCGCTGATGCATGACAGTGAGCGGCCTGAAATGGTCGAGCAGCTCAGGGTCATATTGAACGTCGCCCTGGACGAAGAATGGGCAACACTGCTGGAAAACCGAGCCTCGGGAGTCATGGCCGGGGTGTATTACCTGGCAGAGCAGATCGAAAGCAGCGTTCGCGCTACCGATGCCCCGCCACAGCAGTACGAACCGGAGCCGTAAGACCTGACCTGTCGCTAAATCAAACGATGCGGACGCCGCGGTTCAACCAGGCCCAAGCCGTCAGTGCGGAGCAAGCTCCAGCACAATCCGCCCGCCACACGGGCACTCATCCATATGCCGATGCGCGGCGACAAACGCCTCGAACGGATAGACCTTGCTGATCTGGGGTGTCAGCAAGTGGTCGGCGGTGAACTGGTTGATGTCACGCAGCGCACGCTGCAATGCCACATGGTCCTGAACAATGCCCAGTTCCGGCTTGCCGGTGAAGTTGCCAATGCAGTGAACGAAAAACTGAATGTTCTTCTGGAAGGCCGCACACGCCGGGAACGGCGTCTGGTTACCGCCCTGCAAGCCGTACAGCACCAGGCTGCCACGCGGTGCGAGGACATCGCCCAGCAACGACATCTGCGGCCCGCCCAGCCCATCGAGCACCATGTCAACGCCACGGTTTTCTGTGTACTTGTTGATCTGCATGAGCAGGTCCTGCTCTTCAGTGACGATCACCTTCTCGGCACCCAAACCAAGCAGGTAGTCACGCTCACTCGCTTGCTTGGTGGCAGCGATGACCCGAATGCCCAGCGCCTTGCCCAGTTGCACGAAGGCAGGCCCGGCACAGTGGCTGGCATCGGTCACCAGCGCCGTCTGCCCGGCCTTGGCCCTGGCCAGGTCGACATAGGCAAAATAGGCAATCAGCAAGGGCGTGTAATGAACACTGGCCTCGACAGGGCTGAGGACATCGGGGTAGCGCGTCAAGGCATCTCGCGGCAACACAATGACTTCACCGTACACCGGGTGCGTATTGGCGCTGCTGGCCGGAAAGCTGGCGACCTTGTCACCAACGGCGAGGTCATCGACACCCTCACCCACGGCCATGACCACGCCCGCCATCTCATGCCCGATGCCGGCCGGCAGGCGAACCTGAGACGAGGCGAGGTTCTGCCGCCAGAGCACGTCGTACCAACTGACGCCGATCGCCTGGACGCGAATCTGCACCTCGCCGGCAGCCGGGGTCGGCGCTGCCTGCTCTTCGCATTTGAGCACCTCGGCCGGACCGAACTTGTGGAAACGGATCATGCGGGACATCGCAAACCTCGCCAAGTGAATCGCTAATACCCTGAACTCTATCGGGGCTTTCCTGGTTAGGCCATCCGTGGCTATTAATAGTCGACATGCCTGTCATTGATTGAAGGTACTGGCATACGTTCAATTTATTCGGTGCAGGGTAGCAGCCTTTCCCCTTAAGATTCACCCCTGCCCCATCCAGTGAAGCAAAGCGATGAACCGTAACGACCTGCGCCGCGTCGACCTGAACCTGCTGATCGTCTTCGAAACCCTGATGCATGAACGCAGCGTGACCCGTGCAGCGGAGAAACTGTTCCTCGGCCAGCCGGCCATCAGTGCCGCACTGTCGCGCCTGCGTACGCTGTTCGACGATCCGCTGTTCGTTCGCACCGGTCGTAGCATGGAGCCATCGGCGCGTGCGGTAGAGATCTTCGCCCTGCTCTCCCCCGCGCTGGACTCCATCTCCACTGCCGTCAGCCGTGCGGCCGACTTTGACCCAGCCACCAGCACGGCGGTCTTTCGCATCGGCCTCTCCGACGACGCCGAGTTTGCCCTGCTGCCGCAACTGCTCAAACGCATTCGCGCCGAAGCCCCGGGTATCGTGCTGGTCGTGCGGCGGGTGAACTACATTCTGATGCCGGCCTTGCTCGCCTCGGGCGAGATCTCGGTGGGTGTAAGTTACACCAGTGACCTGCCGGCAAATGCCAAGCGCAAGGTACTGCGGCGCAGCAAACCCAAGCTGCTGCGGGCCGACAGCATGCCGGGCAGCCTCAGCCTGGACGACTTCTGCTGCCGGCCCCATGCACTGGTGTCGTTCGCCGGTGACCTGAGTGGCTTTATCGACGAAGAACTCGCCAAACTCGACCGCAAGCGCCATGTCGTACTGGCCGTGCCACAGTTCAATGGCCTGGGTAGCCTGCTGACCGGCACCGACATCCTGGCCATCGTGCCCGACTACACCGCCGAAGTGCTGACCGCTGCAGGCGGCTTGCGCGCCGAAGAACTGCCGATCGACGTCCGCAGCTTTGAGCTGCACATGGCCTGGCGCGGCGCACAGGACAACGACCCGGGTGAACGCTGGCTGCGTTCGCGGATTCAGATGTTTTTTGGGGATCCTGAGAGTCTTTAGGGGCGTCGCGCATGCTTGTTAGCTGATCATTTCTGCCTTTTTCTAGCCTCGAATAGCCATTTACTTCCAGCTAATTGCTACATTTGGGGCAAATTTGAGGGCATGCTTTGGATGGTTCGAAAAGGATACCCCTAACCGAAGATGCTCAGCGCTTTCGGTAATCTGCCGACCACGCTGTTCCTCTTGGGTGCCAAAGACGAGCGCCCCCGCATCCACCCCTGCCTCAAGTACGTGACGCAAAGCGTCCTTCTGGGTAAAGATCAGCAGCGTCCATAACGTGCTACTGAAGCCTGTTCCTCTGTCTACGTCGCTTGGGGGGGGGCCACCATAAGCAACAGACCGCAACTCGAAAACCATCGAGACGCGACCGAGTTCCCAGCACCGCCTAGTAATTGAAGTATGCCCTGACCACCCTTCAAGAATCATAGGCCAGCCACAGTGTAGTCGGTGTCAGTTTCGCTAGTGGACCCTCGCCGTTAGCCAGACACGGCTCTCCCATCAAGCGTGGTAAGCGCAAGTAACGCACATTGCAGCCAAGCCGACGGGTTTAGTTGGGCAAGTGCACAGTCGAACGAGGTTTCCCTCACTCCGGTCGGGCCGCCAATTATCAAATTCAGCCCATCGCGTAGCCAACGCTTCCTGTTCAGTCTCAGGATCAAGGCCTTTGCCAGCGCGCGAGCGCTGCGGTAGTCGATGTCTTCCAGGCGCCCCCGTGGTGCAGGCGATCGGCTTTGAGACGGGTCCCCCCCCTGGTCATTATTGTCCTGTAGAGGCGGCCCGGAAACTGACAAGCCTTTGGACAATATCCTGACCATCACATTGTCGCGATGACAGTCTGCATTTATCGCGGTAACGGAGAAAAAGCACGCCAAGCAGTTGATGGCCACGTACTACAAGCAACACACCAACCGCTACCCCAAAGAAATACGTGACGTGCGCGATACCATCATTGAAAACATCATGAATGGAATGGATGTAGAGGGCGCACTCCCTGTAGAAGCACAATTGCTGCAGTAAGCCAGAGTCCCGGGGACAATCTCAGGCATCTATTCATGCCCTACCCGATCCAGCACAAACTCATCAACGGCGTCACCTCTCGTGCCCTGTTCAACTGGGTCGCCCTTGCCTGCGCAGCCGCACGACTCTTACCCCTTTTGCGTAACCACAACAGGCTCCAACCTCCCTTTCTGCATTCAGTAGCGCCCGATGCGACACTCTCAGACCATGGTGGCATTCAAGTTTCTCTGCTTGACGTTGATAGCTCGTAAGATGCGATACTGCCGCAAGTAGCAATATGCCACCAACTGACACAAGGACGTTTCTTTGCGCCTGCTCACAGTCTTTTTTCTCCTCCAGCCTGACCGGAAGCATCAGCCGCTGGATGCAGCCCCAAACTCGCCTTGTAGTTCGCGTACCTGGTACGCCGCCCCGATGATCTGATCAGTCGCATGGAGCTTGCGACTCAACTTGTCGCAACTTCATGCAAGCCTGTTTTAAGGGGACAGGGCGAACGCCCTCGCCTCCCGTATTTTTCAACAGCACTCTCCGTATCGCCATGAATGCCATCAGCTCAACAGGACCGTGAGAAACATGAAGCATGCAACAAGGTCAGTGGCCCGCTCGGGAAAAACGAAGCCTCGTCAGACAAGTAGCGCCCCCTTTGATGTGTTGGTACTGGCGACCATGAGTGCAGGCAAGACATCATTCATCAATGCCCTGATCGGGCAAGAATTGCTGCACACCGCCAACGAAGCCACTACCGCTTGCATAACGCGTGTCGAACATCGCCAAGGCGCGCGGGCCTTCGATGGTGCTTGCTACTCGCATGATGATCAAGAGATTGCGCGGCTTAAGGACACTTCAGCCGCAATGCTTCGTGACTGGAATGCCAACAGCGAAGTGAAGCGAATCTGCTTGAAAGGCAACTTCAAAATCGTACCCAGCCCTGCATCTGGCCTGGTATTGCATGACACCCCCGGACCGAACAACAGCCAGGACCACAGGCATGCAGAGCTGATGCTCGAAGCGGTACGGACTGTTTCTTTCAAAGCCCTGTGCTATGTGCTTAATGCCAGCCAACTGGGCACGCAGGATGATCGCGCGCTGCTGGAGCAAATTCGTGATGAACTCGCGACCCGACCTGACCACACGATCTACTTCATCCTAAACAAAGTCGACCTGCTGGACCCTGAGATGGGTGAAACCATTGATGCCTATGTCAGCAAGGCTCACCGCTACCTCACAGCCACTGGCTTTGAACAACCAATCATCATCCCGACCATGGCCAACGTCGCGCTCTATGCCCGCAAGGCCCTCAAGGCCCAGGCCATGACTCGCTCGCAGCGGCTGAGGCTTCACCAGGCGCTTGCCGACCTGCAGGAAAACAAGCGCTCGCTACTTCATGCGATGGTGGTGCCAGACACCATCAAGAAAGGCGTATTCAAGGCACTCAACAGCCTGGAACGGCAACGTCAGCTCAAAGCGCTCAACGCGCAAGCCTGCGAAAAAAACGATTTGCAGCAATTGGTGGCCATCAGCGGTTTGAAGACCGTAGAAGCCCTGATCAAACATCAACGTCAATCGATCAAGAATCCATGAACCGCATCCATATCACGCACAACCCTTTCACCGTCGAAACGATTTTCTCGATCAACGACCAGGCCCCGGCAGACGGCTGCAAATTGTCGAGCTACAAGGAGTCGCGCCTGCAGTTGTGGGTCGAAAAACTGTTCGACGAATTGAGCGAACTGTTCAATGGCGACAATCGCTTCTATGTCGCTTTTACAGGTGTTGAGTCTGACTTCCTGGATATCCAGGAAGCCGCTAACGTGGCCATTGCCAATGGCATGCAGGTGGAACTGGAGTGGCACCAGACCGTACCTACCGAACAACGCCTGGAGCAGATCCGCGCCTTGATGGCCGAGGCGCGCGAGCACCCTCAGTTCGATCAGTTCATCGCTGATAACGAGCAGGTTCGCAAGTCCATCGAAGAAGCGTTCAACCGTGACTTCGATGTTTATGTCGTCGCGACCATGTCATCGGGTAAGTCGACATTGATCAACGCGATGCTGGGGCGCGACCTCCTCCCTGCGGCGAACGAAGCGACGACTGCGACAATTGCCCGGATCACGGACAATGATCGGATGACCGATCGATTCACGGCCAAACGCTTCAATCGCAAAGGTGAAGAAGTGGGTGCGGCTGACAATGTCGACCTGGAATGCCTCAAAGAGTGGAACCAACTCGAGGACACCCAGCTGATCGATATCGAAGGCAACATCGTAGCGATTCGCGAGCGCGAGGACGTGCGCCTGGTCCTGACCGATACCCCCGGCCCCAACAATAGCCAGGATCAAGAGCATCAGCTCAAGACCATGAGTTTCATTCAGGATTCCCGGCGCAACCCGCTTATCCTGTATGTGCTGAATGCCAGCCAGCTGGGCACCAACGATGACAGCAATCTGCTCAGCCTAGTCGCCGAGACCATGCGCAAGGGTGGTAAGCAAAGCAAGGATCGCTTCATCTTCGTGATCAACAAAATGGACGTGTTTGATCCTGAGCAGGGAGAAGATATCCCTTCTGTACTCAAGCGTGTGAACCAGTATCTCACCAGTAATGGTATTCAGAACCCCCTGATTTATCCGATCTCTGCCAACCTCACTCGCTTGATCCGCAAACCGAGCGACCTGCACACGCGAAAGGAGCGCAACGAGCATAAGTCGATGGCAGACATGTTCAGCGAAGAGCCAAGCATGAACATGCTGCAGTACATGCCGATCACCTCTCGCGTGCATCGCTCGCTGCAGGGAAAACGCCACTCCCCATTGCTGCTCAGCAGCGGCTTGCCGGCAGTCGAAGCGATGATTGATGAGTACATCGACAAGTACAACCTGCCGCACCGCCTCAAACGCGCCTATGAAGCCCTGGGTCACGCCATTCGAGTGGGTTTGAATGAAACTGACTTGATCGAACAATTGCAACAAGATGAAAGGACCCTGGCTCATCTGAACGAGGAGATCCAGGGCCTGCAGCAGCGGCAGGAGAAAGGTTTCGACACCGCAGCTTACAAAGACAAGCTGGAGCGTGAGGGCAAGGCGCTCCCCCGAGACACAGAGCTTGAGCTGGCAAAGCTGGAAGCCGTTATTGGGCCCATCATCAAGCAGCTGGGCGCAAACTTCATGCAAAACGACGTTCGGGTAAGCATTGCCGAAGCGCGCGTGCAAGAAGCGGAAGAGCTGCTGCAGTTCAACCATCGGAAGCTGGTGAACCAGTACGAGTCGGTGTTCGTCTCCAGCCAAGAGCTTATCCGCCAAGACCTGCATAGCGAGTATCAGCGTTACGTCACAGAAATCTTCCAAGGCACCGAGAGCTTGAACCTGCCAATTTTCGAGGGGCTTAAACAGGCGGCCTCGAACATCTCGTTCAATCTGTCCGTATGCCAGGATGATATTCAAGTAAAACGCGTTGTCATTGGGACACGCGAGGTAAGCGACAGCTCTTGGTGGAACCCCTTCTCCTGGGGCTCGACCCGAACGGTACGGGATTACGGCAACGAAAATTACGTCGATCTCGAGAAGTTCTGGCAGGAGCGTTCCACTCGAATCCAGGCCGAATTCACACGCCTGGTCGAAAACGCTCGTAGGGAAATTGAAGTTGGCAAGGACCGTTTGATCGGACAATACGTTGCATTCATGACCCGCGAATTTGACCTCAAATTTGCCGAACTGCTGACGTCCTTGAGCTCCAAAACCACAGACCGAAACGCCCGCGAGGTTGCAGTTTCCGAAGCCAAGGCACTGCGTGCCTGGATCGATAATTTCAAAACCAAGCTCGACAGCACATTGGCTATTTAAGGAGCCCCAACATGACCACCGATATGCTTGCCGAAGCCAGGAAGAGTTATCTGCTGTCAATCAAGGACCCTAACGCCAGCACCATCCTGCTCAATGACCTTCTGGATCGCGCCGAGAAACAGTCCCCGGAGCTGCTTGTGGCCTTCGAGCCAGGGGTTGGGAAAAATGCCCTTGACCCCGACCCCGTGAGCTGGAGTGCAGACTACCTGACTCGTCAAATGTGGCTCACTCAGCAGAACTTCGCCCGGGAGCGCATTGAGCACTTGCTTGCCGTTCGCGAGCATCTGCGCAAAACCGGGGTGAAAGGTTTTGTGCCTACGCAAACGCCTTCAAAACCTCAAGCCGAGAGTGACGTCAACGTGCAGTCAAACTATGAGCCCTCCTCCAACCTCAAGAAATTCGTACAGGAAGGCGAGCTGCTTACGATCCGGACCGCGCTGCGCATGGAGCTGGATGACAATCGCCTGACCTCTGCCGACCTTCGTGCTGCATTGGCCTGGGCGGCCAAGCAGGTTCCAGCGCTTCTGGAAGCTTATTCTGAGAAGTCATTCGCTCGCGCGATGGAGTCTGACCAGAAGCTGTGGACGAGCGAGTACTATGAGCTGCAGGTTGTCTACCTCAAGACCAACTACGCCCAGGAACGCTTCCTGCACCTCATCGAAGTACGTGATCTGTTGCGCCATCAAGGCGTAGAGGGCTTCGCGCCCGTGCAACCGAAACCACGTGCCAGCGCCAGCGCCAACGCTGGCCAAGCCGCACCCGCTTCGCACCGCCCTCAACCGCAGAACTCCCGGTCGCACCAGGCTCACCAAGGCCACCAATCGCAGCCCCGCGCCGCAGACAACGACCGCAACCCAGTCTTCAAAGCCGCTTTGCTTGTCGGCGGCGCCCTAGCTGCGCTGGTGGTCTTCCTGGTTGCGCTGGTGAAATAACGCCATGGCAACCTCGACCCTGACCCCGCTGGCAATCCGCGAGATCCAGCAAAACGCCACGCTCACCCTGGCCGCTGGGCGTGCGCTGATCAACCGTAGCTACCTAAGCGAACTGGAGCTGTACCCGGTCATCGCTTCAAACCAGCGGATCAGCCTGAACCGCGCCAGCGACCTGCGGATATTCCGCGTCGAGCGCATCGTCCAGGACAACAAGCAGTCGGTGCTGGAAAGCACCACTGCCGCCTATACAGCACTGGGCGCCGCTGGCTATACGGTGTTCCTGTTCCTGCGCTCCAATGGCATCGAGACTGAACTGTTCATTGGCACCCGTGGCGAACCCGGCAAGATGCTCGGCCACAACTCCGGCGAGTTGCTGCGCGAGACCTTCAAAGGCCACTTCCCGGGTAGTGCACTGCAACCGCTGAGGGTCCAGGACGCCAATGCGCTGCTCGACAAGCTCGAAAACGAGAAAAGCAACCCATCTGCCAGCATTACCGCTGTCACGGGCGTACCTGCATTGTCGACTGAAAACCGCGACCACTTCATGCAGGGGCTGGAGCGCTTCATCGACGCAGCAGAGCGGCGCGAATACCAGGCACTGATCCTGGCGGAACCCGTTTCTTCGCAGAAACTGGATACCATCCGTATCGGCTACGAACAGGTGGCGACCCAACTTTCTCCGTTGGCAAAACAGCAGCTTTCCTATGGCGAGCAAGACAGCGACAGCATTGGCCTGAGTATCAGCCAAGGCCTGAGCACCTCCCTTGGCCACAGCCTTGGCCTTACCGAAACCCGCGGCACCAGCCACACGACCGGTACCTCCACCAGCGAGACCAACGGCACCACTGAAAGCTTCAGTTCGCAAACCGAAGCATCGAAGGCAGCCGCCATTGCCGGTAGCGCCATCGGCGCGCTTGCCGGGTCTTTCCTGGGCCCGGTGGGCGCGGTGGTCGGCGCCCAGGTTGGGTCAGGCATCGCGGCTGCATTCAATGAAACACGCAGCACAGGTACCAGCCATTCGGCTACCAGAGGCACCAGCGAAAACCATGGCACATCCTGGAGTGAGTCCTCTGCCCGTACACAGTCGACAACCCACACCAGCAGCACGACCGACAGCCAATCGGTCAACCGTACCCGCGGTAGCAACCGGCAGTTGTCGATCGAATCGGTGGACAAGACCATCGAGCAGTTGCTGGGCAGAATTGATCACCATCTGCAACGTATCGACGAAGCCAAGACCTACGGCGGCTGGAATTCTGCTGCCTACTTCATCGGTGACAGCAGCGCCTCGTCCGAATCGCTGGCAAGTATCTTCCTGGGCCTGGTACGCGGCAGCAAATCCAGCCACGAAGACTTTGCGCTCACCACCTGGACGTCGAGCAACAAGTCTGCGGTGCTGGAATGGCTCACGCGCCTCAGCCACCCCGAACTCAAACCTGCGTTCGCCAGCCGCGTGCCGGTGCCGTTCGTGACCCCTGCTACGCTGATTTCCGGCAAGGAAATGGCAATCCAGCTGAGCCTGCCACGGCGCTCCACTTCAACCGTGTCGGTCGTCGAAACCCAGGCATTCGGACGCAAGGTGCAGCGCCTGGACGGCCAGACCACGCGGCGCCCAGGCGCCAGACAGCTGTCCTTGGGCAATATCCGTCACCTGTGGGAAAACCTGCCGCAGACCATCGAGCTGGACATGGACCAGCTGTCCAGCCACGTGTTCATCAGCGGTTCCACAGGTGCAGGCAAGAGCAACACGCTCTACGAAATGCTCGACCAGGTCAGCGCCGCTGGCGTGCCATTCCTTGTCATCGAACCCGCCAAGGGCGAATACAAACATGTGTTCGGCCATCGCAGCGACGTGACTGTGCTCGGCACCCACCCGGCGCACAGCGCCTTGTTGCGAATCAACCCGTTCCGCTTCCCGGCAGCGATCCACGTGCTCGAGCATGTCGACCGCCTGGTGGAGATCTTCAACGTCTGCTGGCCGATGTACGCTGCCATGCCCGCAGTGCTCAAGGACGCAATCCTGCAAGCCTACCTGCGCTGCGGCTGGGACCTGGAAAGCTCGAGCAACCGCTACAACGAGGAAATATTCCCCACCTTCGTCGACCTGCTGGAAACACTACAGGAAGTGATCGAGGCGTCGGCCTATTCCCAGGAGCTCAAAGGCAACTATATCGGCTCACTGTCGACCCGGATTCGGTCACTCACCAACGGCCTCAATGGCCAACTGTTCGTGGCCGACGAAATCGACAACGACGTACTGTTCGACAGCAATGTGATCGTCGACCTCAGCCGCATCGGCTCTTCGGAAACCAAGGCGCTGATCATGGGTATCCTGGTGATGCGCCTGAGCGAGCACCGCATGGCCCACGGCGGCATGAACCAGCCCCTGCGCCACGTCACGGTGCTCGAAGAAGCCCACAACATCTTCAAACGCAGCCCGGAAGGCGGCGCCGAAGGTGCGGGGCTGATGGCCAAGTCTGTAGAAATGCTGACCAATGCCATTGCCGAAATGCGCACCTATGGTGAAGGTTTCATCATCGCAGACCAATCGCCCCATGCCGTGGACATTGCCGCGATTCGCAACACCAACACCAAGATTATCATGCGCCTGCCCGATGAAACCGATCGCCGCCTGATCGGTAAATCCGTGGCGCTGGATGACGAGCAGCTGGACGAGATTGCCCGGCTCCCCAAAGGTGTAGCCATCGTCTATCAGAATGACTGGCTCGAACCTGTAATGTGCCAGGTGCGCAAGTTCAAAGGCGAAGAAGCGCCCTACCGATACCAGCCGCAAGCTACGGCGGGCATCGCCCGCAGTGACTTCAACGGCCAACTGCTGAAGCTGCTGCTCAGCCAGCGCGTGGTTACGCCTGCCCAGATTGACTGCGACCTGCTGCAGCAGGGCCTGTGCGCGCTGCCATTGCCTGCTCGCACCCGCATCAACCTGTTGCAGATCGTCACACAGTACCGTAACCAGCAGGCACCAGGCATCTGGCGAACGGAAGCCTTCGAGCGCCTGGCGCGCTTGGTGGTGGATACGCTGAATTGCCGCCGCCAGGTCAACCAGATCATCCAGGAGGCCAATGACTACACGCACCTGGACCAATTGCTCGACGGGCTGCTCGAACAGAGTGCCAACGGCCTTTCAGCTGAGCTGGCCCTCGCCGCTCAGCAATGCCTGATGAAAGACTACAGCCTGCAGCACGAAAGCCACCTCGACATTTACGCGATGTGGCACGCGCACCATGAAAAAGGAAGCGTCCGGTGAACTTCGAGAACTTTGCCATCGAGAAGGCTGACGGCCCATCCCGCCTCGCCCTGCTCGCCAGGGAAACACCCGACAAATGCCTGATCATCGCACAGCTGGATCGGCCGATCGTGCTGACCCAGGAAAACCGCCTCGAGCTGCCCGGCATGGGTGACGAAACCCGTGAACGGCTGGAGAAGCTCGGCTTCCCCAAGGAATTGCTGGACGTCATCAACAGCGAGGCCGAAGCGCGTATCTACGAAGAAGCCAACCTGGAGCCGGCCCAGGTCAACGGCAAGGATGCATTGATCCGCACCGATATCGATTACGATCAGAAAGATGCTTTCGACCGCACCAACCTGGAGCGCATGAAGCTGGGCCTCGCCCCGCTCGATGCGCAGGGCAGGCCGATCGAGTTGCACCATATTGGGCAAAAGCAGGACTCTCCCCTGGCCGAGCTCACACGCGATGAGCACAGGGGCAATGGCAATGACAATGTGCTGCACAACAAGCTAAAAGAGTCGGAAATCGCACGGGACGATTTCGACAAGGAACGCAAGGAATACTGGAAGGCGCGAGCCGAACAGATCGAGAGCCAACGGTAAGCGAGTGCCTACATGAAAACACTGGAAAAGCTGGTCGCAGAACAACAGGCAGCTACCCGGCCTGCTACCAAGGCAAACATCGATACGCTCGAATCGAACCTGGGGTTCGAACTCGCCAACGAGTACCGGGAGTACCTGGAGCGCTTCGGCGTGATTGCCCATGACGCCTACGAAACCTATGGCCTCGGCGTGCCGGAAGACTACTTCCTGCACGCACTCAATGCCTACAAGGACCTGGCATCGGACGCCAGCTACCCAGCAACTGCGGTACCGCTGCTGGAGCTGGGAGACGGCCAATATTACCTGTACGACAACCGCAGTCAGCGGGTCGTGCTGTGGGCTACCCCCAACGGTGGTGTCGTCCGTACCCTGGATGACAACCTGGAGGCATTCCTGATCAAGCATGTTTTCCAAGGCTGACGCCCCACGATAGCCCCACCCTGCGGCGGGGCATCTTGCGCCTGGCGCTGCAGGCGCATTACTTGTTTGCCTACCTGAAAGATCTGCTGCCCGGAGGCGGCCAAGGCCTACCCATCCGGGTAGCATGCCGCCGCCCAGGCTTCGACAAGGAAGCTTCGCAATTGCCACAAATCAGCTCCCGCGACACCATCAGCCGGCAATGGGAACTGCTACACAAGCTACCCACCAAGGGCCCCGGCATCACCAGCGGTGAATTGCTCGAAAAAATGCGGGATACGGGCTATCGCATTACCAAACGTACCGTCGAACGCGACCTGATCGAACTTTCACGCGTGTTCCCGCTGACGTGCAATGACCGAGGCAAACCGTTCGGCTGGCACTGGGCCCCGGGGGCAAGCATCGACCTGCCCGGTATGAGCGTCAGTGAAGCGTTGAGCCTGACACTCATCGAAGACACCATTCGCCCGCTGCTGCCCAACGGAATGCTCAAGGCACTGCAGGGCCGCTTCCAGCATGCGCGCAAGAAGCTCGAGAACATGGCCGATGAAAACCTGGCGGCGCGCTGGATGAGCAAGGTTGCCAGTGTTCGCCCAGAGCTCAACCTGCAGGCGCCGAGCATCTCGGCGGAGATTCTCGAGACGATTCAACTGGCCCTTCTCGAAGAGCGTCAGATCGCTTGCCGCTACTACTCCGCCCATGGCAACAAGACCAGTGAACTGACGCTGAACCCTCTGGCTCTGGTGCAACGTGGTGTAGCCACCTACCTGATCGGTACCGCCGATCATTATTCGGACCTGCGCCAGTACGCAGTGCATCGGTTTCTCAACGTCGAGATCTTGCCAGCTGCCTGCGAAGGCGCGGCTCAGTTCGACCTTCCCCAGTACCTTGCCAGCGATGCCTTGCAATTCGGTGGCCCGCAGAAGATCAGTTTGCAAGCATGGGTCAGCGAAAGCCTCGCCCGCCTGCTGCGGGAAACACCCTTGGCAGAAGACATGGCACTGCAGGCCTGCGAAGGTGGGTACCGCCTGACTGCGACAGTCAGTGACAGCTGGCAGCTGAACTGGTGGATGCTGTCGCAGGGCGATGGACTGGTGGTCGAGCAACCTGTGGAACTGCGCCATAAGTTGCTCGAGACGCTGCGAGGAACATTACAGCGTTATGAGCGGGCGACTGCATAGCGGGTCGCCCTGCCCAACTTATCTATCAACCCACCTCTCAATACAGGTGTTTCTGCGCGCTCGGGGTTGTTTCACACACTGTAGTGAGCCTCGATCAGCGCCAGCATCGCTTCGCAATGGGCATCGATCTGCGGTTTGCCCCAATGCTTGCCATTACCCAGCACATGGAACATGTGCGCGAGCTTCAAGGAATCGTACTTGGGCTTGGCGAGGAATGCCGCCTGCTTCTTGAGCACGGCCTGATTGCTGTACGAGGAGTTCTCGCCCGGGCTGAGCAGCACCAGGTTGCCAAACCCATGCAACAAGTCATCGGCGAGTGATCGATCAAACTCTTCGTTCTGCGGATGCACATGCTCTACCGAGTTTTTCGAGGTGATGCGGTAGAGATTCAACTTGTCACTGTCCATCCAGGTGCAGGCGCGCCGCTCGCGCCAGAGGATGTACTCAAGCTTCTGGAACCAGTAATGCTCGAACCCGGTTCCGTGCGCCTGTTTCAGGTATTCCAGCTTGCTTGCCAGCGGGGCCGATGCGACGGTGTCGCGGGACAATAACTGGTAACTCGCGTATTTCTGGGTCAGCTCTGTCAGTGACAGTTCGTTGTCAATCTGCTCAAGCAGGGCAAGCACCTGATGTTCGGACAACGCTGGATTCTCAACCAGCCGCCCCAGGAATGGCGTCAGCCAATACTGCGCACTGCGCTCCCCGGTGAAGTAGCGCACGCTTTGCAACTGGCCCAGGTCAGAGGTTTCCTGATTGACCGAGCGCCAGGTCGGCCCGTGGCCCTTGCTGCGGTTATTGAACGAGCACAGGCGCAACGTACGATCGTCTTCTTCACCCAGGCGCACCCACTTGACCACCCAGCGATCAAACTGGAAACGCACTTGCCACAAGCACTCCATGAATGCCTTGGCTTCAGCGGCACTGGCTCGATTGACGAACTCGGCAAAGCTTGCATTCAGGTTGCTGTCATTGAGCCGTGTCTCGATATCGGCAGCCTTGATACCGTGCTGGTAGATGCGATACGCATGCATCAGCAACAAGCCGAAACTGATGATGGACTGATAGCGGGCCTCATCATCCTCTTCAGTTTCAGATGGCGCCTCTGCGGCATGCTTCATCAATGAGATGTCGCTGATGGTGCGGCCTTCTTGAGTAGCTGCAGCGGCACGCTCGATGTGGAAATGCTCCCGCGAATATTGAGCAAGGTCGTTGAACTTCAGTACCCCCCAATCCGTATGCTTGAAGACATCGCGCAGGTTCTTCTCGAAGTAGTCCCCCATGTTCTCGCAGGCCTGCCAGATACCTTCGTAGCTGGCGCGATGATGCTTGATACGCGCCATCAAACGCGCCTTGAGGATATCGGTCTGTTCCAGTTGCACACCGCTGGTGTTGAGGGTGGCAAAAAGCTTGTTGAGGTCCATGCCGGCGGGCATGACGTTGTTGACCCACGTCACCCGATTGAAAAGGTAATGGCCAACGCGCTCAAGGGCTTCGCGCCCCTCATCCGCCAAGAGCTTGTCCAGCCTGTCGGATGCCGTTTTTCGCGCAGCGCAAAGGTGTTTCAGATAAGGGTTGGACGCTTCCTCGTCATCCACTGCAACTTCGTCTGTCAGCCCCGCCCAGGCACTCAACCGCGCCTGGACTTCCTCACGAATGTTGAACGTGAGGCGTGGTGCGTTACCCAGCACAACCAGCGAACGCAAGGATGAATCAGGCATCTGCTCGCAAAACGCCAATGCCAGCACCATCAACGTCGTCATGCGCTGTTGGCCGTCGATCAGTTCGTAGGTTATGTCTGCTGCCGAATCCACGCCCGACGGCACCTGGCTGGTCAGCACGGTACCGATGAAGTAGTGCGATTGCTCAGGGGTGCCGCTTTCATCAACAGCGCTTGCCTGAATGATCTGCTCCAGCAGGTCCTTCACGTCTTCACTGGGCCAGACATAAGGTCGCTGGTAGCACGGAATCGTCAGCGCAATGTTCTGTTCACACAGCACTGTTGCACTTTGTACTTGGGATTGCACCTGAGCATTCATCATTTGCCTCCTTGGCGGGCAGCGTCAGCGAGACAGATTCGGTCGATGGCAGCGCAAAGCTCTGCGTCGTATCGCGCCGCGACCTCGCCGTAATTAGGCCATGGGAGTTCGAGGCCGAGCGTGGCAGAGACTGACCGAACAAAGCGCTGCTTGATGCTGTTTACATCCAGATTCTGAGCACTGACAGAGTACTTGTACGCGCGCAGGTAGCCCAGAAGCTCTTCGTGGGTATGGCTTGTGAAAATCCAATCCAGCAGCGGCGTGTTGCGCAGGTGGGTTTGCACCCCGTCCTCTCGCACGCTCACATCGTTGATCAGCCGTGGCGCGAACACCATGCGGAAAATCCATAGGCTGGCTTCGAGCAATCGGGCACTGCCGAACTGGCTGGCGTACATGAGCAACGCACAGTCATAGGCCCGGGTCAGGAATACGCTGCCGCGTGCGTCAACGGCCAGAAGCTTGTAGTAAAAGGCCGATGAACCAATGGGCGCGCGGGCGCCAGTGTCCAGCAACGTTTGCCGCAAACCGTGAAAGTATTCCACAAAGCGCATTGTGTTCACGCCCGCCCCAAGCGGCTGACGCATGGCGTAACCAAACTGGGCGACATGCGCCTCCTTCCCCCAGGCATCGCGGTGCACCTGCAGCGGCCGGTAAGCGATATCGCCACCACCTGCCAATGTACGCTCAGCCAACTCAGCAACAATTTGCTTACGTTCAAGGACCGGGTCACGATCACTCGCTACATTTCGCCAGCGTAGCGTTTGCCAATGCCGAGCCTTCATGAGTGTAGCGACCAGAGGTTTGAGGTCACCCATGCGCTCCCACGCACGGGCGTAATCATCCTGTGCTGTGTTGGGTACGCTACGCAGGTGGTAGGCCTTGATAATATCTGCACCGCCCAGACGAACACCGGACGTGTTCTGAGTTTCGAAAAAGCGGTAGGCATCATCTTCATGCCGCGTGACCACCAGCGTCACATTGATACGCGAGAAGTCCACCTCGGGTAGCGGCTGGCGTGCGAGCCAGCGGAGGTTACGGTGGATGCGCGAATGGCTCTCTGGTGAGCTGTAGGTCAATGCAGGCGCACCCTTGTCGCCATGCTGCAGGTAATGAATCAGCGCAAGGCTGGTGATGCGCTGTTGCCCATCGATGATGTTCAACAGGCCGCGCTGACGCGCATTGCCGCCGTCCTGATGAAGGATGATGCTACCCAGGTAAAAGTCGTGTGCTGGGGCGTCAGTACTGAAAAAAGCCCTCAGGTCGTCGAGCAGCCGCGAAAGCTGCTCTTCGCCCCAGCGGTAAGGCCGCTGATACTCGGGCAGCCGCAGGTGGCCAAAGATGAAGTTGCCATCACTGGAAGGAATTTTCGCGGCCTTGAAGACATTGGCCAAAGTCGTAGAAGCAACAGCAATACCATCCACCTCGACCGGCGATGATGGTGCAAGTTGACGTTCGCTCACAGCTTGATTCATGGGACTGTCCTTGTACGTGTCGACGCACTGCCACACGCTAGGTAAAAGAGGGCCAGGGCAACGAACCCATCAGCTTGCGGCTGAATCACGTTCCTGCAGAAGTTTACGGGCTTCGCGGGCCAGTTTGTCCAGGCGATCGACCAACTCGACCATCACCTCCAGCGTGTCCGCTTCGTCATCCTGCTGGTGATTTTTCAAGACTGCGTCAATGCACTCACGCATGGCCGGCGACCAGCGCTCCTGCGCTTCTTCACCCAAAGCGATAAGCGTATTGACACCACGCCGTGCGCCCGAGGTAATGACCTGCGCCTCTGCGGCGAAATCCGACGGTGGCGCCAATCGCACTTGCGGCTCGTAAGCCTGGTCTTCGATGGCGGGCTCAGCCTCGGCTTCATCCGCAGGGCAGACGGCTTTGACTAACGCGTCGGTCAGCTCGCGAACGTCATCACTGAGGAACTGCACGGTGGCCAGGTGCGTATTGCGCCGCGGTGCCTGAGGCAGAAAGAACTGCACCTGCTCACCCTCCCCCAACACTGCGTCGCTCCACTCGCGCAGGGTTTGCCCGTAGCTGAAGCGAGGGTAGTTGACCCGCGGATGAAGGCGCTCGACCGCTTCATCGCTGAGCGAGCTGGGGTCGACCATTACTCCGTATTTTTGCAGCAGGTCGAGGGCGACTTTGTAGCGTGGAGCCAAGAGTTTGCGGTTGATGCCTTGATGGAAAGGCCCGGACATGACGCGCATGGCATTGTTGAGGGTGCGATTATCCAGTACCCCGACGAGCTCGCCCAAAGTGTCAGCGTCGCTGGCACCTTCAGACGCGATCCAGTCGGCCATCAACGCACGCGCCTCATCGAACGCATGGGTAATCGTTTTCACGGGGTGCGGCATGGGAATTGCCTTTTCTCCAAAGCGTCCATGCATAGGGCTTGGAGCACTGCATGATATCGTTTTGATATTTCAGCGGAGATTGCCAATTTCTGGTGGGTTTGGCAAGCATGCACGAGGCTGCGATAGGAGGACTGCCACCGCGCAACTGCATTACTGCGTCGGTCACACGGGGGCTGTATCAGCTTTGAACAGCGGCGGGGTGGAGTGGGATGGGATGGGATGGTGAGCCCAGCACGGCTGGGCTGCTTGAGTTCGAAAGCGTGGGTGGAGAGAGTGCGATTGAACTCAAGATTTCTTCCGCCAGTTCCACGAATGAAGCTGGCTAGAGCGTCAGTTCAGCGGCACTGCCCCGCGGCACTCAGCAGCGCATTGCAGTTGCTGTTACCGGCACTGGCGCTGTTCACCGAATTAGCGCCCGAGCCGATGGCGCTGGAGCTCACTGCGCCCATCACCGTGGTGATGTAGCACTGGTGTTTGCGGCGGCGGGTAGCAGCGACGAAGTTGAGCTGTCACATCTGCGCCATCAGGAACAACCACTGAAATGCCCAAATAATGATCAAGGTGCAAAGTAAGCGTCTGCTCGCCTACCAGCCGATCCCAGTACCACGCCGCCTAACCCTGAATCACCCACTATAGTCCACTCGCAATTACTACAAAACGGGGTACATCTGGGGGTATAAAACCATTTCTACACTCATAACCCATTGATTTAAATTAACGTCCAAATGTTTTTTGGGGATCCGGATAGCCTTTGACGCTTGCGACAAACCTGTGGGGCCTTATTCATAGGTCGGCCCTGCATCCGCCCGTTCAAGTTCACCATGCTGGCTCTTCTGCCGCGCCATGAGACCAGCCAGTATCGGCTGCTCCAGCAACCACTGCACGATCGCCTGGCTGCCTTCGCTGGTTGATGAAACGCCATGAATGCCATGGCCCGACTCGGCAGCGCCGTCTCGACCATCAGCACCTGTCGGGAATTTTCGCCAATAAACACCTAGATATGAAACAGCGTTTCCTCGCCACCAAGTGGTCCACCGGCCGCAGTGACGCACCAACGATGGACGAGGCAATGGTGGGCTTCGACTGCCGGATCAACGAAATCCGCGGCGCGGGCGGCCACAGCATCCTCTACCCAGTCACTAGGCCAGTCTTGCATGGGCCTGCTGGCACACCGCTCAAGCTGGCGATCTGAGCCAGGGGCGCGCCCAGGAAGGAAGGCGACTCAGCCTTCCTCCAAACGTGCTTCGTTGTCGCGAATGACCTGCACGGTCTGCGGGTCATTCGCAACGGCTTCGAGCAGAGAGCTCAACAGCCCGGGGAAACGGCTCTCCAGGTCTTCGCGGCGAATCGACAGCAGGTTCTCGCGACCATAAGGGCGTTGCCAGATCACACCGCTGTCACGCAGGACACGCCAATGGTGGGTCATGGTCGATTTCGATGCCCCCTTGAGAATGCGCCCACAAGGGTGTTCCTCACCATCGGAAAGTACCTTCAGCACGGTCAGGCGCAACGGATTGCCAAGTGCTGTCAGGACGTTTTCCAGGCGGATCTGTTCAATGCTGGGGTGGTTGGCAGTGTACATGCGATACCTCAATAACCTTACAAGGATCACCGCGTACTGAAGCATGGAAGCGCGTCGGCACAGCGGTTTCCTCGTATTGAACAGGTACGATTCCATGTCGCGCCCTTGGGGGAAAGCAATCTCCCATTGACCTCGGGCCGTCAGCCTATGGCTGCCTGCATCTGGAATCGCGACTGTTTGTTAGTACGAGCAATGTAGGACTATACACCAGTTTTGCAGCGCTCCGTGAGCCAGACACGGCAAACGTGCTACCGGAGGCCCTTGAGGCGCAACCCATTGGGCCTTGCAAAACAAAGGGTTGAAAACCATGCGGGGCGGATAAAGGGATTGTTTCAAGGTGTAAAGCCGGCGCCAGAATGCAACCCTGGCGCCGGAAGACGGGCATCTACTGAACGTTCACTGACTCGGGCTGGTAACCACCGCCCAGTGCCGTCACCAGGCCCACTGCCGAGTCAATCTGCTTGCTGCTCAACAGGGCAAGACGCAGTTCGTCCTCAATCAATTGCTCCTCGATATTGAGCGAATCGAGGAAGTTGTTTTCCCCGACTTCAAACCGCTCTACAGCCAGGTCGAAGGACGACTGGGCCGTATCGCGCGCAGTACGCTGCAGGCCGATCTGCCGGTTGACGGCCTGCAATTCGGTCACCGACGTCGCGACCTGGTGCAACGCCGTGTTCAACGTGGCGTTGTAGCGGGCGATCGCCAGGTCCAGGTCGGCGTTGCTCTGTTTGAGGTCGGCACGCAGGCGACCGGCATCGAACAACGGCACGGTCACGGTTGGCGTGATGTTCCAGAACCGGCTGACGGTGTCGTTGAAACTGTCGCCAGACATGGCATGGATACCGCCTGCGGCACGCAGGTTGATGTTGGGATAGAAACGGGTCTTCACCGAGGCCACCGTGCGAGACTCGGCCTCAACCCGCCAGCGGGCCGCGACGATGTCTGGACGCCGCCCAAGCAGTTCGGCAGGCAGGCTCTCCGGCAGCGCCGCCTCGGTGCTTTTCAGCGGCTTGGGCCGGACGATGTCGCGGGCACCGTCAACGCCCGCGCCGAGCAGGGCCGATAGCTGCAGGCGGGCAATTTCCACATCGCTGCGCGCCCCCAGCAGGCTCGCCTCGGCGCGCGCCACCAGGCCATCGACCCGCTGCAGCTGGGACTTGTTGTCCAAACCGTTATGGAAGCGGTCACCGGTCAGGCTCTGCAGGTTGCGCAAACGCTTGAGATCACGCTCGCTCAGGTCGACCACGTCCCAAGCATAGGTCAGCTGGTTGTAGGCCTTGACCACGTTGGCGGCCAGCAGCAAGCGCGCCGACTGCAGCTCGACCTCCGCGGCCCGGGCCTGGTTGACCGAAGCCTCCCAGGCACTGCGCTTGCCGCCCCACAAGTCAAGGTCGTAGTCGAAGGTCACGCCCAGGCTGCGCACACTGACATAGCGATTGCCCTGTCCGGCGAAGTCCTCACGGCGCGACAGCCGCGAGCGGGACACACCACCTGCGGCATCGACCTGTGGAGCACGGTCGGCGTCGTAGTATTCCTGGTAGGCGTTGGCCTTGTCCGCCCTCGCCCGCACTTCCTGCAATCCGGGGTTGCTCACCCAGGCCTTGGCCACCAGACGGTCGAGCTGGGCATTGGCATACTGCTGCCACCAATTGTCGGTCGGCCAAGGCGCGGCTGGCAGCCGCGCGTCGGCCAGGGACGCCGAAGGCGCTCCCTCGGGGGTCAGCAGGGTCTGACGATGGTCGATGCCGGCGTAGTTCACGCAACCACCCATTACCACCAGGGCCGCCAGCGACAGCGGCCGTGCACATCGTGTCATTTTCAACATTGGATTATCCCCGCGCCGCGGCATCGATGACCTGGCCGTCGTGCTCCGCGACGGGCAGCACCTTTGGCTGCCTGCCAGTGCTCAACAGGCTGTAGACCGTCGGCAGGATGAACAGAGTGAACAAGGTGCCGATCAACATGCCGACGACAATCACAAGGCCCAAGCCGAAGCGGCTGTTGGCACCCGCGCCGGTGGCGAAGATCAACGGTGCGAGCCCCACCACCATGGCCGCAGTGGTCATCAGGATTGGGCGCAGGCGCACCTCGGCCGCATGCCGGATCGCCTCCAGCTTGCCCATGCCGTGCTGCATCTGCAGTTCGTTGGCGAACGCTACCATCAGGATGCCGTGCTTGCTGATCAGCCCTATGAGCGTGATCAGGCCGATCTGCGTGTAGATGTTCAGCGAGGTGTAGCCCAGCGCCAGCGGCAGCAGCGCCCCGCAGATCGACAATGGCACACTGATCAGGATGATGAACGGGTCGATGAAGCTTTCGTACTGGACTGCCAGCACCAGGTAGATGATGACCAGGGCGAAGGCGAAGGTCAGCACCAAGGTGTTGCCCTCCTGCACATATTGCCGGGTATCGGACTGCCAGTCGTAGGTGTAGCCAGCCGGGAACTGCCCGGCCTGCTCGCTCAGGAAGGCCACGGCGTCGCCCAGGGTCACGCCTGGCATCGGGATGGCCTGGAAGGTCGCGGCATTCTGCTGGTTGAACTGCGGACGCAGGTTCGGCTCGACTTTGACCTGGATGGTAGCCAGGGTCGACAGCGGCACCAGGTTGCCATGCTGGTCCTTGACGTAGTAGCGATTGAGCGCCTCGGGGGTCAGGCGGTCCTGGGGCACCGACTGGGGAATCACATCGTAGGAACGGCCATGGTAGGCGAACCGGTTGACGTACTTCTCGCCGATCAGGCTGTTGAGCGTCCTGCCAATGTCGCTCATGCGGATACCCATGGCATTGGCCTTGGCCCTGTCGACCTGAACCTCGACCACCGGGTTGTTGAAGTCAAGGTCGCTGTCGACCACAGCGAACAGGCCGCTACTGCGAGCACTGGCCTTGAGCTTGTCCATTACGTCGAACAGTAATTGGTAGTCCTGGTCGCTGCGCACCACCATCTGTACCGGCAGGCCACCTGTGGAACCTGGCAGCGGCGGCATCTGGAAGACGAAGATGCTGGTGCCTTCGATCTGGCTCACCCGTTGCTGTAGCAGTGGCTGGATCTGATTGGCACTGCGCTCGCGCTTGTCCCAATCCACCAGGTTGATGCCGCCGACACTATTGGACAAGCCGTCGGTACCGTTGGCCACCCAGTCGCTGTAGCCTTCGGGGAATTCCTGGAACACCTCGTGGAGCTTCTGGGAAAACGCCTCGACATAATTGATGTTGGCATGCTGCGGCGCCTTGATCGCGGTCAGCAGGATGTTCTGATCTTCCAGCGGGGCCAGTTCGCTCTGCGCCGACTTGTACAGCACTGGCAGGCTGAAGAAGATCACCAGGGCGATGGCCAGGCTGATCCAGCGCATGGACAACGACATGCCCAGCAACTTGCCATAACGCTCGGCCAGCCAACTGAAGAAAGCCTCGGCCCTGCGCGCCATGTAGCCTTCGCTCGACTTGGCATCGAGCAGGTGGGTGCTCATGATCGGCGACAGCGTGAGGGCGACGATGCCTGATACCACCACCGAGCCGGCCAGGGTCAGCGCGAACTCCTTGAACAGCGTCCCGGTCAGCCCCCCCATCAGACCAATAGGCGCATACACCGCCGCCAAGGTGAAGGTCATCGCCACCACCGGGCCGGCCACCTCACGGGCGCCGAGCAAGGCCGCCTCGAACGGTGTCTTGCCTTCTTCGATGTGACGGTGAACGTTCTCCACCACCACGATGGCGTCATCCACCACCAAGCCGATCGCCAACACCATCGCCAGCAAGGTCAGCAGATTCAGGCTGAAACCGAACATCTGCATCAGCACCGCTGCACCCAGCATCGACAGCGGAATGGTCACCAGGGGAATCAGCACGGTGCGGAAGGTGCCCAGGCACAGGTAGATGACCAGGACCACGATCACCAGTGCCTCGACCAGGGTATGGGTCACCTCGTCGATGGACGACTGGATGAAATGCGCCACCTCGAACGGGATCTGCACCTTGACGCCTGGCGGCAGGGTCTTCTCGATTTCGGGGATCAGTGCCTTGACCGCGTTGACGATGGTCAGTGGGTTGCCGGTGGGAGCCGCGTCGAGGCCCAGGAACATCGCCGGGACCGCGCTCATCGCACCGCTGGTGTCGAACGACGCGGCGTTCAGCTCCACGGTACCGACGTCGCGCACCCGGATGATGTTGCCGTTGTCGTTGCGCAGGACCATGTCCTTGAAGTCGTCGACGCTGCTCAGGTCGGTGTTGACCCGCAGGTTGCTGACCACATACAGGCCCTTGACCCGGCCGGGCGCGGCCTGGAAGTTGTTTTCCTTGATCGCATCCGCCACGTCCTGGCCCGTGATGCCGTAGCCGGCCAGCAAGTCCGGGTCAAGCCACAGGCGCATGGACAGGGTCTGCCCGCCCAGCACGTTGATCTTGGCGACACCATCGATCCCCGAGAACATCGGCTCGACCACTCGCGAGATGTAGTCGGCCACTTCGGGCATCGACAGCTGCTCGCTGGAAAACGCCACGTAGGCGACACTGGTGAAGCCGCCCGAGGTGCGCTCGATCACCGGGTCATAAGCTTCTTCGGGCAGCTTGTAACGGATCTGGTTGACCTTGGCCATCACCTCAGTCAGAGCATTGATCGAGTTGCTGTTGAGCTGCATGCGCACGGTCACCAGGCTCTTTCCCTGGGTAGAGGTGGACGACAGGTAGTCGATGCCTTCGACCGAGGCCACGGCCTGGCTGATCGGTTGCGTCACGAAGCCTTGCATCAGCTCCGACGAGGCGCCGGGGTACTGGGTAGTGATAGTGATGGTAGAGGTTTCCAGCATCGGGTACTGACGCACCGGAAGCTTGCTGAAAGCCATGATCCCGAACAGCAGGATCAACGTGCTGACCACCAGCGCCAGCACAGGGCGGCGCAGGAAAATATCAGTGAAATGCATGATCGCTCCTCAGCGCTGGACGTTCAGTCGCACCGTGTCGGTCACGGGCTCAATGGCAACGCCGTCCTGCAGTTTGATCTGCCCGGACGTCACCACCTCTTCACCGGCCTGCAACCCCTTGAGCACCACCGCCAAGCCATCGCGACGCTCGCCGATGCTGATGTTCTTGCGCCGCACCTTCTTCTGGCCATTTTCCTCGTAGGTGACGAAGACGCTCTCGCCATAGGCGTTGTAGGTGATCGCGGTCTCCGGCACGACCAGCTCGTCCTTGCCCGGCAGTTGCACCTTCACCTTGGCGTACATGCCCGGGCGCAGCTTGTCCTGATGGTCCTTGAGCAGCGCCTGGACACGAATCACATGGGAATTGTTGACCTGCGGATCGATGGCGCTGACCACGCCTTCGAACGTCATGCCGCCCCAGGCATCGACCGCCACTTCCACGGCCTGCCCCTTGACGATGCTGGCACTGTCACGCTCGGACACGGTGAAGTTGACCCGCAGCCCGTTGAGGTCGGTGAGCGTGGCCAACGGTCGGCCAGCCTGGACGTAGTCGCCCAGATGAACCTGGCGGATGCCCAGCTCGCCGGAGAATGGTGCCCGGATGGTCTTCTGCGCGATCTGCGCCTGGATGTTCTCCAGGTTGCCCTTGGCCGCATCGAACTGCGCCCGTGCGCTGTCCAGCGCCCGCTGGCTCTCGGCACCATTGCGCGCCAGCGCCTGCAGCCGTGCGTAATGGGTCTTGGCGGCCTCGAACTCGCCACGCAGGCGGGTGAGCTCACCCTCCTCCGGCGAAGTGTTGAGCCTGACCACCACATTGCCCGCCTTGACCCGGTCGCCCGAGTCGAAGGCCAGCGCCACCACCTGCCCACTGACCTCGGCCGACAGCAGCACCTGCTGGCGAGCCTCGATCTGGCCGATGGCGACCTGGTAATAGGTGTACGGCACTTGCCTGACCAGAGCCAGTGCCGCGGGTACCAGTGCAGGGGCGGGCGCCGGTTCCTCTCCGTGAGCCATGTAACGCAGCGTCAAGCCGCCCAGCACAGCAAGCGTGACCACCGATGCCGTTACCTTCCCTAGATAGTGTTTCGCCCGCATGACTTACTCCCTGTCGCCTCTGGTGGCGACCGCCTGGAAATTCAACATTTGAAAAACTCCAACCTGCATCTGCACTGGCCCGACCGTGTTGACGGCATGCTCGTTGAGCATCGACCCGGCTAGCCCGACCCGCACGTTCAGGCCATCGCCATCGGCCTGCTGGACGTAGGTGTTGGTGATGCGGCACTCGCTGCGCGGCATGAAAAACATCCGCACCTGAGGCCACGAGACCGAGGTATCCAGCGCGGCCAGGCGCTGTACGATCTGCGAAATGACGCGGATATCCCGTTGCTGGCCACCAAAGTCCTTGCTCACGCACAGACGGGAAAAGCCCAGCTTGCACAGCTCGGCAATGACTTTGGGATGGGCTTCACCTTGTTCTTCGGCGTAATCGCGATACTGCCGAATCAGCGGCCGAACCGCCTCGATACGCGCTACCCATTCCTCGGCCTCAGCAGGCAGGTCACGCCACTGCATCACTGTCCTCATGTTCAGCTCCCTGCTGGGGTGAGATGAATCCTGGAGGTCCGTATCGACATCGAACGATACGACTGTACGCACATTAACGTACTATTTCAATGTAGTCGTACAATCTTTCTGTAATAAGCCGCATGTATGGCCTTCAGCGCTCGTCGAAAGGGATCCCGCCCCTGGCCTTGTCGCCAGGCTGCGCCTTGACGATCTGCACCATGTGCTCGCGGGCAGTTTCGAATCTGCTGGCAACGTAGTCAGTGACCGAACGCAGCAATTTATTCTTCTGCTACTGGGAACGGGCAGCGGCTGCATAGGCGATGACTTCTGGTATGAAGGATCTCCTTGTCTGCTTACCCATGCTCTGGCGGGAGGAAAACATCGACCGGCATGGCTCGATCCGCACCCCAGAGATCGCCGAACAGGCGGCGCGCTACGGGGACGGTTTCTTTGCCAGCCATATCCTCTGGCCCAAGAGTCACTTCCAGCGCCTGGTCACCTTCTATCGCTCTCGCTACGCCTACTACGGCCATGGCACCCCTCAGGAGGCCATCGTCGGCCTTGGCGGGCACATCTACGTCAACCGCCAGTCGCAAGTTGCCCGCGAGCGTTTCCGCCCGTTCTTCGACAACGCGCCGGTGTACGGCCACGGCCCTTCGCTGGAAGAGTTCATGCGCGATACCCCTTTGTCAGTCGGCAGCCCTCAGGAAATCATCGACAAGACACTGACCTTCCGCGAGCAGTTCGGCGATTACCAGCGCCAGCTGTTCCTCTTCGACCATGCCGGTATCCCACTGCCTGAGGTACTGGAAATGCTCGAGCTATTCGGTAGCGAGGAGGCCGGCTTGCCGCTATGGATCAAAGGCCCGTTTCACCGGCTGAACGCCTGGTTGCAAGGCACACAGCCTCGGCATTTCAAGACTGGGTGAGTGCGTACCTACAGGCTTAAGCCCAACCTTGAGCACATGCTGGCATGTTGTGGCCCCAACACACCAAGTGCCACTAGGGCCTGGGCCTGACTTGAGGGCAAGTGTAGAGCGGGGCCTCTAGCGCGTTATCGTTTTCGGAAAAACTAGCAGATTCGTCATCAAATTTGAGTGATCGTTAGCGTTTTCGCGCCCAACAAATTACTGTTTTCACGTACCACCTTCTTCTGGCTATCATTTTCCAGCTCCCATTAAGGGATTCGACACTGCAGGTGGGTTTCAAGCCACTCGCCGGTCTTCGTCGCGCAAGCGACCATGCGCGAGCACATCGTGCACTACATTGCGCCGAAATTTGAGGTGCTGCCGCAACTGCTCGAAGGCCTGAAAGCGTTCGAGCTGGCAACGCGGGGCGCCGAGCCGCTGGCTCGAGCAGCGGCTATCGCTTTCGCTTTTGCATACATCCACCCCATGCGGGACGGCAATGGCCGGATCCACCGCTTCCTGATCAATGACACCCTGATCCGAGATAACATGGTGCCGGATGGCGTGACTCTGCCAGTGTCGGCCACCATCACGAGCTCGATCGATTTCCGGACACGCTACGACCGTACGCTGGAGGTGTTTTCGCGGCCACTCATGCAACGATACGCAGCATCCTATCGATTTGACCGAACACGTTCTTTACACGGCTAAGGTCGTTGCGCATACGGTCCGTACCGAAATGGCAGACGAGGCCCGTGTGCTGGTTATTTTCCAGCGTGCTCAGGAACGGCTCAAAGAGGTGCTGGAAATGCCGGATCAGGATGCGAGCCGGATCATTCGTTCTCTCAAGGAGAACGGCTGGCAGGTATCTGGCAAGCTGAAAAAAGCGTATCCGCAACTGGACGACGCTCACCGGGCAGAACGTGTTGTGGAAGCCGTGCGCTCAGCATTCGAAGAACCGGACTCGGTTAAGGACCCGGACAGTCTTTGAGATCGGTTTCTAAATCAGCGGTACGCGTTCGTGTACCGCAAGCTGAGCACTGCCCTCCCCACTCAGAACTGTACCTTCAGCCCTGCATAGAACGTCCGCCCTGGAGCAGGTTCGTAGTAACGACCAGCATTGTCATTGATCCGCAAGTTGTCGTAGTAACGCCGGTCCGTGAGGTTATCCAGCCCCACATAAGGCTCCAGATTTTTCGCCTTGCCCTTGAGTGACATACCGGCACGCAGGTTAACCACCGCATAGCCACCCACCCGTGCGGTGTTGGCGCTGTCCGCGTACTGGCGGTCGTAGGCCGAGGTGTTGATGCGTGCATACCAGTTGTCCCGGCTATAGCTCAGCTCACCAAACAGGCTCGTCACGGGGATGCCCGGCAGGCGCTTGCCATCGTAATTCTCGAAACTGCGGTAGCTGTAGTCATTGAGGCTGTAGGCGGTGGTCAGTTGCCAGTGCTCGTCGGGCTGCCAGCGCGCGCTCAGTTCCAGGCCGTCGCGGCGGGTGGAGCCGGCATTGCGGTAGAAGGTACGGCCATCGACATAAGGCACCAGCTCATCGCGTGTGTCGATGCGGTAGACCACCGCTTCGTAACGCCAGTGCGCGGTTTCGCCCTTCAGGCCGATTTCCTGGTTGAGGGCGTGGGCCGGCTCCAGGCTACTGTTGAAACCGCCTCCCGTGGGGTTCGCCAGTTCGCTGACAGTCGGGGTTTCGAAGGAGGTCGCAACGCGCGTGTAAAGGGTGTGGTGCTCGTCCAGGCGGTAGCTGAGGCCAGCGCTGTAGTTAAGGTCGCGCAAGACCCGATCACCGGAGTCATCGCGGCCATCACTGAGGAAGTGATCGTCGATGCTCAGACGCACTTCGTCATGGCGCAGGCCGAGGCTGAGCATCCAGTTTTCGCCTAGCGCAGTCTGGTTTTCAATGAACAGTCCAAGGCTCTGGGCCTCTTCACGCTGACGTTGGGTCAGGGCACCTTTTTCGCCTCCGATGAGGTTGTTGTTGCGATCACGGTCGTCGCGCAGGGACTCCAGGTCCGCACCGAACGTCAGCGTATGGCTCAGGCCGAACCAGTCTGCGACATGGCTGTAGTGCGCGCCGACACCATCGAACAGTCGCTCGTAGCTCGTCTGCCCGTTGGCCGCCAACGGTAGGTGGTTGGTGAAGTCGCGCTGACCAACGTAGCTGCGTACCTGATACGTATCCTCGCCCACCGACTGGCCGTCCCAAACCAGTGACAGACGCTGCTGGGTGATGCGCTCGTCAGCGTCGAAGCTCAGGCTTTGCGGACGCGCCTGATGACGATCAGTACGAACCTGATCGAGCGTCAGACCACCGGGGTCTTCGGATCGATTGTCGAGGGCGTGCAAGGTCAGCGCCAAACGGCCGGTCTCACCCCACCAGCGCAGTTTGCCAGTGAGATTGTTGGCTTCGCTGGTAGCGTGATCACGATAGCCATCCACCTGGGTCGAGCTGACCGCCACCAAGGTGCCGAAGTTGCCTTCGGTGCCGCTGGCTTCGACGCTCCGCCAGCGATAGCCGGAGCTGCCAAAACCGAAGTTGCCGGATACGTTCGGATGGTCGCCCGGCTCGCGGGTGTTGATCGCCAGTACGCCACCGGCGCCGTTGCCATAGAGCACCGCGGCCGGGCCGCGGATGACCTCCATACGCTCCACCAGGCCGATATCGACGCCGTCGAGTTCAGTCTGGCCGTCGGGCATGGTCAGGGGAACGCCGTCCACCAGCACGCGGATGCCGCGCACGCCGAAACTGGAGCGCGAGCCGAAACCGCGGATCGCCGGCCGCAGGCCCTGGGCGGCGTTGTAGCGGCTCTGCACGACGACACCGGGCACGCTGGAAAGCATATTGCCGAGAGTCAACGCCTGCTCGCCACGGCTGTCAGCGGCATCTACGACGCTGGCCGACAGCGCGGTCTGCGCCCACTGGTCACCGGTGCGGGTAGCCGTGACGACTACCGGTTCGACTTCGACGGATGAGTCCGCCAGAGCGCCGGTGGTGGTCAGTAAAAGTGCGCCGAATGCATTACGGCGATGTGCGGCACGGTGCCGCTGGTTATTTTTCATGGGTTGTTCCACTTGGCAGCGCTGGACATTTTCCAACGTACCGGGGCGCCCTCTCTTGGGTTGGACGCTGTTTAAGGCAGACCATGCGCAAGCTCACAGGCACATGGCTATTAAGCAGGACTTAGAAGCGCAGGGTACGAAGGTTGGTCACTCGAAGGCAGGAAGTTGGGGCCGCCGTGCGGCCCGTTACCCCAGCGAGTCGGATCAATAGAAATACGCCAACCGAAACTGCAGCGAATTATCGATTTTCACCCCCTCACGCACCGAGGTGTCGTGCATCACCTGCCCCATCAACTGCAATTGCTTGTTGACCATGGTCGCCATGGTGAAACCGACAGTGCCATTGTTGTGGCTGGTGGCCAGGGTCTCGCCGTCGAGGGTTTCCCGTGCGCCCCAGTTGTGCCTGTAGCTGATGGCGGCATAGGTGTCAGGCGTGAAGTTGTAGCGCAGGTGATTGTGCAGCTGCAGCAGCGTGTCCTTTTTCGCGTCGGTAGAGCGCTGATCGTCATAGAACTCAGCTTCGGCGATCACATCCCAACTGATTTTGTCAGTCAGGCCCTTGATGTAGCCCACCTGGAAGTCCACGGCCCAGCGGTTGTTGCTGAGGGCAAAACCTTCGTTCTTGTCACTGCCGGTAGGCGCCGTGAAGAACACCGACCAGCCAAGGTGCTCGTTGTGTTCCAGATCGCCGATGGTCCACAAGGTGCCGCCGAAGGTGATGTCGCCCAGCCCTGACGTCTTGCTATGGCTGGCGCCGATATCCTGCTGGCCGAAGGGGATAACGATCTGTGGGTCCCAGGTATACCCGGTGCCGAAAAAGTCGGTGAAGTGGATCAGACGCAGAACGCCGACGGTCATGTCCAGGTCGAGGTCGTCGGCGACCTTCTTGCCGCCGGAGTAGACCTTGTCGCCGCGCGGGTTCTGCTGGTAAAGCACGACCACGTCGGTGCCCTTGGGCAGCGCCGTATAGTCACCCGGATCGGGCTTTACGTCGGCCAGCGCGGACAGGGAAATACCAAACACAGCCAGGCCGGTCGCCAGGGTCGAGGGACTGATGATCTTCATGGTGAACTCTCGTTGTTGTTTTTGTTGGCGTGAAGCGCCCCGGGCAGCCCCTTTTCAGGGGCCACCAAGGCTTTGGTTGGGTCGGCGGTGAGACTCAGTGCGCGGCAGTGGCCTTCAGGTCGGCCTGGAGGTCATGGGTGCGCTTGATCAGGTACTGACGGATCAGCTCCATGTCCTCGCGCTTGAGGATGTCGGAGAAGTTCGGCATGCCGCGATAGATCAGCGCGCCGCTGACGAACGCCGGGAAGGCCGCATGTTTGTCCTTGGTCAGGTAGCGCAGGTCCGGAACCACACCGCCGCTGATGGCGTTGAGGCCATGGCAGCCGGCGCACAAACCGTTGAACATACCGCGGGCCTGAACCAACTGCTCCGGCGTGGCGGTCAGTTCCAGGTCGACGTTGGGGAACACAGGTGCCTGACGCGGCGGCGGCAGTTCACCCTTGGCGCCCAGCTTGAAGGCGATGATCCGCGACTCTGGCTGCACCTTGCCCTTGTTAGTCAGCGGCCCAGTCAGCAACGGCAAAATACCGCCCCAGCCCACGGAGAACGCCACGTACTGGTCGTTGCCAACGGTGTAGGTAATGGGGCCAGCCATCACGCCGGAGTTGGCGCGGTGCTCCCAGAGTTTCTCGCCCTTGTCGGCGCTGTAAGCCACAACCCTTCCATCGGCGGTGCCTTGGAACACCAGGTTGCCGCCGGTGCTCAGGGTGCCGCCGTTGCCTGCACTGATGTACGCCTGCTTCCAGGCCGGCGCCTGCTTGACCGGGTCCCACGCGATCAACTCGCCGGTCCAGGCGTCGCGGATCTGGTTGAGGATCTTCGGGTCTTCCGGCAGGTCGGGCACGTCCAGACCGAAGTTCACTACCGACTTGTTCGGGACGAACACCGGCTCCTTGGCCGCCTTCAGCTCGGCCAGGGTGTGCTGGGCCGGAATGTACACGTAACCGGTGTTGGGGTTGTAGGACATTGGGTGCCAGTTGTGTCCACCGAGGAAGCTCGGTTGTACGACTTTCGGCTCCTTGGAGTAGTCCGCGGCGCCGGTCAGCACCGGACGACCCGTCTTCAGGTCAATCTCACTGGCCCAGTTCACCGGCACGTAGTTCTTCGCCGAGATCAGCTTGCCGTTGGTGCGGTCTAGCACATAGAAGAAGCCGTTCTTCGGCGCCTGCATCAACACCTTACGCACCTGGCCGTCAACCTTGATGTCGGCGAGAATCATGTGCTGGGTTGCGGTGTAGTCCCAACGGTCCTGCGGCGTGACCTGATAGTGCCAGACGTACTCGCCGGTGTCCGGGCGCAGGGCCAGGATCGACGAGACGAACAGGTTGTCGCCCTTGCCCTCGCTGCGGAACTGGTAATTCCACGGCGAGCCGTTGCCGGTGCCAATGTACAGAAGGTCCAGCTCCGGATCATAGGCCATGGAGTCCCAAGCCGTGCCGCCGCCGCCCCACTTTACCCAACTGTCGCCGGTCCAGGTTTTGAGGGCCATGGCCATCGCCGGGTTTTCCGGCGGCAGCTTCGGATCGCCCGGTACGGTGTAGAAGCGCCAGGCTTCCTTGCCAGTCTCGGCGTCGTAGGCGGTGACATATCCCCGCACGCCAAACTCGGCACCGCCGTTGCCAATCAACACCTTGCCTTTGACGATGCGCGGGGCGCCGGTGATGGAGTAGCTCTTGGAGCGATCGAGAATGGTGTCCACCGACCAGACTTCCTGACCCGTAGCCGCGTCGAGGGCGATCAGACGGCCGTCGAAGCTGCCGACGTAGACTTTACCGTTCCACACCGCGACACCGCGGTTGACCGGGCCGCAGCAGCCCTGGCTGAGGTTGGCTGGCGGCACTTTCGGATCGTACTTCCACAGAAGCTCACCGGTGGCCGCATTCATCGCATAGACGATGCTGAAGGCACCGGTGGTATACATCACCCCGTCAACCACCAAGGGCGTCGCTTCAGTACCGCTGTCGATATCCAGGCGAGTGGTCCAGGCCACGCCGAGCTGGCTGACGTTCTTGTCATTGACACCTCTGAGCGGACTGTAGCGCTGTTCATCATAGGTACGACCGTGGCTCATCCAGTTGCCGGGTTCGAGATTGGCGTTGACAAGGCGTTTCGTATCGACCTGGGCAGGATGCGTGCTTTCCACAGCCGAGGCATGCAGGGAGGAAAGCAGCAATGGGAGACCCGCCAGCAGAAAGAGGGTTTTCATGTGTTTCTGACTCCAACGACACATTTATTGTTTTTATGAATCCACAGGGCAGACCGCCCCCGCGGGTCACGCAATAGCAGGGCTTGCGCTACGTAGAGGTATTAGAAGTTTTGAGGGAGGGCTGCGCTTGACTGTGGCCGCCAATTCAGTTGGCATTTTCTGCCAGTACCGACTGGGCTTACTTCTGGAACGCATGCGCCCGGTAATCACGGGGCGAGACTTCGAACTGACGCTTGAACGCCCGGCTGAAATGGGCAACATCGACAAAGCCCCACTTGAAGGCAATCTGGGTGATTGATTGACTGCGCAATGGCGGGCTGCACAGGTCATGGGCCACTTTACTCAGGCGGGTTCGGAGTATGTAGCGCGACACGCTTTCACCGTGCTCTTCAAACAGGCGATAAAGGCTGCGCACAGACGTGTGCAACTGATCGGCGAGATAGGCCGGGCCCAGATCGACATCATGCAAAGACTCATCCACCAGGCGCAGCGCAGTCAAATACAGATTACTGCTTTCCAGCGGATGCTCCTGCCTTTGCGCCTGGCCGGATATCGCCGGCAGCACCAGGCTGACCAGCGCACTCTGGATCGCCTGTCCATCGTCACCACTGGCGGCACCGTCGCCAAGCATGCCGATCGACTGCACCAGCGAACGCACCATGCGACTGGAAACATTATTGCGCGACAGTTTGCCGAACAGGTTATCGCCCTTGAATTTGCAGGTGACGATGTCCCGTGGCAGATGCACAGAGACGTTCTCCACCAACCCCAGCGGCTCGATTTCGAACAACCTCGCCGAGTCCACCAGTGCAATGTCCTCCGGCCCCAACTCCACCTCCATCCCGGCCTGACGGATCCGCTGGCGGCCGCTGCGCTGATAGATGAGGAAGCAGTGACTGTCATCACTGTCGATACCGATACGCTCACGACTGATCAAACTGGCATTAGTACGGATATGCGCCGTATCCAGCGCCCCAATCGCCTGGCTGTGGATTTCTCCGATGAAATGCCGGGTAAGGCTAGAAGGCAGCGTGCTGAAATTGCCGCAGATGCTGCGTAGGGACTGGCACCAGCGTTCGAATCCGATCTGCTCGCTTGATGACAGGAACATGGCGCCTCCAGGATTTATTTTTATTAACATATTATCTAAATTGCTGGAGGGCAAGGTCTGGGGTGGTCGAATGGGTGCTTCGCACCCATGCTGAATGCTGCTCACGAGCCTGGAAGGCTCGCCTCAGAAAGAGACACGCAAGATTCGTGAGCACGTGGTGCTGGCGACCAAGTTCGGCTTTGACATCGACCTTTCTGGCAAATGACAACGTGTCGCAGCCACCCTCATTTTTTGATATCGTCACAAGACTAACTATTTAGTTCATAATTTTCGGGCTTTCATCGAACACATCGCCTTGAGCGGTTGTGTCAGCGGCGATGCGCAGGCGTTGGGACTCCCCAGCGACCGGCGCCCTGAAAACCAGGCCAAGCACTCTGGCCTCCACTACTCTAAAACTACTCCCACAAACGCTCATGCGTCAGAAGGATCATGCAACATGACTACGTCTCGACTTCCGGCATCCGCCGGTCGCTGGCTCATAGGGTTCGGCGCCTTTGGTGTGCTGGTATTCGGGTTACTCTTCGCAGCAGGTGGTGGATACCTCGCTACGCTTGGCGGCAGTTGGTACTTTCTGCTCGCTGGTCTCGGTTTGATCGTGTCCTCCATTCTGCTCTTCAAACAGCGCCTGTCGGGCGTCTGGCTGTTCGCGGCGGTGATGGTAATCACCGTGGTCTGGGCACTCGCCGATGCCGGTCTGAATTTCTGGCCACTGGTCTCTCGTTTGTTCGCTCTGGGCGTGCTGAGCCTGCTGGTGGCGTTGGTCTACCCTACCCTGCGCAAGGCCAATGGCCTGGCCAGCGGCAGCGCTAGCTACGCCCCGAGCGGTGTTCTGGCGATCGCCTTGCTAGCCGGTTTCGCTGGCATGTTCGTCCCACACGCGCCTGTGGCGCCAACCGGTGACGGCCCTGGGCTGACCAAGGTCGACCCTGCCAAGGCCCAGAAAAACTGGGAACACTACGGTAACGACGAAGGGGGTGGCCGCTTCGCCGCGCTGGACCAGATCAACCGTGACAACGTTTCGAAGCTGGCGCCGGCCTGGACCTACCACACTGGAGACATGGCCATCAGTGATGGCAATGGCGCCGAAGACCAGATGACGCCGTTGCAGGTTGGCGACAAGGTGTTCATCTGCACCCCGCACAACAACGTCATTGCACTGGATGCCGACACCGGCAAACAACTGTGGAAAAACGAGATCAACGCCAAATCTGCTGTTTGGCAGCGCTGCCGCGGTCTCGCCTACTTCGATGCTACCGCTGCGGTCGCCCAGCCCACCGATGGCAGCACGCCGGTCAAGCCTGTATCGGTGCCGGCCGGTGCCGCTTGCCAACGCCGCCTGCTGACCAACACCATCGATGCGCGCCTGATCGCCGTGGACGCCGACACCGGCGAGTACTGCCAAGGCTTCGGCAAGAATGGCCAGGTTGACCTGAAAGTTGGTCTGGGCAATGTGCCTGACGCCTATTACCAGTTGTCCTCGGCGCCGCTGATGGCCGGGACCACGGTGGTAGTGGGCGGCCGTGTGGCCGACAACGTCCAGACCGACATGCCAGGCGGCGTGATCCGTGGCTTCGACGTGATCACCGGCGAAATGCGCTGGGCGTTCGACCCGGGCAACCCGCAAGACAAGCGAGCGCCGGCTGCCGGTAGCACCTACGTGCGCAGTACGCCTAACAGCTGGGCCCCGATGTCCTATGACCCGGCGATGAACACCGTCTTCCTGCCGATGGGCAGCTCCTCCACCGACATCTACGGTGTGGAGCGTACCGAGCTGAACCACAAGTACGGTGCTTCCGTTCTGGCGCTGAACGCGACCACTGGCGAAGAGAAGTGGGTCTACCAGACCGTCCACAATGACCTGTGGGACTTCGACCTGCCGATGCAGCCAAGCCTGATCGATTTCACCAAGGCTGACGGCAGTAAGGTCCCCGCCGTTGTGATCGGTACCAAAGCCGGCCAGATCTATGTACTGGACCGCCACACTGGCCAGCCGTTAACCAAGGTTGAAGAAGTTCCGGTCAAGGCGGCCAACATCCCGAACGAGCCTTACTCGCTGACCCAGCCGAAATCGGTAGGGATGCCGCAGATCGGCGCCCAGCACCTTTCGGAGTCGGACATGTGGGGAGCCACTCCATTTGACCAACTGCTGTGCCGTATCTCGTTCAAGAAAATGCGTTACGAGGGGCTGTACACCGCGCCTGGCACCGATGTGTCGCTGAGCTTCCCGGGCTCGCTGGGCGGGATGAACTGGGGCAGTATTTCGACCGATCCGGTACACGGTTTCATCTTCGTCAACGACATGCGTCTGGGCCTGTGGATCCAGATGATTCCACAACAGAAAGATGCCAAGGCCTCTTCCGGTGGTGAAGCCTTGAACACCGGCATGGGCGCGGTACCGCTCAAAGGCACGCCGTATGCGGTGAACAAGAACCGCTTCCTGTCGGTTGCCGGCATCCCTTGCCAGGCACCCCCCTTTGGGACCTTGACCGCCATCGACATGAAGAGCCAGAAAATCGCCTGGCAAGTACCGGTTGGCACCGTCCAGGACACAGGCCCATTGGGTATCAAGATGCACCTGCCTCTGCCGATCGGCATGCCGACGCTAGGTGGTACGCTATCCACCCAGGGCGGCCTGGTGTTCATCGCCGGCACTCAGGATTACTACCTGCGCGCCTTCAACTCGGCCACCGGTGAAGAAGCCTGGAAAGCCCGCCTGCCTGTAGGCAGTCAGGGTGGCCCAATGACCTACGTGTCGCCGAAGACGGGCAAGCAGTACATCGTCATCACCGCGGGTGGTGCGCGTCAGTCACCCGATCGCGGCGATTATGTGATGGCTTACGCGCTGCCTGACAGCAAGTAAACCTGTAACACGTGAAACCCGCTGTCGTCCTATGCGGGTTTCAACGTGTGTTTGTTGCCTGCACGCGCCCTATAGCCGCTGACGAAGGCTGCGCCTTCCTTGATCTTTCGAGGTCAAGGAAGACCACCACGCCACGTTCGGCACCCGCTACAAGGGCTGGCCGGTCTCGAGTTCACGTGCGGCGAGGTGCGCTACACCCAGATCGCTCAATAGGTCGCCCTCCCCCCACTGAGGTCGAACACAAACCCTGTGGTGAAACTGCACTCAGGCCCGGCGATCCAGGTCACCATATTGGCGATCTCCTCGATTTGCAGGAAACGCCCCATGGGAATCTTGGCCTTGCTTGCCGCAATGTGCTCGGGCGTCATTTCCGCCATCAGCCCGGTTTCCACCATGGCCGGTGCGATGCAGTTGAGCAGCACGCCGTCCTGGGCCAGTTCCTTCGCCGCGGCTTTGGTGAACGCGATGACGCCGGCCTTGGCCGCTGAGTAGGCCGAGATGTACTGCACGCCATCCTTGCCTGCCATTGACGCGATATTGACGATGCGCCCGTAACCGCGCTCGCGCATGTGCGGGATGACCGTGCGGCAGCAATAGAACACGCCAGTCAGGTCGATAGCAATGACCTGGTCCCAGGCGCTGGCCGGGTACTCCCAGGAGGGAACGACCGGCCCATTGATACCGGCATTGTTGACCAGGATATCGACTCGTCCCTGCTGGGCAACGACCTCGCCGAAGGCTGTTTCTACGGACGCCAGGGAAGCCACGTTGACCGCCTGGCGCATCACCGGTTCAAAGCCATTGGCGATGCTGTCCCAGCCATCGACCGCCAGGTCCCAGATAACAATTTGCGCACCCGCGCTGTGCAAGCGGCGAGCGATGCCCAGGCCAATGCCGCGCATGCCGCCGGTAACGATGGCCGTCTGACCTTCAAGCTGTAGAGTCATCAAAGTGCTCCTTGTTGAACGGATTGAATATCAGGCAGGCGCTGCAGATCGCGGACCATGAACAGGTAACACAGCGCACCCAGTACGGTAATCGAGGACACAAAGGCCAATGCCCAGACGAACGAGCCAGTGGTCGAGACAATGACGCCGATGGTCAGCGGGGTGACGATACCGGCGGCATTGGCAAACAGGTTGAATACCCCGCCGCTCAAGCCGAGCAAGCCTTTGGGTGCGATATCGGAGACGATCATCCAGGCCAGCGCAGACATGCCCTGGGCAAAATAGGCCACGCAGAGAATGGCAATCACCAGCGCGTCGGAGTCCACGTAGTTGGCCAGCACGATCACGGATGCGGTCAGAAGCCCCGCAATCACCGGCAACTTACGTGCGAGATTCAGCGAGTAGCCGCGGCGCAACAAGGCGTCCGACAACCAGCCGCCGACCAGGGTACCGAGCGAGGCTGCGATGAATGGCAGCACCGCTACCCAACCCACCTTGAGCCAAGGCATGTGCCGCTCTGTGACCAGATAGGTGGGAAACCAGGTCAGGAAAAACACGTTGGTCGAGTTACAGGCAAACTGCCCCAGGCAAATCCCCAGCATGTTCCGGTGCTTGAGCAGCGCGGGAATCTGCGACCAGCAGAACCGCTTGGCTTTCTGGCCACCATCGATCACTCCGCCACCTTCGGCAATGTAATCAAGCTCCGCCTGATTGGCCGTGGTCGACTCATGGGGCTCGTGGTACTTGCGCAACCAGACCAGGCCGTAGACCACCCCCAGGATGCCCACTGCCATTAACAGAGCGCGCCAGCCATAGGCGTGCAACACCCAGAACAGCAACGGCGTGAGGAATGCCAGGCCGACGTATTCGGCGAAGGTGTAGATACCGGTCGCCCGGGCACGTTCATTCTGCGGGAACCAGGTCGCCACCACACGGCTATTAGTGGGAAAGCACGGTGCTTCGCTGGCGCCCACCAGCAAGCGAAAGCCCAGCAACGAGAGAAAGCCTTGCGCGAGACCCTGCAGGCCCGTAAACAACGACCATAATGTCAGCGCCAGCCAGTAAGTGCGTTTCGTGCCCAGCCGATCGATCAGGATTCCGCCAGGAATCTGCGCTGCCGCGTAGGTCCAGGAGAACGCCGAGAAAATCAGGCCCATCATCACCGCGTTCAGGCCCAGGTCGGCACTGATGCTGGGGGCGGCGATGCCCATCACACTGCGATCCAGGTAGTTGATCATGGTGCCACCGGATATCAGCGCCAGGATCATGAATCTAGTGCGTGTTCTGGCAATTTGCGCCGTCGGACAGGCGAATGTTGCCGCTCCGAATCGATTGTCGGTCGTCATTGTCTTGTTCCTTGTTATTATCGGGGTTGTTACTCAGCCCAGGTCTGGCTCAATGCTCGCCAAAGCCGAACAATCGCCGTGGCGTGTCCCACATCACTTTGCGACGTACATCGGTATCGGGCATCAGCCGCTCTGCCAGCTTCAGCAGCGGCCCGTAGTCCACCCGCGACTGCTCGCGAATGAACGGCCAGTCCGAGCCCCACACACAGGCATCCGGGCCAAAGGCCTCGAGCAGTGCGCGCACGTAATCGCCTGACTGCTCATCCAGATGATTCAAGGCGGCGAACTTCTGCATGCCGGAGATTTTCACGCAGGCTCTGCCGCTCCCGGCAAGGCCCAACAGCGTCTGGAACCCTGCCTGGTTCAGGCCTGCGTTGATATCGGGGCGGCCACAATGGTCGATTAGCAATCGCGGCGCAGTCGTTTCTATCAAGCCCTGCAAGTCGACTAGCTGGTCGCCGCACACCTGAATCTGTGCGAAGAGGTCCAGTTCGGCGAGCCGTTCGAACAGTGCGGCCGCACCGTTCATCACCGCCACCCCTTCCAGCGCCGGGTTGAACGCAATGCCCACCACCCCCTGTTCCCTCAGCGCTGCCAGTTCTTCCAGGCCAGTGCCAGGGTCGACCACGGCAATGCCCTTGAAACGGCCCTCACCTTGGGCCAATGCATGCAGCAGGCAACGGTTGTCTGTGCGATAGCCGCTAGTCGGCCCCACCAGCAAAGCGTGTTGCACGCCATAGGCGTCCATGACCCGACCGAACTGTTCAAGGGGCGCAACTTCCTGCTTGGTAGGCGCGTAGAGCGTGTCGGCGCGATAAGGAAATCGCACGGGGTCAAAGAGATGGTTATGGCAATCAATCTTGGGTTCGTCGTAGATGCTCAAGGCTGCTCCTGCCAAGCGTCGCTGCGCTTGATCATTGATCTTTGTTATTGTTCGTCGCTGCGAGCGATGCAGCTGCAGTGAAGATACGATCACGCTGTAAAACGCGCTCATACAGAGATCGCCAGAACAATAACCAAAGGTTAATGACCCCATGCCCTACGGCGAAGGCCCAGACGCCAACACGATGGTGTTCAAGCTGCGACACATGGAAGTGTTCCGGGCAGTGATGCTCACGGGATCGATCAGCGCTGCGGCGAAAATGCTGTATGTGTCGCAGCCGGCGGTCAGCAAGCTGATCGCCTATATTGAAAGCCGGCTGGCCTACCGCTTGTTCCAACGCATCAACAACCGCTTGGTACCCACCGCCGAGGCCCACGCCCTTTACCGGGAAGTCGAGCGCGTTTACCAAGCCGCGCTGGCGGTCAACGAATGTGCACTTGCCCTGGCCAGCGGTACCCACCGCCAGCTCCGCATCTGTTGCAGCGCGTCGCTGTCGACTGTGGTCATCCCGTTCGCCTTGGCCCGACTCAAGCGTGAAGTACCGGCGCTGAATATTGAATGGCAAACCACGTTAATGGGAGATATGCCCAACCAGATCCTCTCCAAGAAAGTCGACCTGGCAATTTCGGCACTACCGCTGATCCATGACCACCTGCACTCGCGAGCCTTCATGCGTGCACGCATGGTCTGCGTGATGTCAGCGGATCATCCCTTTGCCAAAAGGTCGTCACTGTCATTGCATGAATTGGTCGACCATCCATTACTGCTGTTCCGCCCTGACATGCCGTTTGGCCGGTTGCTGGCCAACGAGATTGAGCGCCAAGGCTTGCACCTGAAGTCGATGCTGAATTTCACCAATGCAAACGAAGCGGTAGCCTTGGTCAAGCAAGGCATGGGTTTGACCATCATCGACGAATTCGTGGCGCAGGACAGCGGTCTGATCGTTGTACCGCTGGTTGAGGCGATTCACTTCGATATAAGCTTTGTCTACTCACGGTTCGAGCCGCTGTCCGAGTCGGCCATACAGATCATGCAGGTGCTTTATCGCCAGGCGATCACGCTGGGGCGGGTCATCCCGGGCTTCGAATTGCCGAACGCCGACCGATAACTACCCCATCGGTTGAAGCGGACAATACGTCACCCGCAAGACGCAAGCCCGGTTCCGATCACAGCTACAAATCGCTCAACTCGAAATGTGGCACAACACGTATCGGAACCGGGTAGCCCATCACGAGCTTGGGCCGGGTTGAGTTCAGGCCTTGTTGAGCAGGTCCAGCGCCACATCAACGATCATGTCTTCCTGGCCGCCGACCATACGCCGTTTGCCCAGTTCGACAAGAATGTCGAGGGTCTTGAGGCCGTACTTGGCTGCGGCGATTTCGGCATGACGCAGGAAGCTCGAGTAGACACCGGCATAGCCAAGTGCCAGCGTCTCGCGATCGACCCGTACCGGGCGGTCCTGCAGTGGCCGGACGATATCGTCGGCCGCATCGAGTAACGTATAGAGGTCGGTGCCGTGGTTCCAACCAAGGCGTTCGGCTGCCGCGATGAAAACTTCAAGCGGCGCGTTACCGGCGCCAGCGCCCATACCGGCGAGGCTCGCGTCGATGCGGTCGCAGCCCTCTTCCACCGCAGTGATCGAGTTTGCCACGCCAAGGCTCAAGTTGTGGTGCGCGTGCATGCCGGTTTCGGTCTCCGGCTTTAGCACAGCCTTGAAGGCGCGGAACCGTTCGCGCACATCCTGCATGTTCATTGCACCGCCAGAATCGGCCATGTACACGCAAGTAGCGCCGTAGCTTTCCATCAGCTTTGCCTGTTGCGCCAACTGTTCGGGGGCGAGCATGTGGCTCATCATCAGGAAACCGACAGTGTCCATGCCCAATTCGCGAGCGTAGCCGATATGTTGCTTGGCCACGTCCGCTTCGGTGCAATGGGTCGCCACGCGAACCACCCGGGCGCCAGCGTCGTAGGCAGCCTTGAGGTCATGCACGCTACCAATACCGGGCAGCAGCAACGTAGTGATTTTTGCATGGCTGATCACATCCGCCACGGCTTCGATCCACTCTAGATCGGTGTGAGCGGCAAAGCCGTAGTTGAAGCTAGAGCCCTGCAGGCCGTCACCGTGGGCGACCTCGATCGAATCGACTTTTGCCTTGTCCAGCGCACGGGCGATGTCCTGGACATTCTGGATCGAATACTGATGACGAACGGCATGGCTGCCGTCACGCAACGTCACGTCTGAAATGTAGAGCTTTTTCGCGGGGTTGAACGTCATGGCGTTTGTCCTCAGGCACTCAGCATCGACAGCGCCATGCGCTCGGCGGTGGCCAGGGCCGCTGAGGTCATGATGTCGAGGTTGCCGGCGTAGGCTGGCAGGTAATGGGCGGCGCCTTCGACTTCCAGAAAAATCGAGGTCTTCAGACCGGAAAATGTACCCAGGCCGGGAATTTTCAGGGGCGCGTTCTCCGGGATAACGTCAAACTGCACTTTCTGCTTGAGGCGATAGCCCGGCACATAGGCCTGCACCGCTGCAACAGTTTCTTCGACAGACGCTTCGATCTGCCCTTGATCGGCAGCTTCAGACAGGACGAATACTGTGTCACGCATCATCAGAGGCGGTTCGGCCGGGTTCATGACGATGATCGCCTTGCCCTTGCCAGCGCCTCCAATCACCTCAATGGCCTTGGATGTGGTTTCAGTGAATTCGTCGATGTTGGCGCGGGTGCCAGGGCCGGCCGACTTGCTCGCGATTGAGGCGACAATCTCTGCATAATGCACCTTGGCCACCCGCGATACTGCGGCGACCATCGGGATGGTCGCCTGGCCACCACAGGTGACCATGTTCACATTGAGCTGGGCAAGGTTCTGTTCCAGGTTGACCACCGGCACACAGTACGGGCCGATGGCGGCCGGGGTCAGGTCGATCAGGCGGATACCCGGTTTGATCGAACGCAGGAAAGCATCGTTCTTCACGTGAGCGCCAGCTGAGGTGGCGTCAAAGACAAAGTCGATGTCCTTGAACACATCCATGCGGGTCAGCCCTTCGACCCCTTCATGGGTGGTGGCAACCCCCATGCGCTGGGCGCGGGCCAGCCCGTCGGACGCCGGGTCAATGCCCACCATGGCAGCCATTTCAAGGTGCTGACCGTTACGCAGGACCTTGATCATCAGATCAGTTCCGATGTTGCCCGAGCCGACGATGGCGACTTTGAGTTTTCTAGTCATGCAAGTACTCCAGAACGGCGGGCATCCCTGCCCACCTGAGCAATCAGGATGCCTGTCCGAGCGCAGCATTACGCGCGAGCGAGGCTTTCTTTTCCAGTTTTGTGTAAACGATGTAGGTCAACACCACACCACTGAGCATCACCGCCGAAAGGAAATACAGGCCGGAGGACAAAGAGCCGGTGTACTCCTTCAAGGCACCGATACCGAACGGACCGATGTAACCGCCTAGGTTGCCGAACGAGTTGATCAACGCGATCCCCGCAGCGGCCGTGGCACCGGACAGGAAGCGCCCCGGCAGCACCCAGAAGATTGCTGTTACCGAGAACAGACTGAAGGCCGTCAGGCACAGAGCCGCCAGTTGCAGGCTTGGCACGCTCAGCCATGCGCTGAGGAACAAGCCTGTGGCGCCAAGGATATAAAGCACCGTGAGATGCCCATAGCGATCATTCAAACGGTCGGAGCTGCGCGGGATGATCAGCAGGCCAATAACACCGAAGATGTATGGAATCGCTGAGATGAAGCCCGTCGTCAGGTCGCTGCCGCCGAACTGATGCACCAGGGTCGGCAGCCACAGGCTCAGGCCATAAGTGCTCAGGGTACTTGGAAGGTACAACAGGGCCAGGATCAGTACACGGCGATCGGTCAGGGCACGCAATGGATTGGTGTGCTCGGTCTGGCCGTACTCCTTGCGGTCTTTTTCCAGTTCACCGAGCAGCCATTGACGATCAGCATCCGCCAGCCAGCGCGCATCCTTGGGGGTGTCAGGAAGGAACTTCAGCGTTGGCAAGGCCAGCGCGATCGCCGGAATGCCGATGGTAATGAACAGCCACTGCCAGCCGGCCAGACCGAGAATGCCATTCATGCCCAACAGCCAGCCGGCCAGTGGCCCGGTAACCATCAGCGCGATGGGCTGGGAAAGAATAAAGAAGCCCAGCACCTTGCCGCGGTTACGCACAGGGAACCAACGGGTGATGTAGTACAGCACACCCGGGAAAAACCCGGCTTCGGCTGCACCCAGCAAAAAGCGCATCACATAGAAGCTGTAGGAGCCCTGGACAAACGCCATGCCCACCGTGATCGCACCCCACGTGATGAGTATGCGGGCAAACCAGCGACGCGCACCGAAACGTTCCAGCAACAGATTGCTCGGCACCTCGAACATGAAGTAGCCAATGAAGAACAGGCCTGCACCAAAACCATAAGCCATGTCACTCAGGCCTATATCGGCATTCATGTGCAATTTGGCGAAGCCAACCGCGGAGCGGTCGATGAAGGCAACGAGGTACAACAGGATCAGGAAGGGAATCAACCTGAGCGTGAGCGTGCGAATGATCCGAGCTTCCGGACTCATAGTCTTCTCCAAATTGTTTTTGTTATGGATTTGTTGACCCCGACCAGTCGAAGCGGCAGTAGCGCACCGCTCCCGGCCAAGTGATTCAGACAATATAGTAATACTATTTTGCGCGCAACGATTTCAAAATGGCTTTTTATCGGGTAAATTCTGCGGAACAGCCTCCAATTAGTCATACAATAAGAGTTGACCGCGCCATGACAGATAAAAAGACTCCGCTTCGTTCCGCACAATGGTTCGGTACGGCCGACAAGAACGGTTTCATGTACCGCAGCTGGATGAAGAATCAGGGTATCCCGGATCACGAATTCCAGGGCAAGCCCATCATCGGCATCTGTAACACCTGGTCAGAGCTGACGCCCTGCAACGCGCATTTCCGCAAAATCGCCGAACACGTAAAGAAAGGCGTACTTGAGGCCGGAGGCTTCCCTGTCGAGTTCCCAGTGTTCTCCAGCGGCGAATCGAACCTGCGCCCTACTGCCATGCTCACCCGAAACCTGGCCAGCATGGATGTGGAAGAAGCCATTCGAGGAAACCCGGTAGATGCCGTGGTCCTGCTCACCGGTTGCGATAAGACCACCCCGGCCCTCCTGATGGGCGCAGCCAGTTGCGACGTTCCAGCGATCGTCGTCACCGGTGGCCCGATGCTCAACGGCAAGCACAAAGGCAAGGATATCGGGTCCGGTACTGTGGTCTGGCAGATGCACGAAGCCTACAAGGGCGGGCAGATCAGCCTTGATGAATTCCTTTCCGCCGAAGCAGGTATGTCGCGCTCGGCCGGGACCTGCAACACCATGGGCACCGCCTCGACCATGGCCTGCATGGCCGAGGCCCTGGGCACCTCACTTCCGCACAACGCAGCGATCCCGGCCGTTGACTCTCGTCGCTACGTCCTGGCGCACCTGTCGGGCATGCGTATCGTCGACATGGTCCATGAGGACCTGCGTTTGTCGAAGATTCTCACCAAGGCTGCGTTCGAGAACGCCATCAAAGTCAACGCCGCCATCGGCGGTTCGACCAACGCAGTGATTCACCTGAAGGCCATTGCCGGGCGCATCGGCGTCGAACTGGATCTGGAGGACTGGACTCGCATTGGTCGCGGTACACCCACCATCGTCGACATGCAGCCTTCCGGTCGTTTTCTAATGGAAGAGTTCTACTACGCGGGTGGCCTGCCAGCGGTGATCCGTCGTCTTGGCGAATCCGGCCTGCTCCCTAACCCCGATGCCCTGACTGCCAACGGCCAAAGCCTATGGAAAAACTGCCAGGCCTCGCCACAGTACAACGATGAAGTGATCCGCCAGATCGACAACCCGCTGGTGGCCGACGGTGGGCTTTGCATCTTGCGTGGCAATCTGTCACCCCGCGGCGCGGTCCTCAAGCCTTCGGCAGCGACCCCCGAGCTTATGCAGCATCGCGGGCGTGCAGTGGTCTTCGAGAACTTCGACGACTACAAGGCGCGCATTGCCGACCCGGATCTGGATGTAGACGAAACCTGCGTCCTTGTCCTGAAAAACGCAGGCCCCAAGGGTTATCCAGGGATGGCTGAAGTCGGCAACATGGGCCTGCCCCCCAAGGTCCTGGCCAAGGGCGTAACCGACATGGTGCGCCTGTCCGATGCGCGCATGAGCGGCACCGCCTACGGCACCGTGGTGCTCCACGTCGCCCCGGAAGCAGCCGCGGGTGGACCACTGGCGGCCGTACGCAATGGTGACTTTATCGAGCTCGACTGTGCGGGTGGTCGCCTGCATCTGGACATCAGCGACGAGGAATTGCAGGCGAGACTGAGCGATCTCAAACCCGACACAAGCGCCAAAATTTTCTCCAGCGGCTACAGCCGCCTGTATGTCGATCATGTGTTGCAGGCCGATCAAGGCTGCGACTTCGACTTCCTGGTTGGCCGTCGCGGTTCGGAAGTACCGCGTCACTCGCACTGATCTCAATCTGAGCGCCAGCACTCGCTGGCGCTCGCTTCCCCGGACATTTGCGAATCCTGCTCAATCGGGACACAGCCGCTCGCCCGAAACAATTGTTACCCAGTCCAACAACGGCCCTACTTCCCTTCCGGGAATCCACTACATCGGGAGTACAACAATAATGACCCGTATCAACGCCACCCCCTTCGCCCTGTCACCGCCGCAACTGCTGGCCGCCTGCATGTTCGTGCCACTGTCCGCGGCGGCATGGAGCGCACATGCCGAGGAGCATGGCTTTGTAGAAGATGCCACGGCCAACATTCTTGCCCGCAACTTCTACTTCAATCGAGACTTTCGCCAGGACAATGCTGCCCAGTCGAAACAGGAGGAGTGGGCCCAAGGGTTTCTGTTCCAGGCTCAATCGGGCTACACCCAGGGCACCGTAGGCGTGGGTATGGATCTTGTTGGTATGCTCGGGGTCAAGCTCGACAGCGGCCCTGGACGCTCGAACAGCGGACTGTTGCCGACCCAGGACGACGGCTCCTCTGCCGACGAATTCTCGCGCGCCGGCGCGGTGGGCAAGATTCGTCTCTCAAAGACCGAACTCAAGGTAGGCGAACTGTTTCCGGAACTGCCAATTGCGATGCGCAATGATGCCCGCCTGCTGCCTCAAAGCTATCAAGGCGGCATGCTGACCTCACGTGAGTTAGAGGGACTAACGCTCTACACCGGCCAATTTCGCTCTGCCAGCCAGCGCAACGAGTCGGGTCACGCGGATCTCGCGGCCAATGGCATCGCCGGTGTGACCTCAGACCGCTTCAATTATGCAGGTGGTGAATACCGTTTCAATGCCGATCGAACCATGATTGGCCTATGGCAATCGCAACTTGAGAACATCTACCAGCAGCGTTTCTACAACATCGTCCACAAACAGAAGCTTGGCGATTGGAGCCTGTCTGCCAACGTTGGCCTGTTCACCGGTGAAGATGACGGCAGCGCCCGAGCAGGCACGCTCGACAACAAATCCCTCACCAGCCTGTTCGGCGCCGGTTACGGCGGTCACACCATTAGCGCGGGTTACCAGCGCATGTACGGCGACAACGATGCCCTGTTGCTGTCCGGCGCCAGCACGCCACTGGTCAATGATATTCAGGTACGCAACTTCATCTTCGCCGGCGAGCGCTCCTGGCAGGCACGCTACGATTACAACTTCGCCGCACTCGGTGTACCGGGGCTGACCACCTTCGCCCGCTATGTCAGTGGCGACAACGTCGAACTGGCCAAAGGCGGCGAAGGTCACGAGTGGGAGCGCGATCTGGACATCACCTACGTCCTGCAGAGCGGGCCCTTGAAGAACCTCGCCGTGCGTTGGCGTAACGCGATGGTGCGCTCCAGTTTTGGTGCAGATATCGACGAGAACCGCTTGATCCTGGCCTACACAATCCCGTTGAAGTAAGGGTGGGTGCAACTCTCGGGATCGCCCCATGGAGCCAAATCGATCCGAGAGCGATGCTATGATGGACGGCATTTCGCCAGAGCAACGTCTCCGTCATGAATTACCAGACGCCCACACCACGCAAAAGCATGCATGCCCGTATCGTCCAGGAGCTGGGCATGCACATCGTTTCCGGCCGTTTCAAGCCGGAAGAGAAGCTGCCATTGGAGGCAACACTGTGCGAGGAATACCAGGTCAGTCGGCCGGTACTGCGCGAGGCGACTCGCGTGCTCAGTGCCAAAGGCCTGGTCTACTCCAAGCCGCGGGTCGGTACGGTGGTGCGCCCGCGTGTCGAATGGCACCTGCTCGACCCAGACGTACTGTTCTGGCTGATGCAGTCAACGCCTCACAGCGAGTTCTTCCACACCCTGGCAGGCGTGCGACGGATCCTCGAGCCCGAGATCGCCGCGATGGCGGCGACCACCGCGACCGATGCCGACATCGCAATCATCGAAGAAGCCTACCAACGCATGGAGGCAGCCCAGACCCGCAAGGACCTGTTACAGCCGGACCTGGACTTCCACCGTGCGATCGCAGAAGCAACCCACAACGACCTGCTCGCCTACATGTGCAACATGCTTTCGCTACCGCTACGCGAGTCGATCAATGTTACCAACCGACGCCCCAACACCCAGCAGCTGAGCCTGCCGCGGCACAAGGCAATCCTTACCGCGATCAAGAACCGCGACGCCCTCGGCGCCCGGCATGCCTCGCTGGTACAACTCGACGACACCCGTGTCGCCCTCGATACCGTGATGAATGTCCTGACCCCGCTGTAGCCGGTGGGGAATGGGTCGCGGTCGCGCCGGGCGAACCGACCTTCCCCTACAGGAGCCCTGTCATGGCCTCATCCCAGCCTCTGCCCCAACCCTTGCGCGACGCCCTCGACAACCTGCTTGGCGAGCGCTTCAGCACCGCCCAAGCGGTGCGTGAACACCACGGTCGCGACGAGTCCTTGTATGACCCGGTCTTGCCCGATGCCGTGGCCTACGCGCACAGTGTCGAAGACATCAGCGCTATCCTGAAGCTATGCCATGAACACCGAGTACCCGTGATCCCGTACGGCAGCGGCTCGTCCCTGGAGGGCCACCTGTTGGCCGTGCAGGGTGGTATCAGTCTCGATGTCTCACGGATGGACCAGGTACTCTCCTTCCAGCCCGAAGACCTGAGCATCACCGTGCAGCCAGGTATCACCCGCAAGGCATTGAATGAATACCTGCGTACCAGCGGCCTGTTCTTCCCCATAGATCCTGGTGCAGACGCCAGCATCGGCGGCATGTGCGCCACCCGTGCCTCAGGGACCAACGCAGTGCGCTACGGCACCATGCGCGAGAACGTGCTCGGCCTGAACGCCGTGCTGGCCGACGGCCGGCTACTGCGCAGCGGTTCGAAGGCAAAGAAATCTTCCGCTGGCTACGACCTCGCTCGGCTGTTCATCGGCAGTGAAGGCACGCTTGGGGTGATCAGCGAAGTCACCTTGAAACTGCATCCGCAGCCAGAAGCGATCAGCGCTGCGGTGTGCAGTTTCGATTCGGTCGAGGGCGCGGTACAAACCGTGATTGAAACCATCCAGCTAGGCATTGCGGTAGCCCGAGCCGAGCTGGTTGACCGCTTGGCGATCCAGGCACTGAACCACTATTCCAAGCTGACGCTGCAGGAGTCTCCAACACTGTTCCTGGAGTTCCACGGCAACGCAGCCAGTGTTGCCGAACAAGCGAAAACGGTGCAGGACCTGGCCGCCAGCAATGACGGGATGGACTTTAAATGGGCGACCCAACAGGAAGAGCGCAACCGCCTGTGGAGTGCACGCCACAACGCACTGTTCGCCTTTTTACAGCTCAAGCCAGGTTGCCGGGCGCTGTCCACAGATGTCTGCGTTCCGCTATCGAAACTCGCCGACTGCGTAAGCGCTACCGAACAGGACCTGCGTCAGTCTTACCTGCCAGCCCCCATATTCGGACATGTCGGCGACGGCAACTTCCACGTCTGCCTGTTACTGGACCCCAATAACCCCGCGGAACTGGCCGAAGCCGAACGCCTCAACCACGCCATCGTCCATCGGGCGCTGGCGGCAGGCGGCACGTGCACTGGCGAGCACGGCGTTGGCCTGCACAAAATCGACTTTCTGGTAGAGGAGCACGGTCAGGTCGCTATCGACACCATGCGTGCGATCAAACAGGCACTCGACCCGCTCAACCAGATGAATCCAGGCAAGATCTTCCGTCAGCTCGGCTGAGGGGTGTTACCCAGAAAAAAGGCCGACCGGAAATACCGGTCGACCTTTGACCTACCGCACGCCAGGCTCAGCCCAAGGCAACACAGGAACTCACACCGTCCACCAGACGCTGGATACCTGATGGGTTAGCGTTTTTCAGCGCATCCGGCAGCAAAGCGTCCGGGTAGTTCTGATAGCACACAGGGCGCAGGAAGCGCTCGATAGCCAAGGTGCCAACCGAGGAGCCGCGAGGATCGGACGTTGCTGGATAAGGGCCGCCATGCACCATCGCGTCGCACACCTCGACCCCCGTCGGATAACCGTTGAGCAATAGACGCCCGGCCTTCTGCTCAAGCAGGGCTAGCAGATCGCCATAAGTCTCGAGATCGCCCGGTTCTGCAATCAATGTGGCGGTAAGTTGACCGCGCAGACCATGCAGCGCCTGGACCAACTCGGCCTTGTCGGCCACTTCGACGACAATAGTCGTTGGACCAAAGACTTCTTCCTGTAGCAAGGCATCACCGCTCAACAACAAGCTGACATCGGCCTTGAATACTTGGGCATGTGCTTGTTTGCCGACCTGTGGTGAACCCGCCAGATGGGTAATACCAGCATGACCATGGAGGTTGTCGAGCCCACGGCTGTAACTGCTCAAACCACTGGCGTTGAGCAAGGTTTGCGCCGGCTGATCATTCATCAACGCGGTGAAGCGTTCGAGAAACGCGCTGAACTCAAGCGAGCGAATGCCGATCACCAGGCCAGGGTTGGTACAGAACTGACCGGCGCCGAGCACCACTGAGGCGGCGAGCTCGCTGGCAATCCTGTCGCCACGCACCTTGATTGCTTCCGGTAACAACAGCATCGGGTTGATACTCGACATCTCGGCAAACACAGGAATCGGCTGTGGCCGTGCCGCGGCCATGTCGCACAGCGCCCGACCACCACCAAGAGAACCGGTGAAGCCGACTGCCTGGATCGCTGGATGCTTGACGAGCCATTCACCCACACCACTCCCATAAATCATATTGAATACACCCGCCGGCATCTCGGTTTTCTTCGCGGCGCGAGTAATGGCATCTGCGACCCATTCGGCAGTCGCCATGTGCCCGCTGTGGGCCTTGAACACGACTGGGCAACCTGCCGCCAAGGCAGCAGCGGTATCACCACCGGCTGTGGAGAAAGCCAGCGGGAAATTACTGGCTCCGAACACCGCCACCGGGCCAAGACCGATGCGATACTGGCGCAGGTCTGGACGCGGTAGCGGTTGGCGATCCGGCAACGCACGATCGATCCGTGCGCCGTAGAAGTCGCCGCGACGCAACACCTTGGCAAACAGACGCATCTGCCCGCTAGTCCGCCCACGCTCGCTCTGAATGCGGCCCGTGGCCAGAGCCGTTTCCTGGCAGACTAGCGCAACGAAATCATCACCCAGCCCATCGATCTCGTCGGCGATGGCCTCAAGAAATTCCGCCCGGCGAGTCGCCGATAGATTGCGATAAACCGGATAAGCCGTCTGAGCAGCTTGGGCAGCGGCATCCACTTCGGCCTGGGTGGCTTGATGGAAACAGAAAGGTAATGCCTGGCCTGACGTTGCGTCGTAGCTTTGTAGGGTAATACTGCCTGCGGCGCTTCTGACGCCTGCGATATAGTTCCAACCGGTTATGACGGTCATTCTCTGCTCCGTAAGCTTATTGCGAGACCGGGCCGAAGCCCCTAATACACCCATTCACAGCGAGGTGATCGCCCCCGGGGCCAGCGGCTCGGCGTCGATCGCAATGCCGTTGCGCAATGGCGCGCCAAATTCGCTCATCGCTATCTCGAAGGTATCCCCCGGCTGCGCCTTGATAGCATCGGCGAACGACAACGTTGCGGTGCCGAAAAAATGCGCATGTACGTCCCCCGGCCGGAGAAACTGCCGATACTTGAAATGGTGAAACTCGAGGTTTTCCAAACTGTGGCACATGTTCTCTTCGCCACTGAGGAACGCCTTTTCCCATAACACCTCACCATCGCGGTGGATGCGGCTGAAACCACACAGGTTCGCCGGCAAATCGCCGACCCGCAGCTCAGGACCATAGGCGCACATGCGTAGTTTGGAGTGCGCCAGGTACAGATAGCTGCGACGCTCAACTACGTGGTCGGAGAATTCGTTGCCCAAGGCATAGCCCAGGCGATAGGGTCGACCGTCAGCTCCGATCACATAGAGGCCGACCAGCTCCGGCTCCTCGCCGGCATCCTCAGCGAAAGCCGGCACCAAAAAGTCTGCGCCGGGACGTACTACGATGCTGCCATCACCCTTGTAGAACCATTCAGGCTGTGAACCGACTTGGCCCGCGCCAGGTTTACCGCCTTCCAGGCCCCATTTGAACATCCGAAGGGTGTCGGTCATTAGCGACTCGTCCTGCGCCTTCTGCTGGTGCATCTTGTCGCGGGTCGCTGCACTGCCCAGGTGGGTCAATCCTGTGCCGCTGATCAGGCAGTGAGCAGGGTCTTCATGGTCCAGCGGCGGCAGGACGCGACCGGCCTCCAGCAGTTCACGGTACAGCGGGCCGGGGGAACTGCCTCGGGCCAGTACTTCGGCTTCAAGGCCGCGCCCCTCGGAAATAGCTGCCAGGGCCAGCTCTCGGGTGCTGGCTGTGCCGTGCACTACTTGAATCTGCTCGCCTTCAACGATACCGACCGAACGTACACCGGTAACCGTCTCGAATTGAATCAGTCGCATGACCGTGACCCTTTGTATTGGGGAAAGAATTTGCTGACCGCACTTTACGAATCCGGCCGCAGCCTGCCTAATGAGAGCCACTGATCAAGCGATAACTTTCCCTCATCCCCATGATTGCTTCTCTCCCCTCCTTGATTTCCCGTTTGCGCCTGAAACAGTTGCGGCTGCTTATCGCTCTGGATGAACACGGCTCATTGCACAAGGCTGCTGAACAGGTGTCGATTACCCAGCCTGGTGCGACCAAGGCACTCAATGAAATTGAATCGGCCTTTGGCACGCGGCTATTCACTCGCACCAACCAAGGCCTGGAGGCCAATGATCTAGGGCGCTGCGCCGTTCGCTACGCGCGATTGATCCATAGCGACCTGGCACATTTACGTGAGGAAATGATCGGCATCCTTCAAGGTCAGGGAGGACGGATCTCTGTCGGAATCATCATGGGGGCAGTACCGTTGCTGGTCAGTAGCCTGGCGCGCCTGCGCCAGAGCCAGCCGGAGCTATCGGTGGAAATCATCGAAGACACCAGCGCCCGACTACTCGCCCTGATCGACCAAGGTCGACTGGATCTTGCAATTTGCCGAACCAGTGTTAGTCAGCGCCCGGAAGCCTACGACTGCCTGCAGCTGTACCGGGAACAGTTGAGGGTTGTGAGCAGTCCCAGGCATCCACTGGCCAACGCTGACTCACTGGAACTGACGCAACTCAACGACTACCGCTGGATCGTCTACCCGGCGAACATGCCGATGCGCCTGGTACTTGAACGTGAGTTCAGCGAAGCAGGGCTTGAGTTCCCCAGATTCCCTCTGGAAACAGCCTCAACCTTCACAACGCTGATGTTGCTGCAGCAGGACCAGAATCTGGTCGCCCTGATGCCAGAGGAAGTCGCCGATGCCGCAAGCGAAATGGGCGTACTGGTATCGCTGCCACTGATATTGATTTCGCGCAGCGAGCCTTACTCAATCGTGACTCGCCAGGGTGTCCAGCTTTCCGCCCCTGCAAAACTACTGTGGGACGCATTGCAACAAGCACAACATCCCACGCTATGAAGTGGTCATTTCCTCGACCTTGACAGGCGCACTGACATCACGCGCCACCGCTTGAATAATGAGTTTCACTCACAAGACCTTACTGATCTACCCGTCTAGTCCATACCCGCTTGCTCGCTTTGTCTTTTCACAGCGGTATTGCACTGAGCCAACTTTTTACCCTCGAGCTCAAATCTGATCGCCCAAGCCGGGAGATCTGAAATACAAAAGCGGAAACTTGGAAACCGGCGTGCCTATGCAGTTCAACCGCTGACGGAGATACAGAGCGAGTGCTCGCTGTTCTGGCGTGGGCCGGAGCATGATCTGCTGGCGCAGAATCCATGGATTGTCTCAATTCCCAGGCACGACGAAGCCGCATCGCCTGAAGGAGAACCTTGGAACCCTGACCGCCATCGATATGAAGACCCAGCTCACCTTTCCGCTGGCCGAGGCCGGTTACTACGTCCTGCCAGTGGCACTGGTGGATGAAACCTTGCGTCAGAATGGGATGACGAAACCCGTTGATATCCACCAGATATAGACGGCCAGGTTGCAGGAAATCTTCGGTGCCGATGCGGCCTTGTATGTCACCGTGAAGGCATACGGAAGCCGCTACACAGTATTGAAAGCGCAACGGTTGTGACAGTCCCAAGCCAGGCGAGTGAACCTCAAGACCGGCACCGAGCTGTGGTCGGCTTCTGCGTCGAGCGAGGAAGGCCGTCACACCTATGATGATCGTGTGATCGGCTTGCTAATCTCTGCTGCGGTAAAGCAGGTCATCAACAAAAGACCGTCGAATTACTGGCTAACGCCCGGCGGTCAACGCATGGCGTCACGCAGTTGCACCAACGCCGGGTTGTCCAGTGCCTGGGCCGAATAGCACAGGCCAATGCGGCGTTTGAGATCAAGCATGGGCAATGACCGCACGAGAATTTCAGGCTGCTCTTCGGCCAAGGACTTTGGTACCACCGCGATGCCCTGACCGGCAGCGACCAAGGCCAGTGCCAGCCTGAAGGAGCCGGCCTGGGCTTCAGGCGTGATGGCGCCCGCGCCATACAAGGGCAGCAAGCGCTGATGACTGGCATGGCCTGGGCATGTGATCCAGGCTGCCTGCTCCAGTGCAGGGTCGACGGTCGACTCACCTTCCGCCAGGCTGAAGTCCATTGGCAGCGCCAGTACATAAGGCTCGCTCCACAACGGCAAGAACAGTTCGTCTTCACAACGCAGTTCCTCGCTCGCCAGCCGCGCATCCCCTTCACAGCCCTCCAGTAGCCCCAGTAATACGCCGGGAACGACTTGACTCGCGCCGCGAATCAGCGCCTGAACGTAACACCGGGCTATGTCCTGCTCCACGCCGACCTGCAGCAGCACACGGTGACGCTTCTCGCGAAATTGTCGGGCCAGACTGTCGACGTCCGCCACCATGCGTCTGGCCTGCGGGTAAAGCGCGCGAGCATCTTCGGTGACCTCCACGCCGCGCGCCTGGCGCACGAACAATGGGGTACCCAAGGCGTCTTCCAACAGCTTGATGCTCGCGGAAAGTGCCGGCTGGCTGAGGTGGATACGCTGCGCAGCAACCGTGATGTTGCGCGCCTCAAAAACGGCGATAAAAGCACGAAGCTGGCGGTAGTCCATTGCTAACCCATAACAAAAGCCGATGGCAGGAAGAAGAATAATCCATTTTTCAGATGGTATGGACGCCTCCCCCCGGCAGCGGGCCGACCGCAGCACCTCTACATCAATAGAGGATCCTCGCTGCC
>NZ_PJQQ01000025.1:0-78234 GCF_002858665.1 Pseudomonas sp. FFUP_PS_473
GTGAATTCGTGGCACCTGCATCGCGGGCAAGCCCGGCTCCTACAGCTTGCACGGCCTTTGTTGGACGAGGCGGGGTGTCAGTAAGTTCGCGGCGTCTGCATTGCAGTTCAGCCCGGCTCTTATAGCTTGCACGGCCTTTGTAGGAGCGGGCTTGCCCGCGATAGCGTCATCAGCCCCAACCCAGCCCTTGCAGACCGGCACCCGCTTCCTGATGCCAGCCCATCATCCTGGGCCATCCCCACCATGGTGCAATTTTGAATTTTTGATTAAGTCAAGATCCACCCTGTTCAAATCCCTCCGAGCATGCTACAAACAGAAGAAGCAATGATCTAGCTGCTTGATAAAGAAGGGAAAAATATGACGAAGTCCGAGTTGATCGAACGTATTGTCACCCATCAGGGGCTGCTCTCGTCCAAAGATGTGGAGCTGGCCATCAAGACCATGCTTGAGCAAATGTCCCAGTGCCTTGCGACAGGTGACCGCATTGAAATTCGCGGTTTCGGCAGCTTCTCGCTGCACTACCGCGCACCCCGCGTAGGGCGCAACCCCAAGACCGGTCAGTCTGTCAGCCTTGATGGCAAGTTCGTGCCGCATTTCAAACCCGGTAAAGAGTTACGGGATCGGGTCAATGAAGACGAGGAACAGGCGTGATACTGTCTGAAAAAGGAGATAAACATGCGCAACCTTAAACGCCTGCTGCTGGTGCTGTTCGTTCTGGCGGTGGCTGCGGTTGTGCTGCTGTTTGTGCTGGAAAACCAACAATCCGTGGCGCTGGTCTTGTTTGGTTGGTCTGCACCGGCCTTGCCTGTTGCGGTGATTGTGCTGGTGGCGCTGTTGATGGGGCTCGCCGTAGGCCCACTGCTGGGAATGTACATCGCCCTGCGCGCCAAAGGCCGTGCTCGCCGCTCCAGTGTCTGAGGTCAGCCTGGCTTCAGGCAGCGGAATACTGGAGAGCACTAAAAAATAGGGCTTTTCCTACAGTCATCCCCTCCGATTCTGGCACCGTGCCCGCACGCTTCTGTGGAGTAATAGCGCTCCATAAATACGCACGGAACGGGCTCGTATGGTTTTTCCCGCTATTACCCACCACGGCGCCACCCAAGGCGTAACCGGCTCCTGTCACCAGCTTCATCTTGATGTTGCCCACAGCCTGCTGATCGATTGCGGCCTGTTTCAGGGTGACGAGTCGAGCCCTGCGGCCAACCTTGAAGTCGACTTCCCGGTCGAGGGCATCGAGGCCCTGCTGATCAGCCATATTCACATCGACCATGTAGGGCGCATTCCCAACCTGCTCGCCGCAGGTTTCAATGGCCCGATCATCTGCAGTCAGCCTTCTGCCAAGCTGCTGCCGCTGGTGTTGGAAGATGCTTTCAAACTCAGCGTTACCCGTGACCAGAGCACGGTAGACCGCTACCTCAAGCGCGTAGAGCAATCCATCGTTGCCGTGCCCTATGACCAGTGGCATGCGCTCATCAATACCCCGGAGCTGGCCTGCAACATCCGCCTTCAGCGTGCGGGGCATGTGCTGGGGTCTGCTTACATCGAGTGCGATATCCACTACCCGAAAGCCGCGACCAGCAAGCGCGTCGTGTTCTCCGGAGACCTTGGTGCGGCCCATACACCGTTGTTGCAGCCGCCCAAATCGCCAGAGCGCGCTGACATCCTGGTGCTGGAAAGCACCTACGGCGACCGCCTGCATGAAGACCGCACTCACCGCCAGCAACGGCTCGAACAGGCAATAGACCAGGCCTTGGCTGACCATGGCACCATCCTCATTCCGGCATTCAGTGCCGGCCGCACCCAAGAACTGCTCTACGAAATCGAAGACATCCTCCATCGCAAGGCGCTGCTGCCTGCCGAGCCTTGCACAGGCGAGCGGGAAGCGCAGCAAGGGCTGCCCATCGACTGGCCACAACTGCCCATCATCCTTGACTCGCCCCTGGCCAGCCGATTCACCCAGGCCTACCGTGAACTCAACGACTTTTGGAACGATGAAGCCCAACAACGCCTTAGCGAGGGGCGAAAACCGCTGCGCTTCAGGCAACTGATCACCCTCGACAGCCATGTGCAGCACCAGAAAACCGTCAACTACCTGGCGAGCACCGGCAGGCCTGCTATCGTCATTGCAGGTAATGGCATGTGCTCAGGTGGGCGAATCGTTAACTACCTCAAGGCCATGCTCGGCGACCCGCGGCACCAGGTGCTGTTTGTGGGCTATCAGGCTAGGGGCACGCCGGGTGCGGTGATCCAGGCCAGCGAGGGCGCCGAAGGCTTTGTGATGATTGACCTGGATGCAGAGATGTACGAAATCAAGGCCAAAGTCGCAACGCTGGGTGGCTACTCGGCCCACGCCGACCAAAAAGGCCTGGTGGATTTCGTCACCGGAATGCAGCAGTGGCCTGAAAGGGTGCTGCTGGTGCACGGAGAGAAGCGGGCCAAGGCCGCATTGGCGCACGCATTGACGTGCCGTTACAACGAGCAAGGAAAGGCACTTTCGGTGGAAATACCCGCATAAAGCCCCAAGGTGAATAGCGCTACTGCTAGTTATTATCATTAATGATAAATGCAGTTTTTTCGACGATCGGCAGCCAGGTGAAATGAACTTCACTTCATCTGGCTAGTCGTATTAATCTGTATTTTTCTGACATGGAACAGTTGTAAATAGAGCGCAAAAAAGCGGGGCCTTACTGCGTGGTACCTGGAGAAAAACCGAGCGGTAAGGTCAGAAACAAGCAAGGTAAAAGGCAGTTCTTCAATTCATGGCTTATTGCCATATTTCCTGTCATTTCCAGCTCGCGAGTGCCCTGAACGTTTTAGGAGTTGATATCACAACTCATTTACAATTTGGATCCAGGAAAAAAAGAATAAATGGCCCAAGACCGCGAACGCTTGATCGCATCCGATGACATCGACCTGATTGAGCTGATCAAAGGCTTATGGCAGCAGAAAATGCTGATTATGGTCACGACCGCCGTGATTTTTCTGTCAGCCCTTGCCTATGCGCTTCTGGCAAGGCCTGTTTATGAAGCCAAGGTATTCGTCCAGCCCCCGACACAGAATGACATCGCGCACTTCAACTATGGGCGCGGCCCCGACACCGGGCTAGACACGCTTACGGTCAAGGATATTTACGATGTCTACGTGAAGCACCTGCAGTCCGAGTCGCTGCGCCGTAGCTTTTTCCAGACCGCCTACCTTCCTACGCTCACAGAGCAGGAGCGCAAAGGCTCTCAGGATCTGTTGTACAGCGATTTCAACCAGTTGCTGGTTGTGGCGGTCGCCGCCAAGGACACCCCGACGCGCTTTGCCATTACCGCGAACGTTTACAGCCCGCAACAGGCTGCCGAATGGGTGACGAACTATGCCCAGTTGGCAGGGGAGCGCGCCAAGGAGGAAGTGCTCAAGAACATCAAAAGCGATGCCACGGTAAAGGCCAACAACCTGCAGCGGCAAATCCTGACCGCGCAGGAAACCTCACGCAAGCAACGCGAAGATGACATCGTGCAATTGAAAGAGGCGCTTCTGGTCGCCAAGTCCATTGGCCTGGAAAGGCCGCCGATCATTTCCGGTAACCTCTCTACTGAAGTGTCTGCGGGCATGGAAGGTTCGCTGACCTATATGCGTGGCAGCAAGGCACTGGAGGCAGAAATTGAAAACCTGCAGAAGCGCCAGTCCGATGACCCGTTTATTCAGAACCTTCGCCAGCAACAGGCAGCCTTGACGTTTTATCGCAACCTGAGCATCGACCCTGCGTTGGTTGCGGCTTACCGGCAGGACGGTGTGGTAGAGCTGCCAGACAAGCCGGTTAAACCCAAGAAGTTGCTGATTGTACTGCTTGGCCTGGTTGCAGGTGGGGTGGTGGGTGTGGGGTTGGCCTTGATGCGCCACTTGTTCCGGCAAGTGCTCAGGCCGAGGCGCTCCCCATTAATCGGCACGGAATAAGAGTCGTTACCGCTACTTTGTTTCAATGGTGGTCCACTTTTACAGAAACTGTCACAATGCCGCCTTGCGTCGTCTGACGACAGGGAGTGTTCCAACATCGTAGTCGGCAGCGATGACGATGGACGTTTTTGCCTGTCTTGGGCGAGTCAGTTCAACTCAATCAGACAGGCATTTGGTGTGACCAGTATTACCCGCGTACCTTCCGTTGTCGCCCACGATGAAATTGACCTTTTTGCAATGATGCAGTCCATCTGGAAGCAAAAGAAGCTGATTGCGGCTATGGCGCTGTTCGTGGGCGCCATTGCCGGCGCTTATGCGTTTTTGGCCACGCCTGAGTATGAAGTGAGCACGCTGCTGCGCCCTGCAGCCCTCAACGACCTGGATGCCTTGAACCGTACCGAGGTCTATTCCCTGCCGCCTGGCAAGGCCTTGGTGCGAGTAGGTGCGGCGCTGGACTCCTACGACACGCGCCTCAGCTACTTTCGCGCCAACCCCAAACTGTTTGAAGCGTTCGGCAAGGCAGGGCAGTCGCCCGAGCAGGTGTTTGAGGAGTTCAACCGCGACTCACTCAAGCTGGTACAGCCAGATCCCAAAAAAGCTGACCTGCTTAGCGCCTACGTTGGTTTGGAGATGCGTTACCCCAAAGGGATAGCGGGTGATGAAATTCTCAATGGGTTTGTTCAATACGCCATTGAAAATGAACGTAAACAGATCGCTGCTGACCTGAAGGTCATCATCAGTAACCGCTTGAGTGAACTAGACGACAAGCTGGACGCCGCCCGTGCTGCCTATGATGCCGAGAAAGAAGGCAAGATTGCGACCTTGCTGGAGGCCGATAACCTCAAGCGTGCGCAGTTGCAGGACGAGCTCAAGGCGCTGCGCGTGCAGCTAAAAGTACGCCGTGAAGACCGCATCGCCCAACTGGATGAATCCATCAGTATTGCGCGTTCGCTCGGCCTGAAAAAGCCGTCAACGCCATCGTCCATGGCCAGCGAAGGCGGGGCGGGCAGCAACATCATTCGAACCGAAGTCAACAACCAGCAAATCCCCCTGTACTTCATGGGCACCGACGCCCTCGAGGCAGAGCGTAAAGCTTTGCGTCAACGTACGTCTGACGATTTTGTCGACCCACAGGTAGCGCAAATTCGCAAGGAGCTCTTGTTGTTGAACACGAACCGCCAGGTTGAGGTGCTCAACCAGCGGGAAAACGAAGAAGTGTTCTTGAGTGGTATCGAACCGCTTCGAGCGGAACGTATGCGTTTAGCAAATATCAATATAGATATGCAGCAGTTAAACCTTGTAAATGTTGATCGTTTGGCTTTGCAGCCTGTTGATCCGATTAAGCCTAAAAAAGCTTTAGTAGTAGGTTTGGGGTTACTGGTCGGTATCTTGTGTGGTTTGATATTTGCTATTTCTCGTCATTTTCTGATGTCTCACCGTATTCAAAGTCTTCAAGCCAGTTTGATGTCGAGATCTAAAGTTATTGATTCTGAAGCGAATTTAGGAAAAAGCAGTTGAGCTTTGGTTGTTTATGAATAGTAGGTTTTTTGCTGCATAACTTCTTGTAAATGCTGTGAGCCTGAGTTTTTATAGGAGCTGGTAACTGATTTTACTTGCCAAGATAAAATTCGAAATTTATGCGGCTTGTTAGTGTGTTGAATGGTAATGCATTTATATTCGATTACACTGCATTTTGCGTCTCGGCCGGAGATACCGTTTGGTCCATAATATTGGTGTTTTTTGTGGCTATTGTTGGTAAGTGTTAGCGTTGATTTTCAGATTCTAGATGCATTATTTTTGGTGGAGAGTTTTTTTGAGATCACTGAAATCACTAAAGGCTGTTTTCGAAAATAAAACTTTTCAAATATATTTTCGAAACTCATCATGGATGCTTGCTGAACAAGTACTTAGAATTATTTCGGCGGTGTTTGTAGGTATCTATATCGCACGGTACTTAGGACCAGAAAAATTCGGTGTACTGAGTTATGTTTTGGCTGTGGCGGCGTTTTTGATGGCGGTCAGTCGGATGGGGATGGATGCAGTACTTGTCAGGGAAATGGTAGATAATCCACATCGGCAGCAGATATTAATGGGGACTGCTTTTTGGATTATGGCTTCGGTAGCAGCGATATGTTACTCAATTCTCCTATGTGCACTCTATTTTCTTGATGAGCAGCTGGATGTTAAATTTTATCTTTTGATAATGTCACTGAGCTGCTTTCTTACAGCATTTTTAGTTGTCGATTATTACTTTCAGTCTGAAGTTAAGGCGAAATTTCCGGCGGCATGTAAAACGCTTGTTCTGCTCGTGATGTCTATTTTTAAACTGCTTCTTATTTGGAGTGAGGCAGGTTTGAATTGGTTTGTTTATGCTAGTTTGATGGATCATTTGTTGTTGGCGATATTTTTGTGTGCGATGCTTCTAGGTAAGGGACGCTTATCTTTTTTTGTTAGCTTTGATCGTGTAGTTGCGAAGAATATGCTTAAAAGTGCTTGGCCTATGATGTTGAGTGCTGTAAGTGTTTTGATTTATATGCGTATTGATCAAGTTATGATACGTAATATTTTAGGTATGCAAGAGGTTGGTATATATTCGGCGGCAACCAGAATATATGAGGCGTGGATGACTTTGCCGTTTGTTATATCCGTATCCCTACTTCCTTTGATTATTAAGTCGAAGGAGAAAAGTGAGGAGGAATATCGTCGAATGTTGGTTAGGCTGTTTCGCGTCTTAATTTATTTAAGTGTGCTCGCTGCACTAGTGGTCGGGTTTTGTAATGAGTGGCTGATGGTTTTTGCCTTTGGTGAAAAATTTAGACAGTCAGCCCCAGTCGTGAGCGTCGTGATGTGGACAGCGGTGTTTGCTGCGATTGGCTCGGTAAATGCCCGTTATTATAATGTTGAACGCATGGAAAGAAAATTTGCTCTTAGGACAGCGCTTGCAGCTATAATTAATGTCGCCTTGAATTTTATTTTAATTCCTTTGTATGGAATTATGGGCGCTGCAGTTGCAACGTTGATCTGTACTTTTTTTGCAAATTATTTGATGGATTGGTTTGATAAAGACTTACGAGACTTGCTGGCAATTAAGCATCGTGCGGTATTCGGTAACCCATTTAGGTAAAAAACCATGGCTAGTAATTCAATTGTTTTTCTGGATTGTACATTGCGAGATGGTGGTTATTACAATAGTTGGGATTTCTCAGATGATCTGATCAATGTGTATCTTAAGGCTATGAGCGCCGCGGGCGTAGACATAGTAGAGTTAGGATTGCGCTCGCTCAAGAATGAAGGTTTTAAGGGCGCGTGTGCATATACTACAGATAGTTTTGTACGTCGATTAAGTATTCCGCCTGATATTAAAATTGGTGTCATGGTCAATGCCTCAGAGTTGATCGGTCCCAATATGTTTAATAATTTATCAAAATTATTTCCTGAGTCTTCTGGGATATCACCGCTGAAACTGGTTCGTGTGGCCTGTCATGTACACGAATTTGCATGCTCATTACCTGCGAGTAAGTGGCTAAAAGATAGAGGTTTTTTGGTCGCATATAATCTTATGCAGATTGCTGACCTTTCTCAGGCAGAGGTCGAAGATTTATCTAGAATAGCGTCTGAGTGGGAATTAGATGCGCTTTATTTCGCAGATAGTATGGGCAGTATGGAGCCTGCGCAGACTATTGAAATTGTAAATTGGCTTCGTAAGTTCTGGCACGGCCCTTTGGGAATTCATACACATGATAACCTTGGTTTGGCTCTGCAAAATACTTTAGCGGCGAAGGAAAATGGTGTTAGTTGGTTGGATGCCACTGTTACTGGCATGGGGCGCGGTCCGGGTAATGCTAAAACGGAACATCTTGCCCTTGAGTTAGCTGAGCTAACCGGGCGTGCTTGTAATATTGTCCCTTTAATGGAACTAATCAGGAAGGTTTTCCAACCAATGCAGCATAAATGCGGCTGGGGAACTAATACCTATTACTATCTCGCAGGAAAATATGGAATCCATCCGACATATATTCAAGAGATGCTCAGCGACTCTAGATATAGTGAAGAGGATATATTGGCGGTCATTAATCGCCTGCGCGTTGAAGGTGGCAAAAAATTTACTCGGAATACGTTGAATTCGGCAAGGCATTTTTATCAAGGTGAGCCGAGAGGCGCGTGGTCACCAGCGCAACTTGTGAAAGGACGACCAGTACTTCTTTTAGGAACAGGTCCTGGAGTTGAATTGCATCGAGCAGCTTTAGAAGAATTTATTATTAAGTTTAAGCCAGTTGTGTTGGCTCTAAATACACAAGAGCAAATTGATCCTAAGCTAATCGATGCCAGAATAGCATGTCACCCAGTACGACTGTTGGCCGATTGCGAGCACCATGTAAAATTGCCTCATCCATTAATCACTCCTGCAAGTATGCTGCCAGAAGAAGTCCGCCATGCTCTAAAAGACAAAGAGTTGCATGATTTTGGCATTGAAGTACGTAAGGATAGTTTTGCTTTTTGTGATTATTATGGCGTAGTCCCCACATCGCTAGTTATCGCATATGCATTGGCAATGATTTCAAGTGGGCATGCGCACGAAATTTTTCTAGCCGGGTTTGATGGTTATGAAGCTGACACTCTGCGTAATCAAGAGATAAATAAAATTTTCAAATTGTATTTTGACGCACCTGGTGCGTTGCCAATAGTTTCAATAACATCAACTCGTTACGATTTGCCTGTGCAAAGCGTTTACGGCTTAATAGAGGTTTGACATGAAAGTTTCTTGTTTTCTGCCGTGTCGTAAAGGAAGCGAACGTGTTCCTCGTAAAAATATTAAGCCTTTCGTATCATACGATCACGGATTGGTTGAGTTGAAGCTGCGCCAGCTTTCTAAAGTAGAATTGATTGAAAATATTGTCCTGTCAACCAATGATGAGGAAATTATCGATTTTGCCAAAGAGCTTGGTATTGACAACTTAGTCATTCATAAAAGAATAGATAGTCTCTCCTCAAGTGCAACAAGTACTGATGCACTTGTTGCACACGCGTTAGATTTGCTCCCCGAAAATCATATTCTATGGACACATGTTACTTCTCCATTTGTCAATGCGCAGGATTATAGCGAGATCATTGAAGCGTACTTTAAATCATTAGATAGCGGTTTTGATTCTATTATGACAACCTCGTTAATTCATGGTTTTCTATGGGATGAAAATGGCGCTATGAACTATGACAGAGAAAAGGAAAAATGGCCGCGCACTCAAACGCTCTCGCCTATTCACGAGGTCAATAGTGCTGCATTTATAAGTCACTCTGAAAACTATAAGCGATATGATGATCGAATTGGACGCAAGCCATTTCTTTTGCCAATGCCTAAATTGAAGAGTTTTGATGTTGATTGGCCGGAAGATTTTATTCTTGCGGAGATAATTGCGTCATCAGGGGTTGTTAGTCTATGAGACTACCGAAAATTGACATTCGTAAGTATTCTTCGCTCATATTTGATTGTGACGGTGTGCTTCTGGATTCTAATCGTGTAAAGACTGAAGCTTTTTTTAATGTAGCCAAACAATACGGCTTGGACAGTGCGGAAAAACTTGTTCAGTATCATGTTAGTAATGGTGGAGTATCGAGATATAAAAAATTTGATTTTTTTAAAAGATTTATTTTGCCGCTAGGTAACGATGCTGTTATAGAAGAGATGCTTTCAGAGTATGCTAAAAATGTTGAAGCCGGCCTGATGCAATGTGCAGTTTCAGAAAAGCTCTACGAGCTCCGAGAATTAACCAAGAGCGCTAATTGGTTAGTTGTTTCCGGTGGTGATCAAGAGGAGATCCGCCGGGTGTTTCAGGAAAGAGGGATATCTAAATTCTTTGATGGCGGTATTTTTGGTAGCCCAGATGATAAAGAAAAAATACTAGAAAGAGAGATAGCCTCTAGAAACATAAGTTCTTGTTCAGTTTTCCTAGGTGACAGTAAATACGATCGAGTTGTTGCAGAAAAGTATAATGTAGATTTTATATTCGTGAGTGAATGGTCTGAGTGTAAGAAGGAAGACTTCTCAGATGTGTTGTCAGTCGGTCAGTTAAGTGATTTGCTTTAGGTGGGGGTGGTTATGAGGGCTATGGTAAGAAAAATCCTTTGGATTCTCGAGAAATACTTGTCGAATATATTCTATCGTAGACGCTTGATTCAGTTCAAAGGAGTGCATGATGGCCAGCGATGTTTCATCATTGGTAATGGACCTAGTCTTGTAGCTGCTGACCTAGAGCTTATTAAAAATGAGCCCTCATTCGCAGCCAATAGTATTTTTAAAATATTTGAAAAAACTTCTTGGCGTCCCACCTATTATGTTGTTCAAGATGCTGAGTATGCGCGAGGTATAGTTGAACACATACCCTCAGTTAATGCTAAACAGCGTTTTATATCTATGAATGTCATGCTAAAGAATTTTTATTTTTCACGTGACGATGTTGGGTTCTATTTGGATCGCAGTGATGTAGTAAACCCGCCTAGATTTAGTCATGATTTTTCCGAAAGATCGTATGAGGGATTCACTGTTTTATATTCTGCAATGCAGCTAGCCATATACATGGGCTTTAAGGAGATTTATCTATTGGGTGTTGATTTTAAATATTCAGCACACAAAGATAATCAGGGCAATACATTAAAAGCTGAAGGCGTGGCCAATAATCATTTTTTTGAAGCGCAGGGTAAACAAGTTATCGGTCCATTGCCAAATCTACAGTACTCTGGAATGGCATATCAGAAGGCTGAAGAGTTTTCTAAAGAAAATGGAATTAAAATTTTTAATTGTACAAGGGGTGGCGAGTTAGAGGCTTTTGAAAGGAGGACGTTAGAGTATGTATTATCAAGTGAAAAGTAGGCGGGTACTTTCCACTTTTTCAGGGGCGGTTCTGCTATTTTTTTCGCTCTACTTGGGTTCTGGAAGTCTTTACTTGTTTCTGGAGGGGGGGCGCTAGATTAGAGAATTACATATCTTCTGTTGAAACGGAGATAGTTAATTCTCTTTTTGGTGTTTGTGTGATTCTTCTTTGGTTGTACGTTTTTTTTAATACATTGCTTAATCGAGGAATTCTTAGATTAGGCGGCGGCAGTATGGTAATTATTTCCCTGGTGCTGTTTGTATTAAGTTCGGCTTATTCTGATTTCCCTTATGTTTCTCTTGGGGTCGGACTTTTTTTGGTTTCTTGGTATTTTTTCATTAATGCTTATATTGCCGCCGTGGGAGTAAATAAAGTAATAAACACTGCGGCTGTTTTTTTATTTGCAATGGTTGCAGTTTCTATTGCTGTCGCACTTTTTGTTCCAACTTATGGGCTAAGTGTTGGTTGGCATGAAGGCAGTTGGCAGGGGATATTTAATCATAAAAATAGGTTTGGTTACATTGCTGTTTTGTCATTGATATTTGTTGCTTTTTCAACTTGGCCGGTTTCTCTGAAGGCGCTACTAATCACAGTTTGTGTGCTAGCTGTCTATAAAAGTAAGTCTAGTGCGGCTTTATCGTTTCTGTTTCTTTTACCTATTTTGGCGCTTCTCTGGTCTGTGAGGCTTGGTCGCTTACGATTATCATTAGTTTTCCTTGTGTTTCTGATTTTATGTTTATTTTTATTAGCTGTATGGATCTTTACTGGTATTGATCCAGAGTTTTTAAATAATAGGGGACGCATCTGGAGTTTTGCTGTTGAGAAATCTTTCGATGCCCTTTTTCTGGGGCATGGACTGTATCAATATCCAAAGTTTTCAGAGGTTAATAGTGATCTACTGGTTTCCTCAATTGGCTTTTACGTAAGAAGTACTCATAACGGATTTGTTGACGCTTTTTTTTCCTTTGGTATGGTTGCTTTGTTTCTTGTGTTTTCTTTTTTCTACAAAGTTTTTTGTGAAAGCAAGGGGGCATTGCTAGGATTTTTGTACGGAGTATTCATGATATATATAAATATATTTGAGTCAAATCTGTTCTCTATAAATATATTTTTCATGATGCTGATTTTGCTTATCTGTTGTGGAGGTAAAAGTGAACCTGATAGAGCTGATATCTAAGAAGTCTTCTCCTGATTTTGAGCCAGGTATAACTACCTTTCTTAATCCGTACTCATATTTAGTTGCAAGTAAAAGCTTGGATATTTATCAGCAGTTCGATCGCATATATTGTGACGGCATTCTGCTGGTGAAGTTTCTTCGGCTTGTTGGGTTAAAGGTTGAACGGCGAAGCTTTGATATGACATCTCTTGCACCTCTAGTATTTGAGCAAGCCATTGCTCGAAAACTTTCAATATGTTTGGTAGGTGGAGAGGCAGGAGTTGCAGAAAAAGCCAAGGGACAGTTTATTAAAACTTACCCTGATCTGAATATATGTTCTGCATATTCCGGTTTTTTTTCTAGCGAAGAACATCGTAGCTCTCTGATTACTAATATTTGTTCCGATTCGCCGGATATTGTGATCGTCGGTATGGGGGCAGGTATTCAGGAGCGGTTTATATTAGATCTTGTTACCTCTGGATGGTCGGGCTATGGCTTTACGTGCGGGGGATTTTTTCATCAGACAGTGAAAAGAGGAGTTCGCTATTATCCTGAAATCTTGAATAGGTATAATCTTCGCTGGATATATCGAATTTATGACGAGCCTGCGCTTTTTAGACGTTATGTTTTGGATTATCCTAAATTTGTCTTACGCTTTTTGAACGACGCGCTGAGGTTTTTGAAGTGAAATTTCGTGATGATATCAATTTCTTAAGAGCGATAGCCGTTCTTCTGGTCGTGTTATATCATTTCTCTGTGCCTGGATTTTCTGCCGGATATATTGGCGTAGATATTTTCTTTGTTATCTCTGGTTATTTGATGACTGGGATGATATTGACTGCGGGGCCAAATTTTTCTTATATAGGTTTTTGTCTTTCTCGAGCTAGGCGTATTATGCCTGCTTTGATTTTTTTATGCCTTTGTTTATTATTATACGGTTGGTTTGAGTTCTCCCCTAGTAAATACTCTAGTGCTGCGCTACACGCCGTTGGTAGTTTGCTATTTTATTCTAATTTCATATATTGGGGGGAGAGTGGCTATTTTGATGTGGCCTCGCATGGTAAATGGCTTTTGCACACTTGGTCATTGTCGGTGGAGTGGCAGTTTTATTTAGTTTATCCTTTATTGATAGCTTTTGCTACCAGGCTTATTGGATTAAAGTATGTAAAGTACTTTCTTGCATCCCTCTGCGTACTTTCTTTTTTTCTGTGCTTGTATTTATCTAAAAGCGATCAGTCTGCTGCATTCTATTTGCTTCCCACTCGAGCGTGGGAGATGCTTGTAGGAGGAATGGCCTTTTATTGGTCAACAACTCGGAGTGGAGCTTTTGTGAAGCTCGGTGCTCTTTTGGGTTTACTTGGCTTCTCTTTTTTCATGGGGCAAATTACTAATTGGCCAGGAATATCTACCCTTTTTCCTGTGTCTATGGCTTTTTTATTTATATCATTTTCACAGTCTAAGATTAGCTTTTCAGGAGGGCGGCTTTTTGGTTTTATAGGTAACGTCTCCTATTCATTTTATCTTTGGCATTGGCCTTTTTCTGTGCTGGCTTTTGGAATGGGGTGGGGCTACAAGATCTCGGCGATGCTAATTGCGTTCGCTATTTCCTGCTTTTCTTACTATTTTGTTGAAAGAGCATTTAGAGTTAATAAAGCGCTCTTTCCAATAGCGGTTGCCGCGCTTATTGTTTTAGCTTCGGCTGCATCATATGTTTTTTTCCAGAATGGTGTTCCTACTCGCGCTAGCACTAATGTAGTTAAGATTGATAAAGAAAGAAATAACAAAAATCCGCGTTCAGTTAAGTGTAATGTCTATCCTAAAAAGACTGACACCTTCCCAGGTTGTATTTATGGCGGTGATGGTAAGCGTGTTGCACTTGTTGTTGTCGGTGATAGTCACTCAAATGCTATTGTTACGGCTGTCGCAGAGGCATTTGGTCCAGCTTCAGGAGGTGTGCTTTTCATGGGGGCTGATGGATGTAGGCCTTTGATCCCGTGGCACTCTGATTACTTCCAGGACTGTGCTGCCTACAATCAGAGGGTCATAGATCGCCTTAATGAAACTTATCTAAACGTTCCTGTTCTTGTAATTAGTCGCACAACATCAGCGATGATGGGGGTTCCACCCGGTTATGTAGGAGGCGTGTCCAGTACAGATGCTGGATTCGTAGATATGTATCTTTCCAGCTATAAGAATGCCTTATGTGGTCTTGCGAAGTCTAGAAAGGTATACGTTTTAGGACAAATACCTGAAATGCCAGGTAATGTCCCGGATCTTCTTATTCAATCGATTAAAGCTGACACCAGCAGAGATATATACTCTACATCTTCAGATTATATGTCTCGGCACAGTCGTTTACTTTCGATGCTTGAAAGTGCAGTGGAAGACTGTGGGGTTGCATATCTAGATGTTTTGCCTTACATGTGTGAAGACGGAAAATGTAGTGGCACTTATAGAGGGCTTCCTATTTACTATGATGATACTCATTTGACAGAGTATGGTAATAGAAAACTCGTTCCTCTTTTTAAGAAAGTTTTCGGTGCAGAGTTATGAATTGAGACCAAATCATGTTGGTCATAGCATAAAATCTCAGTTTGACGATTTTTTGGCCGCATCACTTTATAATATTAAAGAGGGTAGTTGATTATTTGTGCTGCGCTTCGGATATAGTTCTGGAGCCAGCACTTGGCAGCCTGAACCGTACGAAATCCCGAGAAATCCAATCGCCGCCCCTCGAAAGCTGAGATTTTGTAGAGTTTACGTAAGCGCTCCATAACCCCCAGCTTGTCAAAGATGGGGGGCCTCAGCGATCTAGTTGGGGCACGCAGTTCCACGGCAGGAGGGCTTCGTAGTCTTCCACTGAGGGCGCCTGCGGCAGGCGTTCCAGTGTCTTGCACGGCCGCGCATAAGGCTTTTGCTGTTGGCTTTCGCTGTCTCGACCAAGCGGTCAAGTTGCACACTGGTCTTCCCCCTTGGCGTGCAACTGAACAACCAGTTCTTTCTGCCGATGACAAAGGGGCTGATGGCACGCTCGGCGGCCTTATTGTCGATCGGCAAGTCGCCGTGCTCGACGTAGCGTTCCTACCTGCTCCAGTTGCTGGCCAGATAGCGATTGCTTTACTTAACGCATTCTGAACCGTGACCTAGGGCTGTGTTTTCTCTCTCCAGTTATTCAACTGAGTCAACACCGGCAGGCTGCGTTCTTGGCGGCCAAACTTACGCGCCTTATCGCCGCCGTCCTTCAGATCACGCTCGATGCTATAGAGCTTGTCGAACAAATTCAGTGCGATATCCGCCCGCCCATTTTTATCGTAAGTGCTCGCCGCATTGAATCACCCAAAGCGCAAGGCATTGGCGCCGGATATCGATGCCGTGACGACACAGCACTTTTTCGCAACGACTTAGCGGCGGGCTATTCACGTACTTGGTGCCCATGCTTTTCTCGATTAACAGAGCTGGCTTGTCCGTCCTAACGGGCGCTGACTCGTAGTTTCGGCAGCCGTATACCTTTCGAACAGTCTTGATGGCGCGGATCTGTATCTGGACGATTCTAAGCTGCTTTCTTCTTCGATGGCATATTTGACGACTTCGATGCCCGGCAAATCAGCCGGCAGCGGCTTACGTTTGGCACGGCGCTTGGTTGGCGCAACCACTTCTTTGTCGCAGGCCTCATGCATGGGCTACTACGTCGGTTAGATCAGGCGATATTTTGAACCGTTCGCAGTACAGGATCTTCACGCGGTTGCGCGGCTTGTTGAGGAAGGGGAACCGCACGGTATCGGCCACCTTGATATCGGGTTCGACCAGCGCGGCCAGGTCATCCATGGATTTTCGGAAGTCGACGGGATTGGGGTAGAGGTACATTCTTCGACTTTGGCGTTGGGTCGCATCATGGTTAGCAGGGCTCCAGAAAGAGATCGGGAGCACAGCGTCCAGGATCAGCTAGCGCTTTGAATGTGGGGATCATGGAGTTCTGACGATTATTCTTCGTTCAGTTCCCAATGGTAGCCATCCGCCTGAAGCTAAACTCTTAGATATGACTGTTTACTAATGCCCGCTCTTCGATAGGCTAAGTTAAACTTATCGAAGAGTAGGCGGGATTGCATTGCTTAAGTTTTTTTGCTATTTCACGCTTACAAATTTTTTGGGGTATAAGTTTTTGGAACTGCGAGCAAAATAGCTACTGGAAGCCAAAACACAGTCCAGTAATCGCCTGGGCGAGTAAATATTCTCTCAACGTCAGTTAGCATTGCAATCAGTGCAAAAATTAGGGCTGGGAATGCTAAGCGTACCCATGGGTTATTCCGTGTTTGCCATGCTTTGAGAGTTAATGAAATAACCCCCGTGGCCATAAGTACTAGGGATATTACGCCGCTATCATAAATTTGCTGCAAGTAAAGGCTATGCGCATGGGGCGAAATATATTTCTCGTCAGGCCATATATAATTAAAGGGCGTCCCCAGACCATATCCAAATAGCCAGTGGCCTTGTATCTTTAAGAAAAAGAACTCCCAAATTGGACCGCGACCCGAAAGCTGACGCTCAGTAGCCTCTATAACTAGATAATCCCACCACAAGAAAACCGCAGTCAGTACCGCGAGTAAGCTAAGCGTAAGGAAAAGCCAGCCTCTGCGAGAGTTTTGAATAAATACTACTGCCAAGCAGCTAACAATCAAGCCAAACCAAGCACCACGAGCATAGGTGAGGAATACATAAATAGTCAATATTGTAAATGCGATTAGCCAGAAAAGTGCAAGTCGGTTACTTGTTCGGCGATCGAGTGCTATACCAAGAGCCCAAGTTGCTATTGCCCCGTGAAGAATTCCAGCCACAACAGGCCAGCCATAGTTCGCAAAGTTTCCAATTCCCGAGCGATCAATTCGGAATGCCCTGTAGGCCAATGGCTGCTCAAGAAATTTAAATTGATAGATCAGACTAACAAGTGCGCCAATAGCAATGACTGCTATGCCCGCTAAAAGTGCCCTGCGCAAAAGATTTTCACTGATACCCATTAATAGCAAAATAGATATAAGGTAAATTGAAATATATAGCCCGCGTTTCATTAACGAGGAGTGACTATGCTCTGATCCTGTTGACCAAAGGGTACTTAGTGCAACCCAGAAGAGAAAAAGTACCCAAGGGATATACTCGAAACTGAAATTCAAGTGGCGTCGCGATATAAGGCTGTACAGGAAATAAATAAGAGCTGGTAGTAATAACCAAATATATGTTTGTGTGCTTCTTGCGCTGCCTGACTCCATCCAGACTTTGCTCGATAGCTGTGCAAATAACCCAAATGCTAAAATCCAGCCCAAGATTTTTAGCCATCTGTTTTCGTCTTCATGCCCTAACAACATTCCGTAGTTACCCCGTTTATCCTGATCAGCTATCAAAAAGCATTTTTATTGATAAAACCTTTAAATACAGTAAGAAAGATTATTTTTAAATCTAATCCTAATGACCAATTATCAATGTACCAAAGGTCAAACTCTACACGCTTTTGCATTTTTTCAAGTGTGTCGGTTTCTCCCCTGTACCCACTTACTTGCGCCCAACCTGTGATTCCGGGCTTTACCTTATGCCGCTGCATATATGATTCTACAAGGTCCTTATAGTACTCATTGTGTGCTAACGCATGTGGGCGGGGGCCAACGATTGACATTCGTCCTTGTAGAACATTAAAAAACTGGGGTAGTTCGTCAAGGCTTGTTCGTCGTAAAAATGCACCAATCCGGGTAACTCGAGTGTCATTGCGCGTTGCTTGAGTTACCTTTCCTGTGTGCTCTGCATGAACTACCATAGAGCGAAATTTGTAAACTTTGAAGTGCTTCCCGTTTATACCCATTCTCAACTGTTTGAATAGGATAGGTCCAGGTGAGGTTAGTTTTATCATGAGAGCAATTATCACGCAAACCGGAAGAATTAATAGCGTAATTGCTCCTCCTATCATGAGGTCTTCAACTCTTTTTATAATGCGTGCAGGTCCGTCCATAGGGCTGCAACTAAGGTCAAGAGAGTATAGGCCGGCAATATGACTTACACGATGATTAAGTAAGCGTATATCTCCCCAGTCTGGTATGAAGCGTACAGCTACAGTATGATGTCGCAAAGCGTATAGAATGGATTTTATTGCGCCACCTTCACTAAGTGGTAAGCATAACCAGATTTCATGAACTCGCTCTTCATCAACTTTTGAAACTAAATACTCCAGCCAGTTTTCACTTGGGTTAAATGTCAGGCTGCTAGAAACTTTGAAGCCATATTCCGCTAGCGCTTGGCCGTTGCTTAGTTGATTGGTAGAGCCTTCTCCTGAATCGACCAAAAGTACCGATTTAAGATTCATGCCTGACGCGCGTAAATTTCGTAGCAAAATATAAAATGTCAGACGTAATAGGAGGCACAACGAACCCCCTATTATCAGCATTGCTGTAAACCATATGCGAGAGTAACTTTCTGACAGCTTTAGAAAGAATGAAATGGACAGGAGGGTGCCTGCTGCAGCTAGCCAGCAAACTACCACTATGCTTAGTTGACGTCCTAAAGAGTGTCCGCGTTGAGATCCATAAACTCCCCCTAGAGACAAGCAAAGTACCACGACAACACTGCTTACCAGCGTTGCAGTGCTGTAACGCTCTAATAACTCAAAGGTACCAAATCTGTACAAATGCGCTAGTAGTCCCCCAAGAAAGACAATGGTCATATCCAAGAGTGCTACAAAAAGTGGCACCGGGTAACGCTCTGCAAAAGTCGGCTGGTAGCGTCGAATTACTTGCATGGCTTTTATAATAACTCCAAAGAGCGAATAATTATTAAGTTTTGGAGCGACACGCTGCAAGAAAATCTCTTGAGGTTGTAGAGTGATAGCTCATAATTTTCATGTCTATGGTCACAGAGTGCTCAGTTTTCCTCACGTGACTGGACGTCAAAAATTCATAAATTAGCATCGTGCTCTAACTCCATCGTGGAATATTATTCCAGTAGCTTGTTCTGCAAAATTATTTTTCGCATAATTTTTAATATGCTCGAATTAGTTGTATCCTGTTGGATTGTTTTTTTGCCATCGCCAAGTATCAATCATCATATCATTTAAGTTCTTTTCGGCCCGCCAGCCTAGTTCTTGTCGTGCTTTGTCTGTATTCGCCCAGCACTTTGGTATGTCCCCAGCTCTACGAGCAACGATATCGTAGGGAATTTTTTTGCCACTTGCATTTTCAAAGGCATCTAAGAGTTCTAGCACGCTATAACCTTTGCCAGAGCCGAAGTTCCAAATATTTAATCCGTTTTTCAAGCTTATTGCATGTAGTGCTTTTAAATGCCCTTGTGCCAAGTCCATGACATGAATGTAATCCCTTACTCCTGTACCATCTGGTGTTGGATAGTCACCGCCGAATATTTGAAGCTTTTTCAATTTTCCAATGGCAACTTGACTGATGTATGGAACTAGATTGTTGGGAATGCCGTTAGGTGCTTCACCAATCAGCCCGCTTGAGTGTGCCCCGATAGGGTTAAAATAACGGGCTGTCGCAATGCTCCATCGCTGGTCCGATGTGGCTAAATCGCGAAGAACATCCTCTACCATTAGCTTTGAGCGGCCATATGGGTTTGTTGGAGCTGCTGTTGGATGCTTTTCATTTACTGGCATATTTGGGGAGTCCCCATATACCGTGGCTGAGGAGCTAAAAACCAAACGAAAAATATTTGCGCGTGCCATTGCCTCTAAAAGTGTAACGCTACCTACTAAATTGTTTGAGAAGTAGGTTAGGGGGTCCTTAACACTTTCCCCTACAGCCTTAAGTCCGGCGCAGTGTATAACGGAGTCAATATGATATCTGTTAAATAGGTTTGATAAGGCTTGTTTGTCACGAATATCGCCCATTACAAAGTGCGGCTTTTTTCCGCAAATTTTTTCAATGCGAGAAATGGATTCGGCTGAGCTGTTAGAAAGATTATCAAAGACAACAACGCCATGCCCTGCCTCAAGTAGAGAGAGAGTTATGTGCGACCCTATATAACCTGCACCACCAGTCACTAATACTAATGAGGTCTCTTTCAAAGCATTTCCTCTCAAGTCAAACAGCAGCGCTATAGCATACCGTCTGGCGGGAGTCAATAGTAATTGAGCGCTTCCGCGTTTGTCCTAAACCCCTAAGATATCATTTTCATCAGGGGAAATCCTGCAAAAGACTTCCCGCAGGATGGTAAAGCGGGCCAACTCTATTAATCGAATTTTCGGCGGGGCAAGTGGCCTTTGATGATGGCGGGCGTTCTGGAGTAGCAAGCAATCTGTAAAGACTCGTTTCTGGCCGAGCTCGGTCAAGCGATCCATTGCGGGCTACTTAGCTATACCCTCCGCTGGAGGCTCGGCCCACCTTTAGCCCTCATAGCGGTGTTTGAAAGCTGCGAGAAGCTTTCTTGCGATTCGCTCATATTGAGCGTCATTTGAGCTTCACGAAATGAGTAGCCTCATTGCACGGCTGAAGGCGTGCCAGTCGGTGCGACTGATTTTGGATTCATCACTATGTTTTATAAGGCATAGTTCATGTGTCGTGTGTAGCCAAAATAAAAAAAAGGAACAAGAAATCTGCGTGTCGTTGGTTATATGGGATGTATTGTTTGGCGACTAAGGCTCACATTTGGCGCCTATGTTAATTTGCTGCTGATGTGCAAGATGCTTTGTGTGGGAGTCTGAATATTTTAAATTTTATTTATAGTTGTGCGACGGTTAATTGGCTGTCTATGTCGCAATGCGTAATATGTTATGTATTGCGTTTTTGCTTTTAGTTTAGGGCGTGGTTGCGGTGTGTTTGCACTGGTCTTTGCACTTGATGTTGAGCTTAAAGCTTTGATTTTGTGTTGGGGGTATTAATGTCGGCGAAGTTTGGTGTTTGGTTATTTGCTTTCTCGCTGGCGTGCAGGCCACTGCGGTGAAATTTTACGTTAATAAAATTCTGTAGGTTGTTATACGTTATTTGTGCTGGATTGCGAGTGTGTACTTGTCTGTTGTATTGGGTGGCGCTATATGGAATAGTTTAGGGTGATGGCGAGACCTCATGCCTTTAGGTCATGTTTAGGTTTTTATTGTATGCGTTTGGGGTTACTGTTGGGCTTAGAATTTTCTAGATTTATTCTTTTCTTTTTTATTAATAACGAACCATCCCCGCCGTTCCTTGCGCCCAATATGCTGGTGCTTGCTCTCCTCGTACACCTCGGCAAACCGTGACTTATCCACAGCTGGGTACGCGTTCAGCGCGTCATACACCAGCGCGTCATACCGCGCTTCTGTGATGAACCGATAAATTTCCCGGTGGTAGAAAAAGCCAAACTGAAAGCCCAGGGTTTCGCTCAGGTCGTCGGGCGATCTCAGGAAGCAGTTTTCAAGGTCGATGGCATGGGCAGGGGCGTCGCCGGTGTTGGCGAGCATCACATTCGCGGCCCACAGGTCCATGTGGATGATGCCTTTGCTGTTCAGGGCGTGCAGCAATTCGAACGTTTTTGCGATGAGGTGTTCAACCCCATGAGAGTTGGCATTCACCCATTCCAGGCCATCGGTGTGGTCGGGCAGTAGCTCGGTGATGATGATCACGTCGTTTGCCAGCCCCACAGGCGAGCGGGTGTAGCCAAAGGCGATCAACGACGGCACGCGTACACCGCGCCGTTGGGCTTCAGCCGTGTTCATCAACTCTTCTATGGGCCAGTCATACATGCCGCAACGTTTGGCGCGGCCTCTGGCGATACGTATTTTTTTCTTGAAGGTGTCGATGGGCTGGCGTTTTGCGAACAGGCGGCAACCGCTGCTGAGTACCGGCGCACTCACGCGTTTGTCTTGGCGTGCCTGGTTTAGCAAATGTTTCATCGCGTCAGCCACACGGGGCGTAATCGGCGTGCTGAAGTGCAGGGTCGAGCGCTGATGGGTGTAGGTAAAAGGGAAGTCCTTGACCAGTTGTTTCGCATCCCTGCCCACGTTTGAAGCCCTATATCAAAATGCCATGTGACTGAGGAACATAGCATTTTTAGGTTTTTTTACATTTTTTTTACATTTCCTTTACGAATTTTGCATTCGTTTGGGTGGGTGTCTGTTGAGGTATGCAGGCAAGGCTGGGGGCGAACGCGTTGTCGAATTTAGTAAAAAATCCTCGGCTTATCGCGTTTGACGCACGGTACCCAGGGGCTAGGTTTCAGGGGCAGCCAAGGAAAAGCTGCCTCAGCAAGCAAACGACCTAAGGAGTGTCACCTTATGCGCCATATGTACTTGTCCTCTCTGCTGTTAGCCCTGTTCGCGACCTTTTCATTGCCCGCGTCGGCGGCGCCAACTGCCCCGGCCCAGCCTGTCGCTCAGGTTGTTGTTGAGCAAAGCGTGGGTAAGGTTGATTTGAATAAAGCCAGTGCCGCTGCCCTGCAAAGTGAATTGACCGGTATCGGTAAAGCCAAGGCCGAGGCTATCGTCGCCTACCGTGAGGCTCACGGGGACTTTGCGTCGGTTGATGAGCTGCTGGAGGTCAAGGGTATTGGCAAAGCGCTGCTGGAGCGCAATCGCGATAAGTTGACGGTTAACTGATCGGGAGTGGGGCGGATGTGTCGGCGCGGCGTTGTGAGCGTTTGGCGCTGGGGAGGTGTTGCCTTCCATCGCGGGCAAGCCCGCTCCTACTTTTTGGACTGCCTCCGAGAAATTGGACACAAATCCAACCCTTGGTGGGCAGTCTATTTTTTCGGGCGGGCTCGGTCCCGTATGTTTAGCGGTCCTTGGCGTCTTTGGCGTCCATTTCGGCGTTGCGTTCGTGAATGCGCTTGAGCTGTTCTTCGGTCAGCGGCAGTTTTTGTGCGGTGTCGCGCAGCAGCATCAGGCCGCCTATGATGGAGCCAAGGGCAACCACCAGGATCAACCAGGCATACCAAGGCATGGGGTGCTCCTTGTCCAGTGTTGGGTGTAGTACCTGAAGTATAAGAGGGCGAGCGGGTTGACGGCGAATTCGTCATCAGTTGGCCCCCTTGCACCGCTGCATCGGCTACAATGCGCGCCGATTTCGACTTGCCAAGAGACTTGCCCATGTCCGTCTGCCAGACGCCTATTATCGTCGCCCTGGATTTCCCCTCCCGTGACGCCGCCCTGAAGCTGGCCGATCAGCTGGACCCTAGCCTGTGCCGGGTCAAAGTCGGTAAGGAGCTGTTCACCAGCAGCGCTTCGGGCATCGTCGAGAGCCTGTGTGAAAAAGGCTTCGAGGTGTTTCTCGACCTGAAATTCCACGACATTCCGAACACCACCGCAATGGCTGTCAAAGCGGCTGCCGAAATGGGCGTGTGGATGGTGAACGTGCATTGCTCCGGTGGCCTGCGCATGATGGCGGCCTGCCGTGACGTGCTGGCCAAGCGCAGCGGCCCGCAGCCGCTGCTGATTGGTGTTACCGTGCTCACCAGCATGGAGCGCGAAGACCTGGCCGGCATCGGTCTGGACATCGAGCCGCAAGAGCAGGTGCTGCGCCTGGCTGCGCTGGCCGAGAAGGCCGGTATGGACGGCCTGGTCTGCTCGGCTCTGGAAGCCCCGGCGCTGAAGGCGGCTCACCCGTCGCTGCAACTGGTCACCCCGGGTATCCGCCCTGCGGGCAGCGCTCAGGATGACCAGCGCCGTATCCTGACACCTCGTCAGGCGCTGGATGCCGGCTCCGACTACCTGGTGATCGGTCGTCCGATCAGCCAGGCCGCCGATCCAGCCAAGGCGCTGGCCGACGTGGTTGCCGAGATCAGGGCTTAAGCACCAGCTTGCCGAAATTTTCCCCGTTAAACAGCTTCAACAGGGTTTCGGGGAAGGTTTCCAGCCCTTCGACCACGTCCTCCCGGCTTTTCAGCATGCCGGTGGCCAGCCAGCCGGCGATTTCCTGCGCGGCGGCGGCAAACTGCGGGGCGTGGTCCATCACCACAAAGCCTTCCATCCGTGCCCGATTCACCAGTAGCGACAGGTAGTTGGCCGGCCCTTTGACCGCCTGCTTGTTGTTGTACTGGCTGATGGCGCCGCAAATCACCACCCGCGCCTTGAAGTTCAGGCGGGTGAGCACGGCATCCAGGATGTCGCCACCAACGTTGTCGAAATAGATATCCACACCCTTGGGGCACTCGCGCTTGAGGCCTTCGAGGACGTCTTCGGCTTTGTAGTCAATGACGCCGTCGAAGCCCAGCTCATCGATCAGGTAGCGGCACTTCTCCTGCCCACCGGCAATACCGACCACGCGGCACCCTTTGAGTTTGGCGATCTGCCCGGCGATGCTGCCGACCGCACCGGCCGCGCCGGATATCACCACGGTTTCACCGGCCTTGGGTGCGCCAACGTCCAGCAGAGCGAAGTAGGCGGTCATGCCGGTCATGCCCAGTGCCGACAGGTAGCGCGGCAGCGGTGCCAGCCGTGGATCGATGGTGTAGAAGCCTTTGGGCGCCCCGAGGAAGTAGTCTTGTACGCCGAGTGCGCCGTTGACGTAGTCGCCCACGGCGAAGTCGGGGTGTTTGGAGGCGATCACTTCACCAACGCCCAGGGCGCGCATCACTTCACCGAGTGCCACTGGTGGAATGTAGGACTTGCCCTCATTCATCCAGCCGCGCATGGCCGGGTCTAGTGACAGGTAGAGGTTTTTGACCAGCACCTGGCCGTCTGCCGGTTCGTCGACGGGCACCTGCTCAAAGGTGAAGTCATCCCGCGTCACGGCGCCCACTGGGCGTTTGGCGAGCAGGAAACGGCGGTTGTTCAAGGCGGGCATGGCGTCGTTCTCTAATGAAAAGGTCAAGCCTGTTCATAGCCCCTGCGGGCTTTATCGGCAAGGGTTAGCGTTTGGCGAAATACTCGATGATTGATCTGGGTGATTGAGCCTGAAGGGCTGTTTGCCGAATGTGGCCTGTCACGTACTGCGGGTATTTTCAGGCAGTAACCCAGGCATCTTCAGCGCGACCTTCAGGTTACTGAAAACGACGCACACCTAGCTTTTTGCCATTATTCCGACGCCAAAGGCTTGTGCGGCGGCTTGCGTGATTGCCACTCTGCGTCCTGGGGATTTTCCGGGGTTTCCGGGATGGCAGCAGGGGAGCGGGGCGCAATGAATTCGGCCAGCAAGGGTGGTTTTGCCAATTGGGGAATGGCTCGCAAGATGGGCCTTGGGTTTAGCCTGGTGTTGTTGTTGACGACGCTGGTGGCGGGGCTGGGTGTTGCTGCGTTGTTTGGCGTTGGCAAACGTTTCGATGGCCTCAAGCAAATGACTGCGGTCAACGATGCGTTGTTGCAGGTACGCCTGCGTGAGCAGACCTACGCGCTGACGTCCGATCCCAAGGCGGTTGAAGCCTTGCACCAAGGGGTGGAGGTTTTGCAGGCGCAGGCCCGTGAACTGCCGCAGCTGGCCAGCGCGAGTGTCGAACCGTCACTGCTTGCCTATCGCCAGGCATTCGACCAGGTCGTCGAGTTGACTCAGGCCAAGGAGCTGGCGCTGGACATGGCCAATTGGTCGGTTTCCAGCGTGGCCAACAACCTTGACGTCTTGCAAGCCGGGCTCGCGGATGACGGCACCTGGACCCTGAAAGACTCACAGGGCACGCGAGGGGCGGAGTTCGTTGAGCAGGCCGGTCAGGTCGCCCAGGTGGCGCGGCTGATGCTGCTGGCCATGGACGAGGCCCGGGTACGTCTGGAGCAGAGCCGCAAGGGCGCAGAGGACGTTCGTCAGGGGCGTATCGAGCAGGCGGAACAAGCGGCAGCGCTGGTCGCGCAATTGAAGGGCAGTGTGCAGGATGCCGGTTACCAGGCCGTGCTCACGGAGGTGGCCACCCATATTGCCAGCTTTGGTGAGAAGCTCGGCGAATACACCGACCTGCTGGCCCGCGAACAACAACTTAAACAGCAGCTGCAGCAGCGCGCCGAGCAGGTCATGGCGCAGGTCGATCAGGCGTCGACCGCCGAAGAAGCGGCCATGCAGGCTGAGCTTGGGCGCAACACCTGGCTGATTATTGCCGCTTCAGTGTTGGCGCTGGTGGTCGGTGTTGTTGCCGCATGGTTGATTACGCGGGCAATCGTTGGGCCGCTGCGCCGGGTGATTGGCCGTGCTCAGCAGATCGCTGCTGGCGATTTGAGCGGCGACATTGCCGTTGATCGGCATGATGAGGTGGGCCAGTTGCTTCTGGCCATGCAGCAGATGGGCAGTGGCCTGGCGGGTATCGTCAGTGGGTTGCAGGTAGGTATCGAGCAGTTGGCCGGCAATGCTCAGTCGTTGTCGGCCGTCACCGAGCAGACTAACCGTGAGGTCAGCAGCCAGAAGGAGGAAACGGAACAGGTTGCCACGGCCATGCACCAGATGACCGCGACCGTTCACGATGTGGCCCGCAATGCCGAAGAAGCCGCTCAAGCGGCCCAGGCGGCGGATGACAAGGTTGAGAGCGGCCATCAGGTGGTGCGCCAGAGCATGCAGCGTATCGAGGCGTTGGCCAGTGCTTCTACGTCGGCCAGTGAAGGCATCGAGCGCTTGAGTGCCGAGGTGCAGAACATCGGCAAGGTGCTCGAGGTGATCAAGAGCGTGGCGGAGCAGACCAACCTGCTGGCGCTCAACGCGGCCATCGAAGCCGCACGGGCAGGCGAGCAGGGGCGTGGTTTTGCGGTGGTCGCGGATGAGGTGCGGGCACTGGCCAAGCGTACCCAGCAGTCCACCGAAGAAATCGAGCGGTTGGTCAGCAGCCTGCGCAGTAACGCCCAGGCTTCGGTTGAACAGATTCAGGGCAGTGGTGAGCTGGTCAAGCTGGCGGTTGCCGATGCACTGCAGACGGAGAGTGCCTTGGGCAGTATTGCGGCTGCAGTGTCGTTGATTCAGCAGATGAATCAGCAGATTGCCGCCGCTGCCGAGCAGCAGAGTTCGGTGGCGGAGGAGATCAACCGTAGCGTCAGCAACATTCGCTGCAGTGCTGATCAGTCCGCGCTGGCCATGCAGGGCAATGCCAGTTCAAGTATTGAACTGGCACAGCTGGGCACCGAGTTGAAAGGGATGGTTGGGCACTTCCGCTTGTGAGGGCTGGTGCTGCCCACCTAAGGCCGCTGCGCTCAGGCGGCCTTGCGCCAGTTCAGAATCATTAGCGTCAGCACCCCGGCCACGATCCCCCAGAACGCCGAACCCACGGAAAACAGCGTGAAGCCCGAGGCGGTGACCATAAAGGTGATCAGTGCTGCTTCACGCTCCTTGGCTTCGTTCATGGCCACGGTCAACCCGTTCATGATCGAGCCAAACAGCGCCAGGGCGGCAATCGACAGCACCAGCTCCTTGGGCAGCGCCGCGAACAAGGCCGCCAACGTCGCCCCGAATACCCCGGCAATACCGTAGAAAATCCCGCACCAGACGGCGGCGGTGTAGCGCTTGCTCGGGTCTTCATGCGCGTGCGGGCCGGTGCAGATCGCCGCGCTGATGGCTGCGAGGTTGATGCCGTGCGAGCCGAATGGTGCTAGCACCAGCGAGGCCAGGCCAGTGACCGTGATCAGTGGCGAGGCTGGCACTTGATAACCATCGGCGCGCAGCACAGCGATACCTGGCATGTTTTGCGACGTCATGGCGACGACAAACAGCGGGATACCAATGCTGATGGTGGCGGCGAGTGAGAAGGACGGGGTTGTCCACACCGGCGTTGCCACTTCCAGGCTGAAGCCGCTGAAATCCAGCAGGCCAAGGGCGCCGGACAGCGCCGTACCCACCAGCAAGGCCGCGAGCACCGCATAGCGAGGCGAAAGGCGCTTGATCACCAGGTAGCTGAAGAACATCCCCAGTACCAGCAGGGTGCGGTGCTGGGCTGCAATGAAAATCTCGCTGCCGATCTTGAACAGAATGCCCGCCAGCAAGGCCGACGCCAACGAGGCAGGGATGCGCTTGACCAAGCGCTCGAAGCTCCCGGTCAGGCCGCAGATCACTACCAGCACGGCGCAGGTGATGTAGGCGCCGATGGCTTCGCCATAGCTGACGCCGCCCAGGCTGGTAATCAACAACGCTGCCCCCGGGGTTGACCAGGCGATGGTCACCGGTGTGCGGTAGCGTAACGACAGGCCGATGCTGCAAACCGCCATGCCAATCGACAGGGCCCAGATCCAGGAAGAAATCTGCCCGCTGCTAAGCCCAGCCGCCTGACCCGCCTGGAACATCAACACCAATGAACTGGTGTAGCCGGTGAGCATGGCGATAAAGCCGGCGACCACTGCGGAGGGGGAAGAATCGGCCAGTGGGCGCAGGTGCGCAGAAGTGGCGTCGGTCATGCGGGCAGTCCTTGTTCGTGTGTAAGCAGATTTTTCAGACTAACCTGCACCACCTCGATGTTTGCAGTACAGCAATCGTTGCATTTGGCCGTACAGTCACCAACGATTGCAGACAGTTTCGTTTCAGCACTCAAATGGGGAGGGGAAATGTACAAGGTCTATGGTGATTACCAGTCGGGCAACTGCTACAAGATCAAGCTGATGCTCCACCTGCTGAACCTGCCCTATGAGTGGCACCCTATCAACATCCTCAATGGCGACACCGAGACCCCCGAGTTTCTCGCCAAGAACCCCAACGGCAAGGTGCCGGTGCTGGAGCTTGAGGACGGCACCTGCCTGTGGGAGTCCAACGCCATTTTGAACTTCCTCGCGGACGGTACGGAGTATTTGCCCACCGAGCCGCGCCTGCGAACCCAGGTGCTTCAATGGCAGTTTTTCGAGCAGTACAGCCATGAGCCTTACCTGGCCGTGGCGCGTTTCATCCAGTTCTACCTGAGGCTGCCTGAAGACCGGCTGGACGAGTACAAGAAGCTGCAAAAAGGTGGGCACAAGGCGCTGCGGGTGATGGAGAAGCAGCTGCAGCTAACGCCTTATCTGGTGGGCGATAAGTATTCGATAGCCGACGTGGCCTTGTATGCCTACACCCATGTCGCCCATGAAGGCGGCTTCGACCTTTCTGGTTACCCGGCGATCCAGGCATGGCTCAAGCGCGTGGCCAGCCATCCTCGCCATGTGACCATGCCGGGCTAACTATCTGAAGTCGCGGCGCCTGCCACCGTGGGCCGCGCAGGGCATGTGGGTTATGCGGGCTCTGTTGGAGCTGGCTTGCCTGCGATGGCGTCGCCTCAGGCTGCTGAGAAGCGCTGATCCAGGTACGCGATGATCGCCTTGGATTCATACATCCAGGTGGTCTTGCCGTCTTCTTCGATGCGCAGGCACGGCACTTTGATCTTGCCGCCACCTTCCAGCAGGGCCTGGCGATGCTGTTCGTCGTTCTTTGCATCACGCAGGGCCACTGGCACGTTCAGGCGGTGCAGGGTGCGGCGGGTCTTCACGCAGAAGGGGCAGGCGTGGAACTGATACAGGCTCAGGCCTTTTGCATGCTGTTCGATCTTGGCTTGTGCGGCTGGGTCACGCTTGAGTTTGCGCGGGCGGGTGATCAGGTCGAGAACGACGATCAGTTGGCCGAGGCCAATGCGAAGGGCTTTGACGATCATGACGGCATCTCATAATAAAAAGCCGACCCCGTGAGGTCGGCTTGAAGGTGTACAACCGATCATTTGATCAGGTTGAGGAACTCGCTGCGGGTGGCGGAATTTTCGCGGAACTCACCCAGCATCACCGAGGTGACCATGGACGAGTTCTGCTTTTCTACGCCGCGCATCATCATGCACATGTGCTTGGCTTCAATGACCACGGCCACGCCGAGGGCACCAGTCACTTGCTGGACAGCATCGGCGATCTGGCGGCTGAGGTTTTCCTGGATCTGCAGGCGGCGGGCGTACATGTCGACGATACGCGCGACTTTCGACAGGCCCAGCACCTTGCCAGACGGGATGTAGGCAACATGCGCCTTGCCGATGAACGGCAGCAGGTGGTGCTCGCACAGCGAGTACAGCTCGATGTCCTTGACCAGGACCATTTCGCTGTTGTCGGAGCTGAACAGCGCTCCGTTGGTCACCTCTTCCAGGGTTTGGGAATAACCGCGGCAAAGGTACTGCATGGCCTTCGCGGCACGCTTGGGCGTGTCGAGCAGGCCCTCGCGGGAGACATCCTCGCCCAGTTGGCCGAGGATCGCGGTGTAGTTCTGTTCCAGGGACATGGATCTACCTGTGGGGAATAATCGCAAACGCGAAGGGTACGGCGGCGGCGGCGGCGCTGCAAGCACAGCTTACTCGTCGCGGCCTTCGAGCATGGTACGTTTGAGCATGACATACACTGCGCCAGTGCCGCCGTGACGGGCCTGACAGGAGGTGAAACCCAGCACCTGCGGATGTTGACGCAGCCAGGTGTTGACGTGGCTCTTGATCATTGGCCGCTTGCCATCCAGGCGTACCGCCTTGCCGTGGGTGACCCGTACACAGCGCACTTCGAAGCGGGTGGCTTCGGCGAGGAAGTCCCAGAGGGTTTCCCGGGCTTTTTCCACGCTCATGCCATGCAGGTCGAGGCTGCCCTCAAAGGCGATCTGCCCAAGCTTGAGCTTGCGCATCTGGCTTTCCTGGACTCCGTCACGGCTCCAGTGCAGGTCATCTTCCGGGCCGACATCGATCACGAACTGGTCGGAAAGCCCGTCGACTATTGTCTGGTCGCTGCGCACGGTCGCCGCTTGGCGCAGGCCGGCCAATTGCTTGCGGTCGGCCTTGGGTTTGCCAATCTCGGCGCGATCATGCTTGATCGGCTTGACGCCGCGCACTTCGCTCTTGAACAGGGAAAAATCGTCGTCTTGCATGTAAGCCTCCGCCTGGGCGGCGCAGTTTACGCGACTCCCCGCGTCTCGTTAATTCAATCGTGCTTTTTCATCAAGTGTGGCGCCAGGTTGAGTTCCCGGCCACGCCGCAGCCGTGCCCGGCAACGGCGCCACAGCCATACGCCCAGCCACAGCAGCAACACGCCCGCGCCGACGATGACAGCCGCCGCGGCTCGGTTGTTGGTCAGCTCGCCCAAGGCGGATGCATGGCCCAACAGGCTGGCGGTGCCAGCCATCGCCAGCAGTACGCCAAGGGTCGCCAGCAGGGCCGAAAAGGCAGCCGCAAAACGCATTGACCAATTACGCGGTTCGCGTGAGCGAAGGCGCTTGGCGTCGAAACCATCGGATAACTTCATTCCGATTTCCTCTATGGATATCGGGCCTTCGACCTGAAAGTACCGATGTGGTTCCGCCAGCTGTCAGGTCAAATCAGGCTAGCGACTTGGGTCACGCAGGCAAAGTTGTCGGCCATGATAGCCATTTCACTTTGCTGGATCTGCGCTGCGGGTATCACGCCGCCCTTGAAGGGCAGGTCGCGGGTGGTGCAGGCATCTTCGACCAGGGTGCAGCGGTAGCCGTAGTCCTTGGCCCGACGTACGGTGGTGCTGACGCTGGAGTGGCTCATGAAACCGCAGACAATCAGGTCCAGATGACCGAGTTTCTGCAGTTCTTCATGAAGCTTGGTGTTCTTGAACGCGTTAGGCATGCGTTTTTCGATGATGACTTCATCGCCCTGTGGCTCGAGGCCGGGGATGAACTCGCCACGTTCGCCCTGTGGGTCGAACAGGCCGCCAACCGTACCGAGGTGGCGTACGTGAATCACTGGTCGGCCGGCCTTGCGCGCCGCGTCGAGCAGTTTGCCGATGTTGGCCACGGCTTCGTCCATGCCTGACAGCGCCAGAGGACCACTCAGGTACTCTTTCTGCGCATCGATAATCACCAGGCTGGCGTTACTCAGCTTGGCCGGCGGATAACCGCGACCGCTGAGGTGGAACATCGTCATTGGAACGGACATCAGGGGCTCCTTTGGATAGGGCTTTTTGCCTATTCTCCCCTGCTTGGACGCAGATGTGAATCGCTTAGCGTACAAGCGGCGTGGTTAGTGGCCTGCAGCCATGTTGGTCAATCGCTTAAAACGTCATGGGCAGCCATATTCCTGGCCAGGCTGTTAGAATCGCCGGTCGTTTCTCTAGGAGTCTACCGTGACCACTTCCCGCCTGCGCACCCTGCGCGACCATATTCGTTGGGCTGTCAGCCGTTTTCACGAGAAGGAGCTGTTCTTCGGCCATGGCGCCGACAACGCCTGGGACGAGGCGCGCCTGCTGGTGCTGGGCGCAGTTCACCTGCCATGGGAAGTGGCCGACAGCTACCTTGACTGCCGCCTCGAAGACGAGGAAGTGGCGCACCTTCAGGCACTGCTCAAGCGTCGTATCGAAGACCGCGTTCCGACGGCTTACCTGTTGGGTGAGGCATGGTTCTGCGGTATGTCGTTCATCGTCGACGAGCGTGTACTGATTCCGCGTTCACCCATTGGCGAGTTGATCGAAAAGCGTTTCGAACCATGGTTGGCGGCAGAGCCGCAGCGCATTCTCGACCTGTGCACCGGCTCTGGCTGCATTGGTATCGTCAGTGCCGAAGTGTTCCCGGACGCTGAAGTGGTGCTGGCCGACCTGTCCTTCGAGGCCTTGGAAGTCGCCAATCAGAACATCGAGCGTCATGGCCTGGAAGAGCGCGTCTTTACGGTTCAGGGCGATGGCTTCGAGGGGCTGCCGGGGCAGCGTTTCGACCTGATCCTGTCCAACCCGCCGTATGTCGATGCCGAAGACTTCGCCGACATGCCGCAGGAGTACCACCATGAGCCGGAACTGGGCCTTGCCTGTGGCGACGATGGCCTGGACCTGGTCCGGCGGATGCTGGCTGAAGCGGCGGATCACCTGACCGAAAAGGGCTTGTTGATTGTCGAAGTGGGCAACAGCCAGGTGCACCTGTCGGCCTTGTACCCCGAGGTGGATTTTGCCTGGCTGGACTTCGAGCGCGGTGGTCACGGCGTATTCATGCTGACGGCGCAGCAGTGCCGTGAGCATCAGGCGCTGTTTGCTTCGCGGGTGTAAGCGCTAGCGGCGTCTGTATCGTTGGCAAGCCAAACCCCACAAGTACGGTGGGGTGCTTGCCAGCGATAGCACCTGCAGGTTGTCAGCGGTGGGTTGCAATCCAGATCAGCAGCCCGGCCTGGAACACGGCGAAGGCGACCAGGCAGGTGATGGTGAAGCGCAGGCCGCTGTCCTCGCGCTTGTATTTGTTCACGCGCTCGTCCCGCTCACGCAGTTGCGTTTCTTTTTCCTGCAGGGTCTGTTCGGCCTGCTGGAGCATGCCCGCAGCCTCGATGATCTCGACCTGTTGGACCTTCTCGTTGTTCCAGCCACCCTTGAGCTCACCCACCTGCACTTCCAGGTAGCGGCCTTTCATGTGCTGGACATCGGCGTATTCGACCTCCAGCCCGACGTTTTTCAGCACATGGTCACGGCGTTGGCGGGTGTCTTCGTTCAGCGCGTCCTTGCTCGGGAGTGCCGCACCCTCGATCCGGTAGTGCGACCACTTGTGTTGTGCCCACTGCACCCCCTGAGCCAGCAGAAAACGCCCGAGGCCACGGTTCAGTGGCTCCATCTGCAGGCCACTGTCAGGGCCGAAGCTCACGTGGTGCGTCTCATGGTCGACGCGGATGTCGAGGCGATTCTGCTCCTTGCGCACTTTTTGCCCAGGCAGACGAATCTCCATGCGCAGCAGGCTGTGCGTCTTGCTGTGCCGTTCGGCATAGCCGTACTGGACGAAACGCAAGGGCCGCGCACCGGTGGCCCGGTCGGTCGGCAGCGGGGCCAGGCGCAGCATGCGAAAGTGCTCCGGCTTCAGGTCTTCCCACGGCAGCGGGGCAGGTTCTGGAGCGGCCGTTTCGGCGTTTGCTTCGGGGGCATCCTGGGGTGGGGCATCGGTCATCACGGCAATCCTCTTGTGCGCAGCAGGCTGGCCGTAATTCGGATGCCAGCACCGGCTTATCGGCAGGGTTGGCCTGGACTGGAGTGCATTTTTCCGGAACTTCTGCTCAAGCTGCCGGCAATCGACGAATAAACTCGACAATTCTCTCGCCCAGTGCGCTGGCCAGTGGCAGGGCCGGGTTGAGGTAGCTTTGCTGTTGTTGGTGCACGTCAGCCGGGGCGATCCGCAGCATATGGTTCATGCCCTCGATCAGTGCCAGTTCGGCATCGGGTTTGGCGGCCTTCAGGCGCAGGGCATCGGCGACACTGACCTGCACGTCATGGTTGCCTTGCACGATCAGCGCCGGGATTTTCAGACGGGCAAAGGCGGCCGCCGGGTCTTGCCGGAACAGTGAAATCAAATAGGGTTGAACGCTGGGGCGCAGAATGTCCTGCAAGGGCGGGGGCACGTCGCTCGATGTATGGCCGGCTTTGAGCTGGTCGATGATCGCCTGGGCCCGTGCTTGGTAACGATCAGGTACGCGCTCGGCAATCTGCGCATGCAGCACGTCATGCACCGGGCGCCCGCTGCCAGCCACGGCAATTACTGCACTGGCCCCGGCCGGTTCGGCCGCGAGGCTGGCGATCAATGCACCTTCGCTGTGGCCCAGCAACACCAGCGGGCCGAAGCGTGGGTCGGCGTTGAGCGCACGGCCCCAGGCTACGGCATCGGCAACATAACCCTCGACGCTCAGGTCACGTTCGTCGGGTGCCGCCTCCAGGCTGGCGGCAACGCCGCGTTTGTCATAGCGCACGCTGGCGATATTGTTGCGTGCGAGCAGCAGCGCCAGGCGTTTGAGGTTGTCGGTGTGAGCCCCGTTGGGGTTGTTGCCGTCGCGATCGGTCGGGCCTGAGCCGGCAATGATCAACACCACGGGCGGCGGTCGCTCGCTGCGGGGCAGCAGCAGGCTGCCCCGCAGGATGCCGGCACCTGTATCGAGGTCCAGGGGCCGCTGTAGAACGCTGGGGGCCGCCGCTTGGGCGAGGCTGCTGAGGCACAGAAGAAGCAGGGTGAGGGCGCGTAACATTACAGGGCCGCTGCTGGAAAGATGAAAGTTGGACAAACACCGGGCTAGAAGGTTCGCCAACAGGGATGAACTCGCCGGTTAGCGTGCGTATACTGGCGGCCTTGTTCAAATCAGGCTGATTCGCGGAGCGTCCTGCATGTCCGGCAATACCTATGGCAAGCTGTTCACTGTCACCACCGCTGGCGAAAGCCATGGTCCGGCGTTGGTCGCCATTGTCGACGGCTGCCCGCCGGGCCTCGAGCTTTCGCTGGCCGACCTGCAACACGACCTGGACCGGCGCAAGCCTGGCACCAGCCGCCACACCACGCAACGTCAGGAAGACGACGAAGTCGAAATCCTCTCTGGCGTTTTCGAAGGCCGTACCACCGGCTGCGCAATTGGCCTGTTGATCCGCAACACCGACCAGAAGTCCAAGGACTACTCGGCGATCAAGGACCTGTTCCGCCCGGCGCATGCCGATTACACCTACCACCACAAGTACGGTGTACGTGACTACCGTGGCGGTGGCCGTAGCTCGGCGCGCGAAACCGCGATGCGGGTGGCCGCCGGTGCCATCGCCAAGAAGTACCTGGCCAGCCAGGGCATCACCATTCGTGGCTACATGAGCCAGTTGGGGCCGATTGAAATCCCCTTCAAGACCTGGGAGTCGGTTGAGCAGAACGCGTTCTTCAGCCCAGACCCGGACAAAGTGCCAGAGCTGGAAGCCTACATGGACCAGTTGCGTCGCGATCAGGACTCGGTCGGGGCGAAAATCACCGTTGTCGCCGAAGGCGTCATGCCTGGCCTGGGCGAGCCGATCTTTGATCGCCTGGATGCCGAGCTGGCTCATGCACTGATGAGCATCAACGCAGTCAAGGGTGTGGAGATCGGTGCGGGCTTCGCCAGCGTGGCCCAGCGCGGTACCGAACACCGCGACGAGCTCACCCCGGAAGGTTTCCTCAGCAACAACGCTGGCGGCATTCTGGGCGGGATCTCCTCGGGTCAGCCGATTGTCGCGCACCTGGCGCTCAAGCCAACGTCGAGCATCACCACCCCGGGCCGTTCGATCGATATCGACGGTAACCCGGTCGACGTCATCACCAAAGGGCGCCACGACCCTTGCGTAGGCATCCGTGCCACCCCGATTGCCGAGGCGATGATGGCCATCGTGCTGATGGACCACCTGCTGCGTCACCGTGGGCAGAATGCCGATGTGAAGGTCAGCACGCCGGTACTGGGCCAGTTGTAATGCCCCGAGTGTTCGATCGCGCCATGGCCGCTTGAGCCGTGGCGCCGATTCCCTACTGGCGACTGTCCAGCTTCTATCTGTTCTATTTCGCCTTGCTCGGTTCGACAGCGCCATTCCTGGCGCTGTACTTCGATCACCTGGGGTTTTCCAGTGCGCGGATCGGCGAGTTGGTGGCCATCCCCATGCTGATGCGCTGCGTGGCGCCGAATCTGTGGGGCTGGCTGGGGGATCGCACCGGCCAGCGCCTGCTGATCGTGCGGCTTGGTGCGTTGTCGACGCTGGCGAGTTTTTCGCTGATCTTCATCGATAAGAGCTACGCCTGGCTGGCGTTGGTGATGGCCCTGCATGCGTTCTTCTGGCACGCGGTGCTGCCGCAGTTCGAGGTCATTACCCTGGCACACTTGCAGGGGCAGACCGCACGCTACAGCCAGGTCCGCTTGTGGGGGTCAATCGGCTTTATCCTGACGGTTGCCGGGTTGGGCCGGTTGTTCGAATGGCTGAGCCTGGACATCTACCCGGTGGCGCTGGCCGTGATCATGGCCGGTATCGTCCTGGCCAGCCTGTGGGTGCCCAATGCACACCCGCCCGGGCAGCATGTGCGCGATGCTGGCGAGGGGTTTATCCGGCAATTGCTTCGCCCCGGCGTGCTGGCTTTTTATGCATGTGTGGCCCTGATGCAATTGAGCCACGGCCCGTACTACACCTTTCTGACCTTGCACCTTGAGCACTTGGGGTACAGCCGTGGCACCATTGGCCTGCTCTGGTCGTTGGGCGTGGTGGCCGAGGTGCTGATGTTTCTGGCCATGAGCTGGATCATGGCGCGGGTGTCGTTGCGCCGGGTGCTGCTGGCCAGTTTCCTGTTGGCAGCGTTACGCTGGATGCTGCTGGGCGAGTACGCCGAGCACCTGGCCGTGTTGCTGGTCGCGCAGTTGATGCACGCGGCCACCTTCGGCAGTTTTCATGCCGCGGCCATCGCCTTCGTGCAGCGCAGCTTCGGGGCGCGCCAGCAAGGGCAGGGGCAGGCGTTGTATGCCGCATTGGCTGGCACCGGTGGCGCATTGGGTGCCTTGTACTCGGGCTACAGCTGGAATGCGCTGGGCCCCACTACAACCTTTAGTATTGCCAGCGTCGCTGCCGTGGCGGCAGCCGTTATCATTGCGACTCGAATGAAAGAGGACAGGGCATGAGCCTTACCCGTGAACAATTGGCCTTGGAAATCATCGAAGCCGGGCGCTTTCTCTATGGCCGTGGCTGGTCGCCGGCCACCAGCAGCAACTATTCCACCCGCCTGGCGGCGGATCAGGCGCTGTTGACGGTCTCCGGCAAGCACAAAGGTCAGCTGGGCGTGGACGATGTCCTGGCCACCGACCTCGCTGGCAATAGCCTGGAGCCGGGCAAGAAACCCTCGGCGGAAACCTTGCTGCATACCCAGTTGTACGCCTGGCGGGCAGACATCGGGGCTGTGCTGCATACCCACTCGGTCAATGCCACGGTGTTGTCACGGGTGACCGCTGGGGACTACCTGGTGTTCGAAGACTATGAACTGCAGAAAGCCTTCAGTGGTATCTCGACCCACGAGTCGACGGTGCAGGTGCCGATTTTCGAGAACGATCAGGACATCGCCCGCCTGGCGGCCAAGGTTCAGCCCTGGCTTGAGGCGCACCCCGACTGCGTCGGCTACCTGATCCGTGGCCATGGCCTGTACACCTGGGGCCCGCGCATGAGTGATGCGTTGCGTCAGGTCGAAGCCTTCGAATTCCTCTTCGAGTGTGAATTGAAAGTGCGATCGGTTACCGGTCGTTGAGTCGCTACAACTAGGAGTTGCCCCTGATGAGCAGCCTGACCGTGTACCACCAGTCCACCCCGGACATCCCGAACAAGGTGCTGACCCACGTTGAGGACATCGCCTCGACCCTGGCAGAGCAGGGCGTGCGCTTCGAGCGTTGGGCCGCCAATGCGCCGATCCAGCCGGGCGCTAGCCAGGAAGAGGTGATTGCGGCCTACCAGGTCCAGATCGACAAGCTGATGACCGAATGCGGCTACATCACCGTCGATGTGGTGAGCCTGAACAGTGATCACCCGCAGAAGGCCGAACTGCGTGCCAAGTTTCTGGATGAACACCGCCATGCGGAAGACGAAGTGCGCTTTTTCGTCGCCGGGCGAGGCCTGTTTACCCTGCACATCGACGAGTATGTCTACGCCGTGCTCTGCGAGAAGAACGACCTGATCTCGGTACCGGCCGGCACCCCTCACTGGTTTGACATGGGCGAGAACCCGCATTTCGTTGCCATTCGCCTGTTCAACAACCCTGAGGGTTGGGTAGCGCAGTTCACCGGCGACAAAATCGCCGATCAATTCCCGCGTATCGACGACTGACCGGAGCCTGCATGACTATCAAAGCCATCCTCACCGACATTGAAGGCACTACCAGCGCGGTGAGTTTTGTCTTCGACGTGCTGTTTCCGTTCGCGGCCAGGCACCTGCCCGATTTTGTCCGTACCCATGCGGCTGAGCCTGCCGTGGCGGCCCAATTGCAGGCTGTGCGCACCGACAGCAATGAACCCGCCGCTGACGTTGAGCGGGTAATTGAAATCTTGCTGCAGTGGATTGCTGAAGACCGCAAGGCCACGCCACTCAAGGCGTTGCAAGGCATGGTCTGGGCCGAGGGCTATCAGGCGGGGCTGCTCAAGGGGCATGTCTACCCGGATGCGGTTGAAGCGCTTAAGCGCTGGCATCAGGAAGGCTATGCCCTGTATGTGTATTCCTCGGGCTCCATTCAGGCGCAGAAGCTGATTTTCGGCTGCTCTGAAGCCGGCGACCTGACCCCGCTGTTCAGCGGGTATTTCGACACGACGTCCGGTGGTAAGCGCGAGGCGCAATCCTACCGCACCATCGCCCAGGCGATTGATTTGCCGGCAGAGCAGATCCTGTTCCTCTCGGACATCGTCGAAGAACTGGATGCGGCTCAGCAGGCCGGCATGGCGACCTGCGGGCTGGTACGCCAGGGTGGGGAGCTGGCGGGCCACAGCAATGTAGTCAGCTTCGCCTTGATCGACGTAAACCAGTTCTGACGCTTTGCATCACAGGCAAGCCTGCTTGTAGGAGCCGGGCTTGCCCGCGATGCAGCCACCGCGCACTCACGGGCACCCCACCGACACCATCGCAGGCCAGCCTGCTTGTAGGAGCCGGGCTTGCCCGCGATGCAGACGCCGCGAACTCACGGGCACCCCGCTGAAGCCATCGCAGGCAAGCCAGCTCCAACAGAGCCCGCGCAACCTGTAGGAGCCGGGCTTGCCCGCGATGCAGCCACCGCGAACTCACGGGCACCCCACCGACGCCATCGCAGGCAAGCCAGCTCCAACAGAGCCCGCGCAGCCTGTAGGAGCCGGGCTTGCCCGCGATGCAGACGCCGCGCACTCGCGGGCACCCCTGCGTACCAATAGATTTCTTCTGTTGCATCCATGCGTTATTCCGCGTTGACCCCCAGCCCGTGCTGGCCAAGACTTGGGCTTTTCCGGCAGCCAGGAGCCCCCCATGTCCGACCAACTCACTTGCGAACAACTCAACGACGAAGCCATTGCCTTTGCCGAGCAGGTTTTCGATTGCGCCCGTCAAGGTGATGCCGTTGCTTTTGAGCGCTTGTTGCAGCAGGGGCTGCCGGCCAATCTCTGCAACCACAAAGGCGACAGCCTGTTGATGCTTGCCAGCTACCATGGCCATGTCGAGGCGGTGCGTATGTTGTTGCAGCACGGTGCCGATCCGCACGTCGCCAACAACAATGGCCAACTGCCGCTTGCCGGTGCCGCATTCAAGGGCGACCTGGCCATGGTGCAACTGCTGGTGGAGCAGGGCGCCAGCGTCGAGGCGGCGACGGCTGATGGTCGTACGGCATTGATGATGGCGGCGATGTTCAACCGAACCGCAATCGTGGACTATCTGCTGGCACAGGGGGCCGACCCCAAACGTGCAGATGCCAAGGGCATGACTGCATTAGGCGCAGCCCAGGCCATGGGCGCACAGGACGCCGTGACGCAGTTGCAAGCGCTGGCCGGCTAACCCTCGGTGGGTGTTTACCGTTATCCTTGGCGCCTTTTATCGTCGTAAGGGGCCCCTCATGAAAAACCAACTGGTCGAACTCATCGGCAAAATCAGCTCCGGCTGCCTGCGTGAGGATGACATCGAGCGGATCGCTGACGAAGCCGCTCAGGCGTATGCCGATCCAGCCGGGTTTCTGGCCGCCAACCCCGATATCAACTACGACGACACCTTCCCGATTCCCCTGGGTGAATGGGTTGTGGTGGGCAGCCTGCCGGACACCGTGCTGTTCCAGGCTGACAGCTACCAGGACCTGTTCGCCCAGATCGTCGCCTCCTTCGGCCCCGATGTGGCGTTCAACATCAAGCCCAAGCAATTGGCCAAGACTGAAGCCTTGACCGCACTCAACCGCATCCAGATCCAGATGAGCAGCATGAACAAAGAGGCGGGCGGCTATGTGTTGCTCGACTTCAGTGAGCCGCTCGACGATGAATTGCAGGTCGTGCTGGTTTACGGCAACGACCTGGAGCGGGTGCTTGAGTTGTCTGCCGAAGTCGGGATTTCCGCCGCGCCGTCGCTTGAAGCACTGCGGCTGGCCTTGCACGTTTAAGTCGGTGTGGACACCAGGGTGTTGAGCGCTGGCTATGCTCAGTGACACATCCCGTCACAGGAGCGGCATCATGGGTTCGACATTTAATGGCTTTCTTGGCCTGATCATCCTGGCCCTGGACATCTGGGCAATCATCAACGTGATTAAAAGCAGCGTAGGGACCGGGCCCAAGGTGCTCTGGGTGCTGCTGATCCTGCTGTTGCCGGTGCTGGGCCTGATCATCTGGGCGATTGCCGGCCCCCGGGGCAATGTCCGTCTGTAGGTGCCTGCGCGGCCTGCGGTACCTCGACGAATATTCGACCTGTCATGATCGACAACGTACACTGCGCCCTTTTCTATGGCGGGTGCGTTTGCGCCCGTTGTCAGCCGCTTTTATTGGAGGTCCCGCAATGAGCGACTACCTGGAGACGTTGTACGAAGGCTATGGCCAGCGCTTTCGCATGGACAAGCTGCTGCACGAGGTTCGTACCGAGCACCAGCACCTGGTGATTTTCGAGAACCCGCGCATGGGGCGCGTGATGGCGCTGGACGGTGTGATCCAAACCACCGAGGCCGATGAGTTCATCTACCACGAGATGCTCACCCACGTCCCGATCCTGGCCCATGGCACTGCGCGGCGCGTACTGATCATTGGCGGCGGTGACGGTGGCATGTTGCGTGAAGTGACCAAGCACCGTGGCGTCGAGCACATCACCATGGTCGAGATCGACGGTACTGTGGTCGACATGTGCAAGGAGTTCCTGCCGGAGCACTCCAAGGGTGCCTACGATGACCCGCGCCTGAACCTGGTCATTGATGACGGCATGCGGTTCGTCGCCACCACCGAAGAGAAGTTCGACGTCATCATCTCCGACTCCACTGACCCGATCGGTCCGGGAGAGGTGCTGTTCTCCGAGAACTTCTACCAGGCCTGCCACCGTTGCCTGAACGACGGCGGTATTCTGGTCACTCAGAACGGCACGCCGTTCATGCAGTTGTCTGAAGTTCAAACCACCGCAAGCCGCATGCGCAGCCTGTTCGCCGATTGGCACTTCTACCAGGCCGCGGTACCGACCTACATCGGCGGTGCAATGACCTTCGCGTGGGGCGCTACCAACACCAGTTACCGCAAACTGCCGCTGGAAACCCTGCGTCAGCGTTTCGCCGGCAGTGGAATCGTTACGCGTTATTACAACCCGGAGATTCACATCGGTGCGTTTGCCTTGCCGCAATACGTGCTGCAGGCTGTAAACAAGCCCAGCAACGATTGATGCTGCACTACGGCGCCTTAGGGCGCCGTAGTCGATTTCATGAAGCGTGGCAAGTTTCTGAACAGAATTTTCACATTCGATTGCCGACAATTCGTGCGCTCAAATGCCTGTTCGACGAATGGCTCCCCAGTGCCCGGTTGTTTAGGGCAGGCTTGTTATTTCGCTCTTCGTTTCTTTCAAATCTGAATCTTTGGGATCTTCCTATTCATGGCTAACACGGACGCCTTGAGTCATCAGCGTGCTGCTTCGCGCGCGCTGCAACCGACCGTCAAATCGCACCTGGCCTATACGCTGCTGAGCGGCCTGGTGATCATGCTGATGCTCAGCCTGGTGAGGCTGGCGCTGCTGGTTTACAACAGCGATCAGATCGGCAACACCCCGGTCTCGACGTTGGCCGAGGCGTTCGCCAACGGCCTGCGTTTCGACCTGCGCCTGGTGGTGTACCTCTGCATTCCGCTGATGCTGGCACTGTTGAGTGTTCGGGCGATGGCCGCACGCGGCCTGTTCCGTTTCTGGTTGACCGTGACCGCCAGTGTGGCCATGTTCCTCGGCCTGATGGAGATGGACTTCTACCGTGAATTCCACCAGCGCCTTAACGGGTTGGTCTTCCAGTACGTCAAGGAAGATCCGAAGACCGTACTGAGCATGCTGTGGTACGGCTTCCCTGTCGTACGTTACCTGTTGGCCTGGGCCTTCGGGACCTGGTTGCTGAGCCTGCTGTTCAAAGGTGTCGACCGCATGACGCGGCCTCGTGGCGTATACGGCAGCAGTGTGGCCGGTGCGCGTAGCGTAGCGCCTTGGTATGTGCGCGGCGGCGTGTTCTTCATGGTGCTGTTGGTGGCCGTGGTTGCCGCACGCGGTACCTTGCGTCAAGGCCCGCCGATGCGTTGGGGCGACGCTTACACCACCGATTCGAACTTTGCCAACCAGTTGGGCCTGAACGGTACGCTGACCCTGATCACCGCTGCCAAGAGCCGGATGTCCGAAGAGCGTGACAACATCTGGAAGGCCACCCTGCCGCAGGATGAAGCGCAGGAGACCGTGCGCAGCATGCTGCTGACGCCTCACGACAAGCTGGTCGATGCCGATGAAGCGGCTGTGCGCCGTGAGTTCACCCCGCCAGTCGAGAAAACCCTGCCGATCAAGAACGTCGTGGTGATCCTGCTGGAAAGCTTCGCCGGGCATTCGGTGGGTGCGCTGGGTGCCACCACCAACATTACGCCGTACTTCGACAAACTGGCCAAGGAAGGGTTGCTGTTCGACCGTTTCTTCTCCAACGGCACCCATACCCACCAGGGTATGTTCGCCACCATGGGCTGCTTCCCCAACCTGCCAGGTTTCGAATACCTGATGCAGACGCCTGAAGGCAGCCACAAACTGTCGGGTTTGCCAGCGCTGCTCAGTGCACGCAAATACGATGACGTCTATGTCTATAACGGCGACTTTGCCTGGGACAACCAATCCGGGTTCTTCAGCAACCAGGGCATGACCACTTTCATTGGCCGTAACGATTTCGTCAATCCAGTGTTCTCCGACCCGACCTGGGGCGTGTCTGACCAGGACATGTTCGACCGTGGTGCTGAAGAACTGGCGAAAAACTATGGCAAGAAACCGTTCTATGCCTTGCTGCAAAGCCTGTCCAACCACACGCCGTACGCGTTGCCGAAAAACCTGCCGGTAGAACCTGTGACGGGCCAGGGTCGTCTCGACGAGCACCTGACCGCCATGCGTTATTCCGACTGGGCATTGGGTCAGTTCTTCGAGAAGGCGCGCAAAGAGCCTTACTTCAAGGAAACCCTGTTCGTTATTGTTGGCGACCATGGTTTCGGCAACAACCAGCAGGTCACCGAACTCGACCTGAGCCGCTTCAACGTACCGCTGCTGCTCATTGCGCCGGGTATCCAGGAGAAGTTCGGTGCGGTCAGCCACACCGTGGGTACCCAGATCGATATCGTGCCGACCATCATGGGTCGCCTCGGTGGCGAAACCCGTCATCAGTGCTGGGGGCGTGACCTGCTTAACCTGCCGGAAGGCGACCAGGGTTTTGGCATGATCAAACCGTCGGGTAGCGAGCAGACCGTTGGCCTGGTAACGGGTGATCGGATTCTGATCGAGTCCAAGGACATGTCGCCACGCATGTACCGCTACCAACTGGGTCGCGAGTTCAAGGCCGAGCGAATCGAAAGCCCGGACCAGGCTGAACTGACGCGCAAGCTGGAGTCGTTCATCCAGACGGCGACCAAGAGCCTGCTGGACAACACCGCCGGTGTGGTTCACGGCGTGCCGGACTGATCACCGGTACTACGTGATGCCTGTTTGACCAAAGCCCCGATTTATCGGGGCTTTTGTTTTTTGATGTGTCGATACGACTTACATCGGTTGGCACGAGCGCTGCGCAAGCGCTAGGATGCACTCAGGGTCTACCTGATTCACGCTTCCCGGCCCTGTCTTGATCACTAGCTCGAAGGCCCGCGCCTCTACTGTGGGCGATAGCGTCACGCACTGAAGGTTAATCCATCGGTATTTGCGGAGGACGATTCATGAGCAGCCAATATGATGACATCAGCATTAATGTCTTGCGCAGCATGAAGGAAGGCGGGTTCGACTTTGCCCGTATCCACCCCATCGAGTTCTATGCCGTTTTCCCCGATGAGGAGCGTGCCCGCAGAGCAGCCGGGAAATTCCGCGGCGAGTCGCTCAATGCACAGGTCTGTGAATGTGCAGATGGCGGCTGGCATCTGGAGTTGAGCAAGGTGATGTATGCCACCCATGGCGGCATCGATGAGTTCGAACAGGGCTTTGAGGCGGTGATCGCACCGCTGGGTGGTGAGGTTCAAGGCTGGGGGGTCAAGCAAGAGCGTTTGCTGGCCTGAGCCAATCAACCGTCAGCCGGGCACTGCCTCGCAATGAGGCGCCGTCGCCCGGTTGACGGTGTATCTCGCACTGCTCTGGTGCGGTGTTTTCTCCTCGCTTCTATAACCACTTGAAATAAAAGCATTTATGCCGATGGCACGGGGCTTGCGATGACGTCTTGGTCCGGATGACAAGGAGTTCGGCATGATCCGCAGCTTTTATGACGAAATGTATGCCGGCAACGGTGAAGTCCGAGCGCACTACAGCGGATTCGCCAGTTGGCTGGCCGAGACCCCGCCGGAACTGTTGGCTCAGCGTCGTCGGGAAGCCGACCTGCTGTTTCATCGTGCCGGTATTACGTTCACCCTCTATGGCGATGAGCAAGGCACTGAACGCCTGATCCCGTTCGACACCATTCCCCGTAGTATTCCCGCCGCTGAATGGCGCGTGATCGAGCGGGGCTGCATCCAGAGGGTCAAGGCCCTCAACCTGTTTCTCGCCGACCTCTACCATGATCAGCGCATTCTGCGGGCCGGCATCATTCCGGCCGAGCAGGTGCTCGCCAACGAGCAGTATCAGTTGGCAATGCAGGGGTTGAATCTGCACCGTGATCTCTACGCGCATATCTCCGGGGTCGATCTGGTGCGCGACAGCGACGGCAGCTACTACGTACTCGAGGACAATCTGCGTACCCCCAGCGGTGTGAGCTACATGCTCGAAGACCGCAAAATGATGATGCGCCTGTTCCCGGAGCTGTTCGCCGCTCAACGCATCGCCCCGATCGATCACTACCCGAACCTGTTACTCGACACCCTGAAAAGTTCCAGCCCGCTGGATAACCCCAGTGTTGTGGTGTTGACCCCCGGTCGTTTTAACAGTGCCTTCTTTGAGCATGCTTTTCTCGCCCGTGAAATGGGCGTGGAACTGGTCGAAGGCGCGGACCTGTTTGTACGGGACGAGCATGTGTACATGCGCACCACGGACGGCCCCAAGGCGGTCGATGTGATTTACCGGCGCCTGGACGATGCCTTCCTCGATCCACTGGCCTTCAACCCTGACTCAATGCTGGGCGTACCCGGCCTGTTGTCTGCCTACCGCTGCGGCAACGTGGTACTGGCCAACGCAATTGGTACCGGGGTCGCCGACGACAAGTCGATCTACCCCTATGTCACCGACATGATCCGTTTCTATCTGGACGAGGAGCCGATTCTGAAGAACGTGCCGACCTGGCAATGCCGCAAACCGGCTGAGTTATCCCATGTGCTGGCGCATTTACCGGAGCTGGTGGTCAAGGAAACCCAGGGCTCGGGCGGCTACGGAATGTTGGTCGGGCCTGCCGCCAGCCGTGCCGAACTCGAAGCCTTTGCGGCGCGGATCAAAGCGCGTCCTGCGGCCTACATCGCGCAGCCGACGTTGTCGTTGTCGACCTGTCCGACCTTTGTCGAGAACGGCATTGCCCCACGGCATATCGATTTGCGTCCCTTCGTCTTGTCCGGCCGGGAAACCCGCGTGGTGCCCGGTGGTTTGACCCGGGTGGCGCTGCGTGAGGGCTCGTTGGTGGTCAACTCGTCCCAGGGGGGCGGTACCAAGGACACCTGGGTCGTTGAGGATTGAATCATGTTGAGTAGAACGGCCTCGGATCTGTATTGGATGTCGCGTTATCTGGAGCGGGCGGAGAACCTCGCGCGGATGCTTGATGTCAGTTATTCACTGTCACTGATGCCGCAGGACGGCCGCGGAGGCGGCCTTGATGAGTTGGCGATGCCGTTGCTGATCACGGGCACCCTTGATGACTACCTCGAACGTCATGGCGAACTGCACGCCGAGCGACTGTTGCAGCATTTCGCCCTGGACCCGGGCAACCCGGCCAGTATCTACAGTTGTCTTGGCTCGGCACGGGCCTGTGCCCATGCGGTTCGTGGGCGAATTACCGCCGACATGTGGGAGAACATCAATGCGGCCTGGCTGGAAATCCGTGGCATTGCCGAGCAGGGCGTAGGGCGTTATGGCCTGAGCCGTTTTTGTGAGTGGGTGAAGGAGCGCTCACACCTGTTTCGCGGTGCTACCTACGGCACCATCATGCGCAACGATGCCTTTCGTTTTATCCGGCTGGGCACCTTTATCGAGCGTGCCGACAACACGTTGCGCCTGCTCGACGCCCGCTATGAAGTGCTTGGTGATGAAGCCGATGCGGTCAGTGACAGCTCGGCCCGGGGTTACTACCAGTGGAGCGCCTTGCTCAGGGCCCTGTCGTCTTTCGAGGCTTACACCGAGATCTACCGCGATGCACCTGCGGCGCGGCATGTGGCCGAGTTACTGTTGCTGCGTGCGGATGTGCCGCGTTCGTTAAGGGCTTGCACTGAAGAGATCGACCAGATCCTGGCCAGCCTGCCCGGCGCCAACGGCCGTCCGGCACAGCGCCTGGCTGCCGAGGTGGATGCGCGCCTGCGCTACACCGGTATCGACGAAATCCTCGATGCAGGCCTGCACCCTTGGTTGAGCGACTACATCCCGCTGGTACGCCAGTTGGGCAACGCCATTCACAGCGCTTACCTGGAGGTCGTATGAGACTGACCATTAGTCATGAAACCGCCTATCACTATGAAGACCCGGTACGCACCAGCATCCAGTACCTGCGCCTGACCCCACACGACACCGAGCGGCAGCAGGTATTCAATTGGCACCTCGACCTGCCTCGACCGGCACGGGCGCAAGTAGACCCATTCGGCAACATCCTGCACGTGTTGAGCCTGGATGAACCGCATTCCGAATTGATTATCCGGGCTCGGGGGCAGGTGGAGATCGACGAGCAGTTCGAGGTTGAACATGAGGCGGGTTCGGCACTGCCGTTCTTGCGTTTCACGCGGTTGACCGAGGCCGACGAAGCGCTGCGCGCATTTGCCGAGCGCCAATGCCGCAAGCGCCGTGATCGTTCCGCGCTGATTGACCTGATGCATGGATTGCACGAGCGCATTGCCTACACCCCCGGGGCGACGGTGGTGGAGACCAGTGCCGCGCAAGCGTTCGCGGGTGGCGCGGGCGTCTGTCAGGACCACGCCCACGCGTTCCTAGCGTGCGCCCGCAGCCTTGGCATTCCGGCACGATATGTGTCTGGTTACTTGTTCGACAGCGACAGCCAGCACCTGGCCAGCCATGCCTGGGCAGAGGCCTGGCTGGACAATGGCTGGTACAGCTTTGATGTCACCAACCAACTGCAGCGCCCCGAACGGCACCTGAAGTTGGCGGTCGGCCTGGATTACCTGGACGCGTGCCCGGTGCGCGGCATGCGCCGGGGTGGTGGCTTTGAGCAGATGCACGCCAAGGTGCTGGTCACCCCGACCCTCGGCGCGCAGCAGCAATAGCCCTAGGGCTGCTTGTGCCCGGCCATGTGCTGGAGGTAGGCGAGCAGGGCGTCAAGCTCGCCGTCGCTAAGCACGCTGCTGCTGAAGCCGGGCATTTTCGCCTGTGGCCACTGACGCAGGCTTTGCGGGTCGCGGATATAGCGGCGCAGGTGGTCGAGGTGGAAGTACTCGGTCGGGTTGTAGGGCAGGTTCAGGTCCGGGCCAAACTGTGCATCGCCGGCGCCGTTGAGCGTGTGGCAGGCCAGGCAGTTTTTCTGGAACACGGTAAAGCCGAGGTTGACCGGGCTATTGTCTGCAAGCCCAGGTGCGGGGCGCATGGCCGGGAAGCGTTCGGCGACGGCGTCCAGGCGGCGAATGCTGGCAACCTGGAAAGGCCACTGTTCAGGGCTGATATGACCTGCCTGCGGGTTCGTCCATACCAGGTAGAAGGGGCCTGCGCTTGGTTTGCCTTTGCCGAGGCCCGGCCAGGGTTTGGCGGGGTCCTCAATGGCCAGCCAGGCCCGTGCTGGCCCCTTGGCGAGCAGTGGCGCCGCTGGCATCTCGGCGGCGAAGCCGTCCAGCGCAACTGCCTGCAGGTGATCCTGTGCCGAAACCCCGGTCAGCAGGGCGCTGAGGGGGATGGCGCGGTAGTGCATGGCTTTCTTGTAGGAAACATCGTCCGCGATGCTGATCGACTGCGCTTGCGGGTGCTTGAGCAAGTCTTCGGTTTGCCAGTTGATCGGCGCATCACCCAGTTCCAGAACCAGTTGAGCGGCCTGTAACGGTAGGCTCAGCACGGCAAACAGCAGGGCAAGGCAGCGTCGCATGGAACAGTCTCCAACCAATGAGACCGGCAGCATACACTACGGCTGATAGGTTCCTGAGGCGTGCGCGTCGCTCAGCCGAACAGCCGCGATAGATTCGGCAGAATCAAGAGTAGGGTAGTGGCAAAGAGGATGAGCCCTGCCTGACGTACTTTCGTGTGCTTGAACATGGCTGACTGCCTTTTTGTTGTTATTCCTGAATGCCGAGTGGCTTCCCTGTCGAAGGTTTTACGTGTGATTTCGGGCCTGCCAGGCGCCGACACAAACCTGCTGAAAGTGGGTATACAACTAACCTTAGGGTCAACGTCACCCATCTTTTAGAACGGTTTGGTATTTCCAGCGTTTAGAATCTTTGCTTTGGCTATCAGGCGTTTTGCCATGCCATGATGATCGCCCTTGCTAGACACGTGCGTGCAGTTCGTCGGTGGATCCAGTCTGCATGACCGTTCGTCAGTGCATTCTACTTGCTTACAGGCCTTAATCGCGGCAGGCTCTAGCACGCATTTCGCCTTTGTCGTTCGGGACTATCTCTATGTCGCTACGCATCTGCATCCTTGAAACCGACGTCCTGCGGCCGGAACTGGTCGAGCAGTTTCAGGGCTACGGCCGGATGTTCGAGCAACTGTTTGCCCGCCAACCCATCGCCGCCGAGTTCAGCCTGTATAACGTAATGAACGGCGAGTACCCCAGTGATGAGCAATCGTTCGATGCTTACCTGGTTACCGGTAGCAAGGCCGATTCGTTTGGCAGCGATCCCTGGATTCAAACCCTCAAGACTTTTTTGCTTGAGCGCTATCAGCGTGGCGACAAGTTGCTTGGCGTGTGCTTTGGTCATCAGTTGCTGGCGCTGCTGTTGGGGGGCAAGACCGAGCGTGCGACGCAGGGCTGGGGCGTCGGTATTCACCGTTATCGCCTGAACGCACAGCAGCCGTGGATGACCCCGCCGATCGAAGACCTGACCTTGTTGATCAGCCATCAGGACCAGGTCACCCGCTTGCCGGAAAACGCCACGCTGATCGCGTCCAGCGAGTTCTGCCAGTATGCGGCCTATCACATCGACGATCAGGTGCTGTGTTTCCAGGGGCACCCCGAGTTCGTTCACGATTACTCACGGGCGCTGCTTGATTTGCGTCAGCAGCACCTGGGCGATGAGGTCTATCGGCAAGGGCTGGCCAGCCTGTCCAGCGAGCACCAGGGTGAAACCGTGGCCGAATGGATGATGCGCTTCGTGGCCCATAAGCCCGAAGGCACGACGGCCTGAGGGTGCACCTCAGAGCCAGCCGGAGCGCTTGAAACTGGCAAAGAGTGCGGAGCAGCCTACGGTGATCACCCCCAGTACGGCAAAGTAGCCGTACTGCCAGCCAAGCTCAGGCATGTTCTGGAAGTTCATGCCGTAGATACCGGCCACGGCGGTGGGGAAGGCCAGTATCGCCGCCCAGGCGGCGAACTTGCGCTGGACGATGCTTTGCCGCGATGACTCCAGCAGCATGCCGATCTCGATGGTCTGGCTGGCGATGTCACGAATACCGGCCAGGTCTTCCATCTGTCGGGTCACGTGAATCTGCACATCTCGAAAGTACGGGCGCATGTTCTTGTCGATGAACGGGAACGTCAGGCGTTGCAGTTCCTCGCTGATCTCGACCATCGGCGCCACATAGCGACGCAAGCGCAGAATGTCCCGGCGCAGGCCGTGCAGGCGCTTGATGTCGTCTTCGTTGAGTGCACCACTCAGTACGCTCTGTTCCAGCTCTTCGATTTCGCCGTGAATCGCTTCGCTGACTGGCTGATAGTTTTCGGTGACAAAGTCGAGCAGGGCGTAGAGGACGAAGTCCTCGCCATGCTCCAGCAGCAGCGGGCGCGCTTCGCAGCGTTGGCGTACCAGCGCGTAGGACTTCGAGTGGCCATTGCGGCAGGTGATGATGTACCCCTTGCCGGCGAAGATGTGCGTCTCGATGAACTCCAGCTTGCCCTCGTGGCGCACGGGTGAATACGTCACGATGAACAGCGCGTCGCCGAATGTTTCCAGCTTCGGCCGGCTGTGTTTTTCCAGGGCATCTTCAATGGCCAGTTCGTGCAGGTTGAACTGGCGCTGCAGATTGGCCAGCGCCTGCGCATCAGGCTCTTCCAGGCCGATCCAGACAAAGTGCCCTGGCTTGCTGGCCCAGTGGCTGCCTTCGTCCAGTTCGATTGACGTAACTTTTCTGCCGGCGCTGTACACCGCGGCTGCAACGACTCGTCCCATGACTGCTCGCTTCTTCAGGTGATCCTGTCAGCTTGGTATGACTGCATCGATCCGGCAACTGCTCAGGCCGACGGCAGTTCGTTTTCCATCGTGTCGATGCAGCGCTGCATCTGTTCTCGGCACTGTTGGATCAACGCCGGGATGTCCTCTTTGCCGAGGCCGCTGGTCGAGATGGGCGCCAGCGAGCGGATGATGACGTCGCCGCTGTTCCAGCGATTCAGGCGCATGCGCTGTGCATAACGGCTGACGCACACCGGCACGATGGGAACCCCTGCTTCAATCGCCAAGCGGAACGCACCGCTCTTGAAGTCCAGCAACTGGTTGCCGGGGTTGCGTGTACCTTCCGGGAAAATCCAGATCGAGGTGTTGTTGTGCTGCACTATCCGGGTGGTGGCATGGAGCGCCTGCCGTGCATGGTAGGCGTTGCTGCGGTCGACCAGAATGTTGCCGCCAAGCCAGAAGATCTGACCGAAAAAAGGTATCCAGCCCAGGCTTTTCTTGCCGATGCACACCGTGCGTGGCGGGACGACACCGCCGAGGACGAACAGGTCGAAGTTGGACTGGTGGTTGGCGATGATCACGCAGCCGGGCGGCTGGTCGAACAAGGGGCCGACTTCGGCCTTGACCCGCAGGCGCAGCAACCCGCCAATGGGCCAGGCATACAGGCGAGCGAAAATCCGGCTGTTGTCTGGGTTGAAGGGGCGGCACAGGCCAATCAACAAGCCAAGCGTACCCGCCAGCAGAAAGTGTATGCCCAACAGAAGCATACGGATCAGATAAAGCATCGAGTGACTCACACTGGGCAAACGCGGCGCAGTGTACGGCTGTGCACTCGTGGGGGCAAACACTGATGGTGCTGGCCGAGGGCCAAGGCATCGCAGGCAAGGTCGGCCCGGTGTGAAAGCCAATGCCTTGTGTGGGGCCTGTGGTGAACAGGCTCGCCTGCGATGCGTCGGAGACGTTAGCCCAGGTGTTCCTGATCGAGAATGATTGCATCGTCCAGGGTGTCGAGCAGGGCCTTGCGCACCTTGAGCTTGGTGTTCTTGTGCGCGCTCATGTTGATTTTCTTCAGTTGCCGGGCAGCGGCCAGGGCGGCCTCCTGCAACTGCTCGGCAGCCACGACTTTATCCAGGAAGCCGGCGTCGACGGCGCTGATCGGGTCGAACATCTCGCCATTGATCACCGAGCGGTGAAACGCCGAGCGGCGCAGACGGTCGCGGGCCAGTTCGATGCCGGCGTGGTGCATGGTCATGCCGATCTGTACTTCGTTCAGGCCGATACTGAAAGGGCCTTCGACACCGATACGGTAATCGGCCGAGAGCAGCAGGAAGGCACCCTTGGCCACGGCGTGCCCGGGGCAGGCGACAATCACCGGGAACGGGTGAGCGAGCAGACGCCGGGACAAGGTAGAGCCTGCCGTGACCAGGCTCACGGCCGCCTGTGGCCCGGAGGTCATCACCTTCAGGTCATAACCGCCGGAGAGGATGCCCGGTTGGCCGGTGATAATTACCACTGCACGGTCTTGCTGCGCACGATCCAGCGCGCTGTTGAACGCGGCGATCACATCGGGAGAGATCGCGTTGACCTTGCCGTTGTTCAGGGTCAGGGTCGCGATACCCTCGTCCAGGTGGTAGGTAATCAGCTCACTCATGAGAGGGATCCTTTGTTAAGAGTGAGGCAGACGTTACTCAGCCTCTGCAGCCAGGTAAAGCGCCAAGGCTGACTGGCCGGTCAGCCCTGGCGCCTGCGGCCCCGTACGCTGGGGGGCGACGGTGAAAGGCGGGTAAAGCGCTTTATAGATTGGCGGCTTTGCCCTATTTGGCAGGCAAGCGTGGCCGTGGCCCTTAAGCGCATGAAAATTCTGAAAAAAACCTTTGCCAAAAGAAAAACTTTCGACTACATTAGCGCCCCTCGACAGGCTGAACAGCTTGACGAGATCCGGTGAAGTGTCCGAGCGGTTGAAGGAGCACGCCTGGAAAGTGTGTATACAGGAAACTGTATCAAGGGTTCGAATCCCTTCTTCACCGCCAGACAAATGAAAGCCCCGAACTCCAGTAGTTCGGGGCTTTTTTGTTTATGCCATGGAATCAGGGAGTAAGGCGTTTCATATGATCAGTGAATATTTCAACGCATCACAGGTAAAAGCGGCTGAGCAATTGATCATTGCCATCAGCGCTTCGGACGAGCTGCGCGATCGCCATCTGCAGATGTTGCGCGAAACCGAGCTGGATGGCGATGACGCCGAAGAGGCTGAGGGCGACCCATCCCGGCTGTTGTGGATCATCAAGGACATCATCGACTGGGAAACCGGTTTTTACGTCGACTGGAGTGACACGGAGTCCTTCGTCGAATGCTTGGGCGAACTTGCCGAAAGCCGCGGTGTGACGCTGAGCTTCGGCGTTGAAGACCCGCTGGCCGAAGAGTTTCTCGACGAAGTCGAGGTGCCTGAATTGATGCTCCGCGCTCACGCCGAACTGGCCGCACAAGGCCTGGTGCTGTGGAACTGGGACACCGAGGGTGATGCGTATGGCGGCTGGATCAGTCGCCCGGACGCGGCGCCTGTGATGGCGACCGTTTCCGAGGTCCTGAGTGTCGAGATTCGCGAAGGCAGCGAGTCGTTTTAATGCCAGCGGCCGCCATCGCCCTTCACGGGCGCGATGGCGGCTGTCGACCGCTGCCGTGTCGACCTTAGAAGCTGACCGACGCCGATACCCTGGCTGTGCGTGGCGCACCGGGGAACAAGTAGCCATCCCCCAGGTATTCGCTGGCGTCACGCCAGTAACGGCGGTCGAACAGGTTGTCCACCGTCAGGCGCAGTACCGTGTCGTATCCGCCGATGCGGGTGCGGTAGCGGCTGCCAAGATCAAACACGGCATAACTGCCGACGGCCACGCTGCCGGCATGGTTGGCGTATTTGCTGGCGCTGTAGCGTGCACCGCCGAGCAGCGCCAGGCCGGGTAGGCCGGGCAGGCTGTAGTCGGCCTGCAGGGCGGCGCGGAAGTTCGGTACGTTGAGGGCCTGGTGGCCTTCGTAATCGGCGGTGTCGCTACCCTCGACCCGGGCGCGAATCGCCGCAGCACTGGCATTGATCTGCAGGTTTGACGTCACCCAGCCGCTCGCGCCCAGTTCCAGGCCTGTGTTCTTCTGTTGGCCCTGTTGCACATAGGTGAACGCCCCGGCGCCGTCCGGGCGCATGTACTGGTACGCCTGGCGCAACTGAAACAGCGCTGCGCTGAGGCTCAGGCGTTGCCAGTCGCGTTTGATGCCGACTTCCAGTTGGCGTGACAGGGTAGGGGCCAGGGTTTCTGATGCGTTGCTGGAAAAAAGTGGTGCGGTGCCGCCCGACGACAACCCTTTGCTGTAGCTGGTGTAGATCGAAATGTCCTGGCGCGGTTTGTAGATCAGCGCGGCATTGGGCAGCAGTTCGTAGCGCTGTGTGGTGCGTGTTGAATTGCCGTCTTCATCGAAGGCGTGCTCATCCAGGCGCACCTCGCGCGCGCCTAGCACGGTCTGCCACTGTTCGTTGAAGCTGATGCGGTCACTGATGAACAGGCCGTACTGGCGGCTGTCGAGGCGGCGGGTGCTCTGGCCAACATCCGCCTCGGTTGTGGGCATCGTTGCAGGATCCTGAGCAATATTGCCAGTGCCTACCGGATTGGAAACAGTAGGTCGTTGATCCAGTGTTCGCCGCTGCGCACTGCTGCCGACCGTCAGGTCATGCTCCAGGCTGGCAGCGGTAAAACGGCCATTGAGCGTAATCTGGGCTTCGTCGATGCGTCGGGTATCATCGGGGCTGCGGTAGTCGTAGATGTCGTAGTCGCCGCTGGGGCTGAAGAAGTTGCCTGGCGGAGGGTTGTTGCAGGTGGCATCCCAGCACCCAAAGGCAAACGAGCTGTAGTCGTCGATCACCACCTTGCTGCGCGAGGCGCTGAGGCTGCCGGTCCAGATATCGCTGAAGCGGTACTCGAAGCGCCCACCCAGGTTCAGCGAGTCAATCGTCACGGGCTTGGCCCAACGTTGGTAGGCCAGGTGATCCTCGGGGTCGACACTGTGCGGCAGGCTGTTGCCGCCCAGCAGTTGATAGCCAGGCGCCGAACGCTGCTCGCGCTGCTGATACTCGACGTCCAACTGCAACAGGGCGTCGGGGTTGAGCTGCCAGTCGAACGCCAGCGACGCGAAGTCCCGTTGCCCATCGGCGTGTTCGACATACGAGCGAATGTCTTCATGTGCCAGGTTGGCCCGCAGGCCGAATTGCCGTTCGCTGCCGAACCAGCCGCCCAGGTCGGCGGCCATGTAGCGCTCACCCTGATCATCGCCTGACAGGGTCAGTGAGCGAACGTCCTCAGGGCGTTTGGTGACGTAGTTGATCACTCCGCCCGGCGCGGATACGCCGCTCTGCAAGCCTGAGAGCCCCTTGAGCAGTTCCACCTGCTGTTTGTTTTCCAGTGCTACGTTCTGTTCCCCGGCGATGGTCTGGCCGTTGATCTTGTAGCTGCTGGCCGCATCCAGGCTGAAGCCGCGCACCATGAAGTTCTCGTAGTAGCCCACTGGCGCATAGTTTTCGCCGACAGAGGCATCGCTTTGCAGCACTTCGCTGAGCAGACGCACCTGGCGGTCGGCAATCAGCGACTCGGTAAACACCGAGACCGAGGCGGGCGTATCGAGCAGTGGGGCGGGCTGGAAGCCACCGACGGTCGCTTCGTGGGCCTGGTAGCCCTCGTCCAGTTGCTCAGAGACTGTCAACGGTGCCAGTGTGATGCCGTTTTCGGCCATGGTGTGCGATGAGCTCAAGGCCAGGCTGAAGCTCAGCAGGCCGAGGGGCAGGCGGTGCAGGGTCATGCGAAAAGCTCCTTGAGGGCCTGCAGCGGGTGCGCCGTTATAGCTCGGCTGCTACCCAAGTGCTGGAGGCCCGGTGCGGCGAAACATTAAGTGCGCTAGAACGCGATAACTACCGGCATTGCGCCGGACAGCTGCGGGGGCGAGAAACGGCCGCTATCTTAGCAGGGGCGCCATGGACAAGGCGCCCCTGAGTTCACCGAAAATTCAGTGAGTTGTAAGAAGGGGGGAGGGCTCTAGTGCTCTGACGGCGGCGACGATGGCTTGTGTTTACGCCACTGGCCGTCAAGCTTTGACCAGGTCTTGCCGTCGGTGACAGCCATCAGTTTGCGCCCGTCCTTGAGTGTGGCCACGAAGGTCACCTCTTCTTCCTTGCCGCCCAGCCAGAGGCCGGCGATCAAGCCAAGAGGGCCTGCCATCAGTGCGCCGGCCACGCCCCAGCCAAGGGCGCTGCTCAGGCTGCGATTAAACTCCTGATTGGCGATTTTCATGTCCCTGATGCGTGACAGGGTGATTTTTTCTCCGGGCATGGGGTTTTTGCAGGTCTTGAGTGTGAGCGATCCATTGCGGTACTCGCCCTCACCTTGCAAGAAATCGCCGGCTTGAACCGTGAGTCTTGTCATAGCGCTTCCCAGTGAGTAAAGGGGCTGTTGACCAACGCCCTACTCAGCCCTTTGCGCTATGACAAGTCAATCACCAGGCGACGGAGGGTCGTGGTCTGATTTTCAGGCGGGACTGGTCAGGCGAGCGCGTTTGTACTGTGCCAGTAGCCATACCAGTAGCGCCAGGCCACCGATGATCGTTCCGGCCAGCGCGATCCCGTCCCAGCCATAAGCCTGGAACAGTTGTGTACCGAGCAATGAACCCAGTGCGCCGCCGATGAAGTAGCAGGTGATGTAGCCTGCGTTCAGCCGATTACGTGCCTCCGGGCGCAGGGCGATCACCGCATTCTGGTTGCTCACGTGTACCAGTTGTACCGCCAGATCCAGAACCAGCACGCCAACCAGCAATGCAGCCAGTGACGATTGGGCGAAGGCCAGCGGCAACCAGGCCAGCAGCAATGCCAGCAGGCCGACCAGGGTGCCCATTGAGCCCTTGCCTCGGTCGGCAAGGCGTCCGGCCCAGTTGGCAGCCAGGGCGCCGGCGGCACCGGCCAGGCCGAACAGGCCGATGATCGCGTCGGTGTAGTGATAAGGCTCGGCAGACAGCAGGAAGGCCAGCGGTGTCCAGAACAGCGCGAACAGGCTGAAGGCCAGCAGGCCGAGCAGTGAGCGCAGGCGCAACACCGGTTCTTCGGCGAACAGGCGGAACACCGAGCCGATCAAGGCGGGATAGCGCATGCCTGCAGGTTGATGGCGCGATGGCAGGGCGCGCAGCAGGGCAAGGGTGCACAGGGTCATCAGCCCGGCTGCCAGCAGGTAAATACTGCGCCAGTCCCCCAGGGTTGCCATGAAACCGGCTGCGGTGCGCGCCAGCAGGATGCCCAGCAACAAGCCGCTCATCAGTGTGCCCACCACCCGGCCGCGTTGCCCCGGATCACTCAGGCCGGCGGCCATGGGTACCAGTACCTGAGCCACCACCGAGAACAGGCCGGTCAACGCGGTGCCCAGCAGCAACCAGGGCAGGCTCGCAGATAAGGCGCTGATCAGCAGGCCGAGGGTGCTGATGCTCATCATGGTGACAATCAGGCGTCGCTGTTCGAACAGGTCACCGAGTGGCACCAACAGCAGCAGCCCGACGCCGTAGCTCAGTTGGGCCGTAACGACGATGCTGCCCGCGCTTGCGGTGCTGAGGTTGAACTGCTGGGCAATGCTGTGCAGCAGTGGTTGTGCATAGTAGTTGCTGGCGACGGCGAGGCCCGTGGCGATGGCCATCAGCAGAATCAGTGCGCGGCTCAGTGGTGGCGTGGCGGCGGTCATCGGACGTTCCCTGTATCGGTGGTTGGTGCGTGCTGGTGCCTAGTATCGACAGCGCCTTAATATGACGCCAATGTATCGTTTTCATTCGATCAATCTATAAAACAGATGAATGTATGAACCTCAAGCAGATCGAGTACGCGTTGGCTGTTGCCGATACCGGCAGTTTCACCCTGGCTGCGCAGCGTTGCCATGTCGTGCAGTCGGCATTGAGCCACCAGATTGCCCGGCTTGAAGAGACCTTGGGGGCGCGACTGTTTGAGCGAAGCTCGCGACGGGTGAGCCTGACGCCCGCCGGCGAAGCCTTTGTGGTCAGCGGCCAGGCTGCGCTGGAGGCCGCCCGGCGGATTGGTGATGATGTCGCCGCCGCCTGTGGAGAAGTGCGTGGGCGCTTGTCCATAGGCGAGATCAGCTCTCTGACAGAGCTGGATCTGGTCGACCTGTTGGCAGGTTTCCATCATGAGTACCCGCAGGTTGATATTCGCTGGCTGATCAACAAGAGCGAGGTGTTGATGGCGGATGTGCGGGAGCGGCGCCTGGATGTTGCCTTTATCGGTGTCTGGCCTGGTGAACCGATCGAGGGGGTGGCGTCGCGGCTGTTGGCCAGGGAAGAACTGGTGGCGTTGTTGCCTGCGGGGCATCCGTTGGCCTGCCAGTCACGCGTGTGTCTGGCCGACCTGGAAGACCAGCCGCTGGTGGACTTTCCAGCGGGTACGGGCGCCCGGCGCCAGACCGACGAAGCCTTCACCGCCGCTGGGGTGCGCCATCGGGTGCAGTTCGAGGTCGGTAGCGTGATGTTGGTGGAAAAGTTTGTTCAGCGCGGGTTGGCCCTGGGGTTGGTGGCCGCACCCATTGCCCGAGGTTTCAAGGGGGTGGTGGCCTTGCCGGTCAGTGATGCCCCTGTGCGCCATGTCTACGCCATTTGGTCGAATTCGCCGTCGCCGGCCGCCAAGGCGTTCCTGCAGGTGCTGGAACGCTGTCTTGATGCCAGGGCCAACAACTACTGAACGGCAATCACCTCATAGTCCTGGCGTACCCCGGCCAGAACCAGGCTGACGGCGTCGCCTTCCTGCTTGCCCATCAGGCTCTGGCCCAGTGGCGAGCGGGGAGTGATGACGGTAATCAGGGTTTGCGCCTGGGTGATCGTGAGGCCGGCGGCCTCGGGGCCGATGAACAGATGCCGTTGATTGCCGTTTTCCGCTTCCAGGGTCACCAGGTTGCTGACCTGAATGCCTCGTTCCGGGTCGTAGGGGCGCAGCAGGAGCTGTTGGTAGGCAATTCGTCCCTGGCGGATTTCTTCTGTGCGGCGTGCCTGGCCTGTGGCCAGGTATGAGGCTTCCAGGCCCAGGGTGTCGTATTTGTTCTCGGCGATGTTCTCTTCGTGGGTCGCGGTTTCATAAGCGGTCTGGGCCGCGCGCTGGGCAACCTCCAGGTCAATACCCAGTTTTTCGATGATCTGTTGCAGCAGTTCGGCCTTGTTCATGTCAGTTGCAAAATTCCAGGACGTTGGCGCGGCTTTTATCGGTTGGTGCAGTGCGGTTCTGTTGCAGCCAGAACTGGCACTTGGGGTTGGACAGGTTACGTGGATTGCTTTCCATCTGCTCCTCGGCCTGCTGCACTTCCTGTTTGCGCAGTATTTCCTTGTAGCGCTCGAACATCGGGTTATCGGCCGCAGCAGGTTGTTGAGGCGCCTGTACCGGAGCTGGGCGCAGGGTTTCAACCGCCTGGCTCAGCGGCGCGGTGGCTTGCGGCGCAAAATGCAGGGCCAGCCAGATGGTCAGCGCGATGGCGGCGAACCCCAGCCACAGGCCCAGGGCAATGCAGATGATCAATTGAAACGGTTTTAGGGTAATGCTCAGGGCGTGACGTCGTGCGCGAAGGGGCATGGCAGCCTCCTGGCCAGGGCGAGGAAAATGCAATTGTCGCATGCCGTTCCGGGTTTTTTCAGTGTCGGTGCTTTTGTCTGCGATGATTTATCCGGACAATCCACGCTTTTTTCTGACCGATACCTGAGGTGCCTCACATGAATGCTTCCTGGGACATCTTCTGTCGTGTGGTCGATAACTATGGCGATATCGGCGTCACCTGGCGCCTGGCCCGGCAGTTGGTGGCGGAACAGGGGCTGGCGGTGCGTCTGTGGGTGGATGATCTGGGGGCGTTCGTACGTATTTGTCCACAGGCTGATCCGGCTGCCGGGCAACAGTGGCAGCAAGGCGTTCAGGTCTGCCAGTGGCCCGTCGATTGGAAGCCGACCCCGGTGGCCGATGTCGTGATCGGAGCCTTTGGCTGTCAGCTGCCGCCTGCCTACGTTCAGGCCATGCTGGAACACCCGACGCCGGTACTGTGGTTGAACCTTGAGTACCTCAGTGCCGAGGATTGGGTTGAGGGGTGTCATGGGTTACCGTCGCCTCAGGCCAATGGGCTGCGCAAGGTCTTTTTCTTTCCGGGTTTTACCGCCAGGACGGGCGGGCTGCTACGTGAAGCGAGCCTGTTGGCGCGGCGTCAGGCGTTTGAACAGGATCCGCTGGCGCGGCAGGCGTTTTTGCGGGGCATTGGCGTGCAACCACACGCCAATGCCCGGCTGATTTCATTGTTTGCCTATGAAAACCCAGGTGTGGCCAGTTGGCTCGAGGCCCTGGCTACCGACAGTCGGCCCAACCATTTGCTGGTGCCCGAAGGGCGCATTCTTGGTGATGTGCAGGCGTGGCTGGGGGAGACGGGGCTGGCGCCCGGCAGCATCGTTCGCCGTGGTGCGCTGACCGTGCAGATCCTGCCGTTTGTCAGCCAGGACGAGTACGACCAGTTGTTGTGGTGCTGCGATTTCAACGCGGTGCGCGGTGAGGACTCGTTTGTCCGTGCGCAGTGGGCTGGGCGCCCACTGCTCTGGCATATCTATGTGCAGGAAGCGTACGCCCACTGGGAAAAACTCGAGGCCTTTCTGGAGCACTACACCCAAGGTCTGTCGGCAGCGGCGAGTGCCGCGTTGGTGGATCTCTGGCGTGCCTGGAACATGGATCGTGATATGGGGCCGGCCTGGCAACAGCTGCTTGCGCACTGGCCGGAACTGGACGCGCACGCCCGGCGTTGGTGCGCTACGCAGGCCGCTCAGCCGGACCTTGCCACGACGCTGGTACAGTTTTACCGAAATTGGCTATGATATGCGGCCTCGATTTTTGTAAATCCATCCAAATTCGGATATCTCGTAATGAAAACTGGTAAAGAGCTGAAACCCGGTACCGTACTGCGGATCGACAACGACCCGTGGCTGGTTCAGAAAGCGGAATTCACCAAGTCGGGCCGTAACAGCGCGATCATGAAGACCAAGCTGAAAAACCTGCTGACCGGCTACAAGACTGAAACCGTTTACGGTGCAGACGACAAGCTGGACGACGTGATCCTGGATCGCAAAGAAGCGACCCTGTCGTTCATCAGCGGTGACTCCTACACCTTCATGGACACCTCCGACTACACCATGTACGAACTGAACGCCGAAGACATCGAGGCCGTTCTGCCGTACATCGAAGAAGGCATGGAAGACGTCTGCGAAGCCGTATTCTTCGAAGGCCGTCTGGTTTCCGTTGAGCTGCCGACCACCATCAGCCGTCAGGTTGTGTACACCGAAAACGCCGCACGTGGCGACACTTCGGGCAAGGTCATGAAGCCAGCCAAACTGAAGAACGGTACCGAGATCTCGGTTGCTGACTTCATTCAGATCGACGAGTGGATCGACATCGACACTCGCGACAACAGCTTCAAGGGCCGTTCCAAGAAGTAATTTCCTGGCGCCCACGAAAAACCCGGCCTTTGCCGGGTTTTTTTGTGTCTGCAGTGCCGTGAAAGGGGGGCTTACTGCCAGCGCAGCTCACTGCGCAACGCCAGGTCCCATGGTGGTACCGGGCTGAAGCGGCTCTTGAGGAACTCAAGCAGCAAGCGGCTGCGGGAGTTGGTTTCGTGCTCCAGGCGCAAGGCATAGATGCCGCTGCTTTCCGCTGCTGGCAGGCCGTTGTCGCAGAACAGCGGCAGCAGCTCCCCGCGTAGCAGGTACTCGCTGATCAACCAGGTCGGCAGGTGGGCGATGCCCAGCCCGGCCAGTGCGCCGAACAACAGGGTTTCTGCGTTGTTGGCGCTCATGCGCATGCGTGAGGGCCGCAGCAGGCGCATCTGTCCGTCGATGGCAAAACGCCAGGCGAACGGCGGGGCCAGGCCGTCCCAGTCCAGGCCATCATGTTCTGGCAGTTCCTGCGGGCTGCTCGGCACACCGCGCTGTTCCAGGTAGGCCGGGCTGGCGCAGGCAATGCGCACCATGTAGGCCAAGGGTGTCGCTACCAGGCGGGTATCGGCCAGTGGCCCGGCACGCAGCACCAGATCGACTTCGCCCAGGTGCGCGCCATGCAGGTCGACGAAGCTGTCGATCAGGCGCAGTTGAACATCCAGGCCTGGGTAGGCCACCAGGAAATCAGCGATTGCAGGCGCCAGATGGCGGCGTCCGAACGCGGCGGGCGCATCAATGCGAATCAGGCCTTCAGGCGCGTTGCTCAATGACACGGCTTCGGCCCGCGCCAGGCGCAGTTCTTCAACGATACGCCGGGCGCGCTCGGCGAATGCGTTACCAGCTGGGGTGGGACGCACCGCGTGGGTGCTGCGCACGAACAGTCGGCTGCCTACGGCGGCCTCCAGGGCGTCGATGCGCCGGGCCACAGCAGACGGCGTTAGCGGGTGGCGTCGTGAGGCTGCGGAAAAGCTGCCTGCCGCCAGAACATCGAGGAAAAGGCTGAGTTGTTCGGTGAGGGCATCAGGGTTCATCGGCTGTATCGCCTTTGCGTAGTTGGCATAGCCATTGTGCGTTGCTGTGCGTTTCCCTACTAGCCCTGGCTGGGTAGCATGTGACGATTGATGACCTTCAAGGGGCCGGAATGATCGAGTGGATGATGTACATCGCGTTGGGCGCCGCCTTGGGTACGATGGGTGGGTTGTTTGGCATTGGCGGCGGCTTGATCGCGATTCCTGCGCTGGGCCTGCTGTTTGGCCTCGATCAGCAATTGGCCCAGGGCACTGCGTTGGTGATGGTGGTGCCTAACGTGTTGCTGGCCCTGTGGCGCTACCATCAGCGCAACCGGATTGCCGTGCAGCATGCGTTGCCGCTGGCCGCGGCAGGCTTTGTCTTTGCCTGGCTGGGTTCGATCTGGGCCGTGGGCCTGGATGCTGGTGCGATGCGCCTGGGCTTTGTCGGTTTCCTGATCGCGCTGGTGGTCTGGAACCTGGCGCGCATGTTCATGCGCAGCACGCCGCCCTCGAGCGAGTTGCGCCAACCCTGGCCGTGGCTGGGCGTGCTGGGCAGTGGCGCCGGTGTTGTGGGCGGCCTGTTCGGTGTGGGCGGTGCGGTGATTGCCACGCCGGTGCTGACCAGCGTGTTCGGCACGACTCAAGTGGTCGCCCAAGGCCTTTCGCTGGCGTTGGCGGCGCCCAGCACGGCGGTAACTTTGGTCACATATGGCGTGCATCAGCACGTGGATTGGAGCATGGGCGTTCCCTTGGCGCTGGGCGGGCTGCTCAGTATCAGTTGGGGGGTAAAGCTGGCCCATGCCTTGCCGGAGAAGGTGCTGCGTTCACTGTTCTGCGGGTTTCTGGTGCTGTGTGCGGTGATGCTGGCGTTCAAGGTGTGAGGCGGACACATCGGTGTGCTACCCAAGCCAGGGTCCTTGAGCGTCAGGACCGTGGCTTGGGCTTTGGCGTTTGTGTCGGCGCGTACAGGTCTAGCGACGCACCTGCTTGAGGGTTTCGGCAATCAGGAAGGCCAGCTCCAGTGACTGGTCCGCGTTCATGCGTGGGTCGCAGTGGGTATGGTAGCGGTCCGACAGTGCATCTTCGGTGATCGGACGGGCGCCGCCGATACACTCGGTGACGTTCTGCCCGGTCATCTCGATGTGGATACCACCGGCATGACTGCCTTCAGCCTGATGAACCTGGAAGAACTGTTTGACCTCGCTGAGGATCTGCGCAAAGTCTCGGGTCTTGTAGCCGCTGCTCGCCTTGATGGTGTTGCCGTGCATGGGGTCGGAACTCCAGAGCACCTTGCGCCCCTCACGTTCCACGCTGCGAATCAGCGCCGGCAAGTGGTCGCCGACTTTTTCCGCGCCCATGCGCACGATCAGGTTGAGGCGCCCCGGGTCGTTTTCCGGGTTGAGCACATCAATCAGGCGAATCAATTCCTCGGTGTTCATGCTTGGGCCGACCTTGACCCCAATGGGGTTGTTCACCCCGCGCAGGAACTCGACATGCGCGCCGTCGAGCTGGCGGGTGCGGTCGCCAATCCAGAGCATGTGCGCCGAGCAGTCGTACCAGTCGTTGGTCAGGCTGTCGCGGCGCACGAAGGCTTCTTCGTAGTTGAGCAGCAGCGCTTCATGGGCGGTGAAGAAACTGGTTTCGCGCAGCTGCGGTGCGCTGTCCAGGCCACAGGCGCGCATGAAGGCCAGGGTTTCGTCGATGCGGTCGGCCAGTTGGCTGTACTTCTCGGCCAGGGCCGAGTTGGCGATGAAGTCCAGGTTCCACTTGTGCACCTGATGCAGGTCGGCAAACCCGCCCTGGGCAAAGGCGCGCAGCAGGTTAAGGCTGGCAGTGGACTGGTGGTAGGCCTGCAGCAGGCGCTCTGGATCCGGTACGCGGCTTTTTTCATCGAAACCAATGCCGTTGACGATGTCGCCGCGATAGGCGGGGAGGGTGACACCGGCGATGGTTTCGTCGCCCGCCGAACGGGGTTTGGCAAATTGTCCGGCCATTCGGCCGACTTTCACCACCGGGCAGCCGGCGGCAAAGGTCATGACAATGGCCATTTGCAGGAGCACTTTGAAAGTGTCGCGAATTTTTGCCGCTGAGAACTCCGCGAAGCTTTCGGCGCAGTCGCCGCCTTGCAGCAGGAAGGCGCGGCCCTCGGTGACTTCCGCGAACTGACGGCGCAGTTCGCGGGCTTCGCCGGCAAACACCAGCGGTGGATAACTGGCCAGCGTCTGCTCGACCTTGTGCAGGTGCGTCGCGTCAGGGTAGGTCGGTTGTTGCTGGATCGGCAGGGCGCGCCAGCTGTCAGGACTCCAGGGTTGGCTCATCGCAGACTCGGTTGTTATCAGATTATAAAGAGGGCTGGGGTCATGGTAACAGTTGCAAGGCGCCTTGTTGCACTGCCTGCATTGGCGGACAATGGCGGTTTTGCTTGGGCAGGCATCGGTGCCGGGAGACGAGATGACAGAGGAACGGGTAGAGCGGCTGCTGGCCCAGGTTCACGACGAGTACGGCACCATCAGTGTGCTGGAGGTCGAGGACTACCGCTTCCTTGAGTTCGGTGAGGCCATAGAGCAGAGCTGTGTGTTCACGGCCGATCCAAGCTGGCTGGAGTACGACTACACCCGTGCCATGCTGATTGGCGCGTTGTGCCATGCCGAGCCGGAAAGTGCCTTGTTCCTCGGGCTTGGTGCCGGCACCCTGACCCAGGCCTGCCTGAAGTTCCTGCCGCTGGACGATGTCGAGGTGATCGAGCTGCGCCCGGATGTGCCGCGCCTGGCCATTGAGTACCTGGGGCTGGACGACGACCCGCGGCTGTATATCCGCGTGGGCGATGCGGTGGAGCTGCTGGAAACCGCCGAAACCGCCGACCTGATTTTCGTCGACTTGTATACCGATCACGGGCCGAGCGTGGGGCATCTGGCCTGGCGCTTTTTGGAGAACTGCCAGAAACGCCTCAATCCCGGCGGTTGGCTGGTGATCAACCAGTGGGCGGCGGATGACGGCAAGCCGCTGGGGGCTGCGTTGTTGCGCGGGCTGTATCATCGGCACTACTGGGAGCTGCCGGTGAAGGAGGGTAACGTCATTCTGCTGGTCCCGGCAGACCTCGAGCAGACGCTGGACATGCCTGGCCTTGTCGCTCGGGCCGATGCGTTGGCACCCCGTTTGGGCTACTCGTTGCAACCGTTGATCGGAGCGATCCGCCCGGCGAGTTGAGGCGGCTGCTGAAATAATCGATTCAGCCCATGCCCCGGGGCGATATGCGCGTAATCCGGGGCGCCGCTCTATGCTGTCATCTTTCGATAAAAAACTCTCACGTGAAGCGCTATTTCAGGTATAGTACGCGCCGGTCTTTTACTAGACCTCGTCTTAGGTAGTGCAATTTCCCGAAGCCAGCTTCGGCTGCGCGTCCGCACAGCGGACTCTCCTTGACGTTCCTTTTTCTTCAATCGTTTTCGCAAATCCCCGCCGACAAAGCTGCCAGGGTGACCCGTGGGTCTTACAAGGCATGCGCAGCTTTGGAGCATGGGTCTTTGCGGATGCACTTAGAGGCAGACCCATGACCCAGGAAACCGGCGGCTTCGCCGCTCTCGACCTTCATCCGAGCATTGTTGCTGCTGTATTGGCTACCGGCTACGAAGAGCCATCCGCCATTCAGCAACAATCGATCCCGATTATTCTCGCCGGTCATGACATGATCGGCCAGGCGCAGACAGGTACCGGTAAAACCGCTGCCTTCGCACTGCCAATCCTGAATCGCATCGACCCGAGCAAGCGCGAGCCGCAAGCCCTGATCCTGGCGCCAACCCGTGAGTTGGCGCTGCAAGTAGCCACCGCCTTTGAAACCTACGCCAAGCAAATGCCGGGCGTAACCGTGGTGGCCGTGTACGGTGGTGCCCCAATGGGCCCACAATTGAAAGCAATCCGTAACGGCGCGCAAATTGTCGTTGCTACCCCGGGCCGTCTCTGCGACCACCTGCGTCGTGATGAGAAAGTCCTGGCGACCGTCAATCACCTGGTGCTCGACGAAGCCGACGAAATGCTCAAGCTGGGCTTCATGGACGACCTGGAAGTCATCTTCAAGGCCATGCCGGAAAGCCGTCAGACCGTACTGTTCTCGGCGACCTTGCCTGCTTCTATCCGTGCCATCGCCGAGCGCCACCTGCGCGATCCGAAGCACGTCAAGATCCAGAGCAAGACCCAGACCGTAACGGCCATCGAGCAGGCTCACCTGATGGTCCACGCGGACCAGAAAGTAGCCGCTGTCCTGCGTTTGCTGGAAGTTGAAGAGTTCGATGCGCTGATCGCCTTCGTACGTACCAAGCAAGCGACCCTGGACCTGGCCAGCGCCCTGGAAGCCAAAGGCTACAAGGCTGCAGCACTGAACGGCGACATCGCTCAGAACCAGCGTGAGCGCGTCATCGACTCGCTCAAGGATGGCCGTCTGGACATCGTCGTCGCGACCGACGTTGCTGCTCGTGGTCTGGACGTACCGCGCATCACTCACGTGTTCAACGTTGACATGCCGTACGATCCTGAGTCTTACGTTCACCGTATTGGCCGTACTGGCCGTGCAGGTCGTGAAGGCCGTGCACTGCTGCTGGTCACCCCGCGTGAGCGTCGCATGCTGCAGGTTATCGAGCGTGTAACGGGCCAGAAAGTTGCCGAAGTTCGCCTGCCGAACGGCCAGGCTGTTCTGGATGCGCGTATCAAGAAGCTGACCAACAGCCTGGCGCCGCTGGTAGCCGACGCTGAGTCGACTCATGGCGACCTGCTGGACCGCCTGACCGCCGACATCGGTTGCAGCCCACGTGCCCTGGCTGCTGCCCTGCTGCGCAAAGCAACCAACGGTCAGGCGCTGACCCTGGAAGCGGTTGAGCGTGAGCAGCCACTGGTGCCGACCTACACTCCGCGTGAGCGTACTGCGGGTGATCGTCCAGAGCGCAGTGATCGTGAGCGTCGTGCGCCAATGCCGCTGGGCGAAGGTCGCGCTCGTTGCCGTACCGCGCTGGGTGCGCGTGATGGTATCGCTGCCAAGAACCTGCTCGGCGCTATCCTCAACGAGGGTGGCCTGGCACGTGAAGCAATCGGTCGCATCCAGGTGCGTGACAGCTTCAGCCTGGTTGAGCTGCCAGAAGACGGTCTTGAGCGTCTGCTGACCAAGCTCAAGGACACTCGCGTTGCCGGCAAGCAGCTGAAGCTGCGTCGCTACCGCGAAGATTGATCCGCGCGTCATAAAAAAATCCCCGACTGGTTCGGGGATTTTTTTTGCCTGTCGGTTGGGTGAATGGCTCAGTCGAAGCGGTAAATGTCCATTCCCAATGCACCCAGGGTGAAGCCTTGGTGAACAATGCTGAAATGCTCGCCTGCGCCGCGAGCGAAGTACAGCGGCAGCAAGTGTTCATCGCTCGGGTGGTTGCGCACCGCAAACGGTGCCTGGCGGCGATAGTCCAGCAGCGCGGCATCGTCACCGGCTTCGAGCTTTTCCACCATCCAGTCGCGGAATGCCAGTGCCCAGGGTTCTACGCTGTCCGGGCCTGCGTGCCAGGATAGCTCGCGCAGATTGTGGGTGATGCTGCCGGAGCCAATCAGCAGGATGTTTTCCTGGCGCAGCGCAGCCAGGGCATTACCAACCCGTTCCTGTAACTGTGGGCCCAGGTGGCTGGGCAGGGACACTTCTACGACCGGAATGTCGGCCTGTGGATACATCAGTGACAGCGGTACCCAGGCGCCATGGTCGAATGGGTGCTGTGGGTCGAGCGAAGCCGTCAGGCCGGCGCTCTTGAGCTGCTCGACAATCTGGGCTGCCAGTGCTGGTGCGCCGGGGGCGGGGTACTGAACGGCAAAGAGTGCCGGTGGAAAGCCACCAAAGTCATGCCAGGTTTTCGGGCTTGGGTGGCTGCTCACGCACAACGCCTGGCTCTCCCAGTGCGCAGAGACCACGATGATGGCTTTGGGTCGAGGCAGTGCTTCTGCCAGTCGTGCGAGGGCAGGGCCGCTCTCGCCGGGTTCCAGGGCGAGCATGGGCGAACCGTGGGAAATAAACAGACTGGGCAGCATGGAAGAGGTCCTGAGGTTAAGATGGGGTTATCTTCTGTCAGTTCATTTATCTAAATCTAATATAAGTTTTCGTATCATTTGATCGAAATTTTGGAGCCATTCATGCAGCCGGAATTTTGGCATGACCGCTGGGCGCGTAATCAGATCGGTTTTCACCTGGATCAGGTCAATCCTTACCTGAAGCGACACTGGCCCAGCCTCGGCTTGATGGCGGGCGACAAGGTGTTGGTGCCCTTGTGTGGCAAGAGCCTTGATCTGTTCTGGTTGGCCGGGCAGGGATTGCGGGTGCAGGGTATTGAGTTGTCCGAGCGTGCGGTAGAGGCGTTTTTCAGCGAGCATCAGTTGCATCCGCAGGTATCTCGACGTGGCGCTTTCAAGGTCTACCAGTGCGAGGGGCTTGAGCTCTGGTGTGGCGATATCTTTGCCCTGACCGCCGAAGATGTTGGCGATTGCTCGGCCCTGTATGACCGTGCAGCCCTGATTGCCTTGCCCGCACCGATGCGCCAGCGCTATGCCAGCCACCTGCAAGCGTTGCTGGCGGCACACGCCAAGGGGCTGTTGATCACACTGGACTACGATCAATCAACGATCGACGGGCCGCCCTTTGCCGTACTTGAGGCAGAAGTCCGTGCCCTGTACGCAGGGTGGCAGATTACCTTTGAAGAGACGCGGGACATTCTCGCGGAGAGCCCAAAGTTCCAGGCAGCGGGAAGCGCGGGCTTGTTGGAGCATGTGTATCGGCTCGAACGCTGACCACAGGCCAGACACCCCGCTGACGCCATCGCAGGCTGTAGGAGCCGGGCTTGCCCGCGATGCAGACGCCGCGCACTCACAGGCACCCCACCGACGCCATCACAGGCAAGCCTGCTCCAACAGAGCACGCGCAACCTGTAGGAGCCGGGCTTGCCCGCGATGCAGACGCCGCGTACTCACAGGCACCCCGCTGACGCCATCACAGGCACGCCTGCATCCCACAGGAAATGCAGCGTTCTGCACACAAAAAAAGGCGACCTGAGTCGCCCTTTTGTCTATTGCGTAACGGTCAGCCGTGACGGCGCAGGGCGTCGATACGGTCTTCCAACGGTGGGTGGCTCATCAGCAGGCCAGCCAGGCCATGCTTGAGGCCGCCATTGATGCCGAAGGCATTCAGGGTGTCAGGCATGTGCACCGGTACGCCCTGTTCCGAACGCAGGCGCTGCAGGGCGCCAATCATGGCGTTGGTGCCGGCGAGGCGGGCACCGGCTTCGTCAGCGCGGTATTCGCGTTTACGCGAGAACCACATGACGATCATGCTGGCGAGAATGCCCAGTACCAGTTCGGCAACGATGGTCGCAACGTAGTAGGCAATACCTTGGCCTTCTTCGTTCTTGAAGATTACCTTGTCGACAAAGTTACCGATGATGCGCGCAAAGAACATCACGAAGGTGTTGACCACGCCCTGGATGAGCGCGAGGGTAACCATGTCGCCGTTGGCAACGTGGCCGATCTCGTGGGCCAGCACTGCGCGTACTTCGTCGGGTGAGAAGCGTTCCAGCAGGCCTTGGCTGACCGCTACCAGGGCGTCATTGCGGTTCCAGCCGGTCGCGAAGGCGTTGGCCTCGTAGGCAGGGAAAATACCCACTTCCGGCATCTTGATACCGGCTTCGCGGGAGAGCTCTTCAACAGTCTGGAGCAGCCATTGCTCGTGACGCGTGCGCGGCTGGCTGATGATCTGCGTGCCGGTGCTCATCTTCGCCATCCACTTGGAGATGAACAGCGAGAACAGCGAGCCGGCGAAGCCGAACACAGCACAGAAAATCAGCAGTTGATTGAGGTTGAGGTCAACCCCGTTGGCTGCCATGAACCCGTTGAAGCCAAACAGACTCAGGGTAATGCTGGCAATCAGCACAACCGCGAGGTTGGTGGCCACAAACAGCAAGATGCGCATCATGGTTGTTACGTTCTCCTGACGGATAAAAATGTAGCGTATGCGGGTATATAAGGTGCCCGCCCCGCTGATTCAACCGGGGGACTATTTCAAACTGTGTACTTACCCGCGTGGCAGGCACCGGATTTTTTCGCGCGCCAACGCTGTAATGGCTGTAGGAAAAAACCTTATTAGGTGTGAGACCTGCGCCAGGGGCGGCGCAGGCTGGTTTCGCGGTGCGTTACTGCTTGTACGTCTTGAGGAAATTGCCGATACGACCGATTGCCTGTTCCAGGTCATCCACACGTGGCAGTGTCACGACACGGAAGTGGTCCGGCCATGGCCAGTTGAACGCAGTGCCCTGGACGATCAGCAGCTTCTCGGAGAGCAGCAGGTCGAGAACAAACTTCTCGTCGTTGAAGATCGGGCAGACTTTCGGATCGATTTTCGGGAACGCATAGAGTGCACCCATCGGCTTCACGCAGCTGACGCCGGGGATGTCGTTGAGCAGTTCCCAAGTGCGATTGCGTTGCTCGAGCAGACGGCCCTGTGGCAGTACCAGGTCGTTGATGCTCTGGTAGCCGCCCAGTGCGGTCTGAATGGCGTGCTGGCTCGGCACGTTGGCACACAGGCGCATGTTGGCCAGCATGTCGATGCCTTCGATGTAGCTCTGGGCATGCAGCTTGGGCCCGGAGATGGCCAGCCAGCCGGAACGGAAGCCAGCAACCCGGTAGGACTTGGACAGGCCGTTGAAGGTCAGGCAGAGCAGGTCGGGTGCCAACGAGGCGGTGCTGATGTGCACGGCTTCGTCATAGAGAATCTTGTCGTAGATTTCGTCGGAGAACACCACCAGGTTGTGCTGGCGCGCCAGCTCGAGCATACCCAGCAGCAGTTCGCGGGAATACACCGCGCCGGTCGGGTTGTTCGGGTTGATGATCACCATGGCCTTGGTGTTTGGTGTGATCTTGGCCTTGATGTCGTCCAGGTCTGGGAACCAGTCGGCCTGTTCGTCGCACAGGTAGTGAACCGGTTTGCCACCCGCCAGGCTGACTGCGGCGGTCCACAGTGGGTAGTCCGGTGCCGGGATCAGGACTTCGTCACCGTTGTTGAGCAGTGCCTGCATCGACATCACGATCAGTTCGGACACGCCGTTGCCCAGGTAGATGTCTTCGATACCGACACCTTCTACCTGTTTCTGCTGGTAGTACTGCATCACGGCCTTGCGCGCACTGAACAGGCCTTTGGAGTCGCTGTAGCCTTGTGCAGTCGGCAGGTTGCGGATCACATCCTGGAGAATTTCCTCCGGTGCCTCGAAACCAAAGGGCGCCGGGTTGCCGATGTTCAGCTTGAGGATGCGGTGGCCTTCCTCTTCCAGGCGTTTGGCGTGCTTGAGCACCGGGCCGCGAATGTCATAGCAGACATTGGCGAGCTTGTTCGATTTGCTGACCTGCATGATGTGATCCCGATTAGAAAAGATCGCCGCGCATTGCGCTGTGAAAACGTTTGAAATGCGTGTAACGCGGGTGCCAGACTGGCGTCTGATGAGGCGCAATAATACGTGCCACCCGCGTTGCCGAAAAGACACGACGCGGGCTTTTTCCGTTACAGAGGTTTCCCCATGGACAAGATCGACAAAACCCTCGACGAATGGCGTGCAATGCTTGACCCGGAGCAGTACCAGGTCTGTCGTCTGAAGGGCACCGAGCGGCCGTTCAGTGGCAAGTACAACTCAACCAGGACTGATGGTGTCTACCATTGCATCTGCTGCAGCGCGCCGTTGTTCGACTCTCGGGCAAAATTCGATTCGGGCTGCGGCTGGCCCAGCTTTTACGAGCCGATTGCCGACAGCGCGATGATCGAAATCCGTGATACCTCGCACGGCATGATCCGTACCGAGGTGACGTGCGCGGTCTGCGATGCCCACCTTGGGCATGTGTTTCCCGATGGCCCGCCGCCGACAGGCCTGCGTTATTGCATCAATTCGGTGTGCCTGGACCTGGTTCCTCGAACCTGACCTGTGGACTATTCAAGGAGAGTCGGTCATGGCTGACGCACTGTTGAGCATCCCTTGCACCACGATCAAGGGTGAGCAGAAAACCCTGGTGGACTTCCCGGCCAAGGCGGTGTTGCTTGTCAATACCGCCAGCGAATGCGGGTTCACCGGGCAGTACAAGGGCCTTGAGCAGCTCTGGCAGCGTTACCGTGAGCGAGGCCTGGTGGTGCTGGCATTTCCCTGCAACCAGTTCGGTAAGCAGGAGCCGGGTGATGAACGGGCCATTGCAGGTTTCTGTGAGTTGAACTTCGGCGTCAGCTTTCCGCTGTTTGCCAAGGTCGATGTCAACGGGCCTGCGGCTCATCCCTTGTTCGTTGAGCTGAAAAAGCGGGCCCCGGGGTTGCTGGGGTCTCAGGCGATCAAGTGGAACTTCACCAAGTTCCTCTTCGACCCGGCAACGGGCCGGGTCAGTCGTTTTGCGCCCAGTACCAAGCCGGAGGCCTTGGTGGAGCAGATCGAGTCGCTGCTCAAGTGAGCACTGTCGGCAGTATGCGGCGTGTTACAGGGGCACCCACTGATTGATCAGGGTGAGCAGCTCCTCGCGGCGAAACGGTTTGGCCAGGTAGTCGTTCATGCCCGCCGCGCGGCAGCGCTCACGTTCCTCGGGCATGGCGTTGGCGGTCAGGGCGATAATCGGCAGCGTTGGCCAGCGTCCGCTCTGGCGGATCCTCCGGCTGGCCTCGTAGCCATCCATCACCGGCATGTTGCAGTCCATCAGCACCAGGTCGAAGTCGTTTCGCTCAAGCTGTTCCAGAGCCTCCACGCCTTGCTTGGCGACACTGACGTCGCAGCCGAGCTTGGCCAGCATGCCTTTCGCGACCAGTTGGTTAACCGGGTTGTCCTCGACCAGCAGGATGTGTGCTCGACGCTCGCTGTTCGGGCTGCCCTGCTGGGGTGGCGAGGTGGGGCTGTCTGAGCCGTGCAGGGCGCGTTGCAATGACTGGTACAGGGCGCTGCGGGTGAGGGGGCGTGCTTGTTGTTGCAAGGGCGCCAGTTGTGCGGCGTGTTCGCTGGACAGGAAGTTACCGTATGCCGTGATCAGCAGGATCGGTGCTTTGACGGTGGGGCGTAGGTCGAACAGCCCGCTCAGGTTGTCGGTGATCAGCAGATCAGGTTGCTGTTCGGGCAGCGTGTCGAGGTTGTCGTGCCGCCGATAATCAAGGCCCCAGGCAGGCAACAGTGTCGCCAGCAGTTCATCCAGGCCGCTGTCTGCAGTGCTGATGGCAGCAATCCGTCCTTGTAACGGTGCTGGTGCGATTGCCAGCGTGTGGGCTGGCAACGGTAACTCGGCACTGAACTGGCTGCCAAAACCTGCTTCGGAACTGATGCTGAGGCGGCCTTGCATGGCCTCGCAGAGATTATTGGTCAGGGTCAGGCCCAGGCCGGTGCCACCATACTGGCGTGTGATGCCAGCCCCGGCCTGGGTGAAGGGTTGAAATATCCTGACTTGTGCATCGTAGGGAATACCAATGCCCGTATCGCAGACATCCAGGCGTACGCCGCCAGATTCGCTGCGCAGGCGTACGTCCACGCGCCCAAAGCGGGTGAATTTCAGGGCGTTGGACAGCAGGTTGCTGACGATCTGCCTGACCCGAGTCGGGTCGCCAAGCACCAGGGCTGGAAATTTCGGATCGATCAGGCAGGTGAGCTCGACGCTGGGGGCGGCATTCTGCGAAAGCAGGCTGGCGGTGTCCTCCACCAGTGTGCCGAGGTCGAACGGGATTCGTTCCAGCTCCAGCTGTCCGGCATCGAACTTGGAGAGGTCCAGAATATCGTTGAGCAGTTCCACCAGTACTTTGCCCGAGTCGTGGGCAATCGACAGTTGCTGGCGCTGTTCGGCATTCAGTGGGCTGTCCAGTGAAAGTGCGATCATGCCCAGCAAACCGTTCAGCGGTGTGCGGATTTCGTGGCTCATGTTGGCCAGGAAGGCTGCTCGAGCCTGCGCCATGTCCAGGGCGCGGCGTCGGGCGACTTCGAGTTCTTCATTGGAACGGCTGAGGCTTGCGTTGCTGGCCCGCAGTTCATTGGTGCGTGCCGAGACGATGTTTTCCAGTTCGCTCAGGTAGTCAGTCAGGCGATTTTCGGCATTGCGCCGTTGTTGGATCTCGGTCGCCATGCTGACGAATTGCTGGTTGGCGACTTTTACCAATACCCCAATCTCATCCTGTTCATGGCCTGGCGGGAAGGAGAGCTTGTTTTGGTTGGGGTTGCGTGAGTCACTGTTGCTCAGCGCACGGATTACCCGAACCAGCGGTTTGGTCAGCATGAAGTAAAACAGGGTCAGCAGAATGCATGTCAGCACCAGGCTGCGTACAAAGCCGCTGAGCAGGGTGACTTCCGCACGTTTCAGGAAGCGGCTGCCGAAGGCGAAGGTATCGACTTCCAGAAACAGCGTGCCGAGGTACTCATCCGGCATGTGGCTGAGCTGCAGGCGTTCCTGGAATTCACGATGTTCGCCGAACAGAAAATCGCTGAGCACCCGGTAGCGGCTTTCCAGGCGTGGGCGCTGGACATCAGCCAATACGGTGTCGTTGTTGTCGATCAGGCGTACCTGGATGATCGCGGGCGACTGCAGCAGGCCCTGAGCCAGTTCCTGGGCGAGCTCCGAGTCGATGTTGTAGGCAATTCGGGAGGCCGGGTTGTGACTGATTTCCAGGAGTGCACGCATCTCGCGGTTGATGGAGGCGTCTTCACTGGCATAATCGATGCCGATCTGGAGAAGACTGAGCAAGGTACCCAGGACGAAGCCTGCCAGGACTGTCAGCCTGGCTTGCTTATAGGACAGGCGATTGGTGAACTTGATATCCATGGGTTCCGAGCCAGTTTCACATTCCGTGCGCTGCGCAAGCATAGCCGATCAGCCCCGGCTCCTGGCACGTCCTGTTGCATATTCCGCTTGCCCATTTGCCTGAATCTGTCTTGAGGAATTGATGTGGACTCTCGTGTGAATGCTTTTCTTGAGCGCGCTGGAGCTGTATTGGCGCGGTTGGAACCTCTTTTGCCTGCGCCACGCCCGGCCATTGACTGGGGACATTGCCTGGCTGCCCGTTGGCAGCGTGAAGGGCGCAGTGGCTTCCTGCTGCCGCTGGACGTGAGCCTGGACATGCGTTTGTCCGACCTGATCGGCATCGATCAGCAGCGTGAGCAGTTAAGGCGCAATACCCGTCAGTTTCTCGATGGCATGCCGGCCAATCATGCGCTGCTGTGGGGATCGCGTGGTACGGGTAAATCGTCGTTGGTGCGTGCGTTGCTGGCGGAGTATGCGACGGCAGGTTTGCGGTTGATCGAAATCGAGCGTGACCACTTGGCTGATTTGCCGCGGGTGGTTGAGCAGTTGCACAAACTGCCTCAGCGCTTTGTGTTGTTCTGTGACGACCTCTCGTTCGAGGCCGGGGAGAGCGACTATCGCGTGCTCAAAAGTGTGCTGGATGGTTCGTTGGAGCAGGCGCCGGACAATGTGCTGTTGTACGCCACGTCCAACCGTCGGCACCTCGTGCCAGAGAAGCAGAGCGACAATGAAAACTGGAAAATGATCGACGGTGAGCTTCACCCCAACGAGGCAGTGGAGGACAAGATCGCCCTGTCTGACCGTTTTGGCCTGTGGCTGTCGTTCTATCCCTTCACTCAGGAACACTTTCTGGATGTGGTCGAGCACTGGATCAGTCAGCTGGCGCAAGCCTCGGACCTGGTCTGGGTGCGTGATGAAACACTGGAAAAGGCTGCGATTCGCTGGGCCACGGGGCGTGGCAATCGTAATGGCCGTTGTGCTTATCAGTTCGCCCGTTACTGGGTAGGACTTAAATTGCTGGAGCAGAAACATGATTGATTTGAATGCAACCGGTGCTGGCTTGTCTGGCTATGGTCTGCTGGCTGCGCAACTGGAAGCCTTGCTGGCTGACGAGCGCGACTTTATTGCCAACGCTGCTCAGTTCTCGGCCTTTCTCTATAGTCAGGTCGATGACCTGAACTGGGCGGGCTTCTACCTTAATCGTAACGAAGAGTTGGTGTTGGGGCCGTTCCAGGGGCAGGTTGCCTGTGTGCGGATTCCGTTTGGCCGTGGGGTGTGCGGTGCCGCTGCCGCTACTCGGCAGACCCAGCGGGTTGAAGATGTGCATGCGTTTCCAGGGCACATTGCCTGCGACAGCGCCTCGAACAGCGAACTGGTGATCCCGCTGGTCAAGGACGGGTGCTTGATTGGGGTGCTGGACCTGGACAGCCCGAAGCTTGCGCGGTTTACGGTTGAGGATCAGGCCGGGCTGGAGCGCCTTGCCGAGATATTCCTGCGCTCAACGGACTGCTCCCTGGTGATGTAGGCAGCACGCTGCTCACGGGCAAGTCTGCTTCCAGGGTGTTGCACACGGTATGGAAGCGGGGCTTGCCAACATTGCAGGCGTTGTGTTCTCACTGACACCCCCTGATGCCGTTGCAGGGGGTGTTTCCTGTTTCAGTCGTAGATGACTTTCTTCTTCCAGTCTTCAGTGGTGTCGGACTTCAAGCCCTCGGTGAGTTCGTTGACCTCGTCTTCGGCAGGTTCAAGCGTACTCAGCACCTGTGCATTGGCGCGCGCCAGCAGCTTCTCCATATAAGCGAGCTGCTCCTGGTAGACAGCAGGTTCCGGCTGCTTTCGCAGGTATTGCACGCCGCGCTCGAAGGCCAGGCGGGCATGGCCCGGTTGGTTCTGCTGCAAGGCCTGTTGGCCCAGGTTGTTGAAGAACTCGATATGCAGCAGCACCAGAATATGACGGACTTCCTTGACCCAGTACTTGGCTTCGTTGGTCGGCAGGAAACCTTCCTGGGCTGCACGGGTCACTTGATTGTGCAAGCCTTCAAGTAGAAAGCGCACATCCTTGGCGCGGGCTTCGGTCTGGATCGGCCCTGGCGGATTGTTTACCGGCAAGGCCTCACCTTTGGCAATCAATCCTTCCAGTTCGGCGATGCGCGCCTTGATCTCACTGTTGTGCTTGTCCAGCGCCAGTTGGCGCAGGTTCAGGTTGAGTTCCAGGCGGGTCAGCAGCAGCTTCAAGGCCGGGGTCATCAACTGGCCAGGAAAGGTTTCTGTGATTTCGCCACAACGGCGCAGGCGTTCGGCCAGCTCGACTTTCAGTCGGGCCCGCTCCAGCTTGTTGTTCTCGACTACATTGTTCAGGTAGCCGATCACGATCAATAGTGCGATCCCGGCCACTATAAGCAGGGTGATCAGAAGTGGTGTCACCGTTAACGCCTCATGCAGGGTTATTTACCGTTTGAGTGTAGTGGCTTAGCTTTTAACCGGATAGACCTGTTCGAGGGTCGTCGCTCATCAGTAAAGGCGCAGTGCCTTCCCCTGTGTCGGCTGATCCTGCCGAGCCTTGAGCGGGCTGGAAAGCAGGGGGAAGTCATTGATTTAAATAAATTTGTATCTGGGGGTTGACGACTCTTCAAAGCACCCCTAGAATGCGCGCCACTTGCAGCGTAAAGCACACAGCGAAACGCAGCAGGGAGTGAAAAGTTGTAGTGTGTCCCCTTCGTCTAGTGGCCTAGGACACCGCCCTTTCACGGCGGTAACAGGGGTTCGAGTCCCCTAGGGGACGCCA
>NZ_PJQQ01000026.1:0-75993 GCF_002858665.1 Pseudomonas sp. FFUP_PS_473
TCGCATCGGAACATCCTCTGATATGGGCGCCATCATAGCGCCCGATCAAAGTGTCCAAAATCATTAGGCCAGTTCAGGCTTGCCCGCGATGCAGGCGCTGCGCACCCACGGGCACCCCGCCGCTGCAAAAGGTGCGGCTTTGCTGGCAATGGCAGTTAACCCAAATCTGCCTATACCACTATCGGTAGCTTTTGCCTGGGCGCCACAGAAGCTTCGCATTCGCCTCCTAGCATGACCCTCATCTGCTCGGTGAGGCCCTGCCATGAACAACCCACTCGTAAACCCTGGCGCACAGATGAAGGTGCGCGGCATCCACAAACGCTTCGGTGCTTTCACGGCACTGCAAGATGTATCCCTGGATATCGCCGCAGGCGAACTGGTCTGCCTGCTTGGCCCTTCCGGGTGTGGCAAGACCACGTTGCTGCGTTGCATCGCCGGGTTGGAGCGTCAGGACCGTGGCACGCTGTACATCGGTGATCGTGACATCTCCGACCTGCCACCGCAGGCGCGGGACTACGGCATTCTGTTCCAGTCCTATGCGCTGTTTCCCAACCTCACGGTCGAAGCCAACATTGCCTATGGCCTGAGCGGTAGTGGCCGTGATGAAGTGCGCCAGCGTGTCGCGCAGATGCTGGAGCTGGTTGGCCTGTCGGGCAGCGAGAAAAAGTACCCCGGCCAACTCTCTGGCGGGCAGCAGCAGCGCGTTGCCTTGGCGCGTGCCCTGGCGCCAGCCCCCTCACTGTTGCTGCTCGATGAACCAATGTCGGCGCTCGACGCCCGTGTGCGTGAGCACTTGTGCAGCGAGCTACGCCAACTGCAGCGTCAGCTTGGCATCACCACCCTGATGGTGACTCACAATCAGGACGAGGCCATGCTGATGGCCGACCGCATTGCCGTGATGAACAACGGGCAGGTTGAGCAGTACGCCTCCCCGCAGGCGATTTATGACAAACCGGCCACTCCGTTTGTGGCCGAGTTCGTCGGCCAGGGTAACTGGCTGCCGTTCCAGCGCAGCAGCGACAGCCATGCGCAGGTCGGTTCGATGAACATGCGCCTCGACCAAGGCGCTAGCCAGGCCCGCAGCGGTCGGTTGTTCTGCCGCCCCGAGGCGATCAGTGTCAACCCGCCGACCCACGAAGAAAACCTGTTCCCGGCCCGGGTGCGGGAGATCACGTTCCTCGGCAACCGCTGCCGCATGAGCTTTGAGTTCAACGAACTGCCTGGCCATCCGCTGTTGGCGGAAGTCGCGCCGGAGGCCATGCCGCGCCTGGGTTCACAGGACATCTGGGTCGCCCTGCCACCGCGCAGCTTGCAGGTGTTTGCCTGAGATGGCTGCGCCAATCGCACTGCCGGGCGCTCAGGCGTCCCGCACTCAATCGGCCCGCATCGCACGGGGTGATCGCCTGTTCGTGGTCGGCGGTAAGGTGGTGTTGCTGCTGCTGTTGACCGTCGCTGTCCTGCTGCCGCTGCTTGCTATCTTCTGGCGTGGTTTCAGCAGCGAGGCCGGGCAGGGCGGTGGCCTGACGGCGGCCATTGAGCTGGTGACCAGCGCCAATTTCCATTGGTTGCTGGGCAACAGTCTCAAGGTATCGCTGAGTGTGGCAGCCATCGTCGTGCCCGTGGCCTACCTGTTCGCCTATGCCCTGCAGCGCACGCTGATTCCGGGCAAGTCGATCTGGCGCGGGATTTCGCTGTTGCCACTGCTGGCGCCGTCGATGTTGCCTGCCATTGCGCTGGTCTACCTGTTCGGTAACCAGGGGCTGCTGCGCGGTCTGCTCAACGACAACATCTACGGTTTCTGGGGCATTGTCCTTGGCGAGGCGATCTACACCTTTCCTCATGCCCTGATGATCCTGCTGTCGGCACTGTCGCTGGCCGATGCACGGTTGTTCGATGCAGCCTCCAGTATGGGCGCAGGCCCTTGGCGGGCGTTCCACAGCATTACCTGGCCTGCAACCCGGCAGGCGGTCTTCGCTGCATTCTGCCTGGTATTCACCCTGACCATCACGGACTTCGGTGTGCCGGTCGTGGTGGGCGGCGACTATCAGGTGTTGGCGCTGGAAGCCTACAAGGCGGTAGTGGGGCAGCAGCAGTTCGGTCGCGGCGCACTGATCGGTATGGTGCTGTTGCTGCCAGCGCTGTTCAGCTTCGCGGTCGATGCCTGGTTGCGCCGCCGTCAGGGCGATGCAATGAGTGGCCGGGCACAGGTGTTCCTGCCGGCGCCATCGCGGCAGCGCGATGGCTGGTTCCTGGCGCTGGTACTGCTGGTGTGCGCGATTCTGTTGCTGGTGGTAGGTATGGCGGTTTACTCGTCGCTGGTGAAGTTCTGGCCTTACAACCTGTCGCTTTCGCTGAAGCACTACCAGTTCGACGACACCGCCGGTGGCGGCTGGCTCGCTTATCGCAACAGCCTGACCATGGCCCTGGGTGTGGCACTGATTGGCAGTGTGGTGATCTTCACCGGTGCCTACCTGATGGAGAAAACCCGCGGCCAACGCAGCCTGAACCTGCTGCTGCGCCTGCTCAGCTTTGTGCCGATGGCTGTGCCGGGGCTGGTGCTGGGTCTGGGCTATGTCTTCTTCTTCAACTTGAGCGGCAACCCGTTGCATGTGTTCTACGGCAGCATGACGCTGCTGGTGGTGTGCACCATTGCACATTATTTGACCACCGCTCAGATGACCGCGACCACCGCACTGCGCCAACTCGACGGCGAGTTCGAGGCCGCCGCACTGTCGCTCAAGGCGCCGCTGTACCGGCATTTCCTGCGGGTGACTGTGCCGATCTGCCTGCCCGCACTGCTGGACATCATTCGCTACCTGTTCGTCTCGGCGATGACCACGGTGTCAGCGGCGATCTTCCTCTACAGCCCCGACACCATCCTCGCCGCCGTCGCTGTGTTGAACATGGACGATGCCGGCAACGTCGGCGGCGCGGCGGCCATGTCCACCCTGATTCTGCTGACCAGCGCGGCCGTCTCGTTGCTGCTGGCCTGGGCCTCGCGCGGCCTGCTGCAACGCTCCCAAGCCTGGCGCCAGCGTGCGCCAGGCCACTGATCACCCTCTAACCTGTACCGCTCAAGGAACCGCACCATGTTCAAGCCACTTGCTCTTGCCGCTGCCGTCCTCACTGCCATGACTGTGCAGGCCCAGGCCGCTACGACTCAACTGACGGTGTACACCGCACTGGAGGCCGAGCAGTTGAAGACCTACAAACAGGCCTTCGAGAAGGCCAACCCGGATATCGAGATCAAATGGGTACGTGACTCCACCGGCATCATTACCGCCAAGCTGCTGGCGGAAAAGGATCGCCCGCAAGCCGATGCGGTCTGGGGCCTGGCGGCCTCCAGCCTGGCGGTTCTTGACCAGCAGGGCATGCTGCAGCACTACGCCCCCAAAGACCTGGAAAAGATCGGTGGCAACTACCGCGACGCGGCCAATCCACCGGCCTGGGTTGGCATGGACGTCTGGGCGGCGACCATCTGCTTCAACACCATCGAGGCCGAGAAGCAGGGCCTGAGCAAGCCTCTGAGCTGGCAGGACCTGACCAAGCCGGAATACAAGGGCAAGATCGTCATGCCGAACCCTGCGTCCTCCGGCACTGGCTTCCTGGACGTCAGCGCCTGGTTGCAGACCTTTGGTGAACCACAGGGCTGGGCGTACATGGATGCTCTGCACCAGAACATCGGCCAGTACGTTCACTCCGGTTCCAAACCCTGCAAGTTGGCCGCGGCCGGTGAATTCCCGATTGGTATTTCCTTCGAGTACCCGGCGGTTCAGCTCAAGCGCCAAGGTGCGCCGTTGGACATCGTCTTGCCAAAAGAAGGCCTGGGCTGGGAGATCGAGGCTACTGCCGTACTCAAGGGCAGCCAGCATGAAGCAGCCGCCAAGCGCTTGGCCGACTTCTCCGCCAGCCCGGCGGCGATGGAGTTGTACAAGGAAAACTTCGCCGTGCTGGCTCAGCCGGGCATCGCCAAGCCGCAGACCGAACTGCCAGCCGACTATGAACAGCGCCTGATCAAGAACGACTTCGCCTGGGCCTCGAAAAACCGTGACGGTATCCTGGCTGAATGGCGCAAGCGCTATGACGGCAAGTCGGAAAAGGTGGCGCAGCAGTAAGTGACAGGGCCTACAGCTCTTGCACCAAGGCTTCAAGCTGCTCCAGGCGCTCTGCCTGGCTCAGCCGCGCCCCCGCATTGAGCGATGACCACTGCGGGTGCGCCCGAGCCTTGTTGAGGGCTTCGGGTAGCTTGCCGTCACGCCAGCTGTTGTCCTGTGGTGTGCCCAGTGTGATGCGCGCCTGTGCTGCGTGCCCACGGTGGTCCAATGCCTGGGCCAGCTGGCGCTGACGCAAGGCCAGCAGGCGTAACACACCATCGTCCACTGTCAGTTCACGTTGCCCTTTGAGCTTGCCCAGCAAGCGCGAGCCATAGTTGCGTGCGGTCTGCAGCGCGCCGCCGGCAATGGCGCCAGCCAATGCTGCCGCGCCCAGGGTCAGGCCACCTACCAGCAAGTCAACGCCCGCACCTGCGGCAGCCCCTGCCGCCACGCCGCTACCCAGGCGAACACCCAGCAGCTTGAGGGTTTCCGGGTTGAACAGGTCATCGCCCCAGCGTCCGTCGAGCAACGGCAGGTCCTCGGCGCTGGCATCCTGGCTGCGGAACGCATAGAGCTTGAGCAAGGCGTCGACGCAACGTTGTTCACGTTGGCGTATGGTCTGGCGCAACTGCTCGATAGCCGCCGCCTCCTGTGCGGGGTCTGCCACTACACTGCGGCGACAGGCTGCGCAGTCGAGCAGCAATTCGGCGATCAGTTGGCGGGCGCTGTGACGACGCGCTTCGCGCTGCGCCTGTTGGTCGTCGATCAAGCGCTGCAGGGCCGGGCGGGCACTTTCCAGCAGAATGCCAAGGCTCTCATAAAGCCTGCGTTCGCCATCTTCCGGTGGGGCCACGCTATCGAAGCGCACCAGCGCATGCAGCCCCAAACGGGCCAGCGCTTCGCGCCAGTCCGGTTCACGATGGTTGCTGCTGGCGACGAAATTGAGCACCGGCAGCAGCGGTTTACCGCAGCCTGCCAACACCTCCAGTTCATCGCGGTATTTGGCCAGCACCGGCTCGCGGGCATCGATCACGTATAGCCCGGCATCGCTGGCCAGTAACTGGCGCAGCACCTTGGCTTCCTGTTCAAAACGCTGGTGGGCTTCGCTGCCCTGCAGAAAGCGCTCCAGTCGTGCCGGGCCGTCGAGGCGTTCGCCGGGCCGCTCCAGGCGTTCGAGGTAGTCGAGCAGGGCGATGGCGTCTTCCAGGCCCGGTGTGTCGTAAAGCTCCAGCAGGGGCTCGCCCGCCACCGACAACCGTGCGCCTTCCACGTGGCGGGTGGTGCTGGGCCGGTGTGACACTTCACCAAACCCCACATCGCGGGTGAGGGTGCGCAGCAGCGAGGTCTTGCCGACGTTGGTGTGGCCGACCACGGCCAGCTTCAAGGGCTCAGTCATGGCCATGCTCCAGCCAGTGCAAGGGCGCCGTGTCGGCGAACCTCAGGTCAAGTTTTTCCAGCGCCTGATGCCAGTCGCCCAGTCGCTCGCTGTCCAGTGCTTGCCCAGGCGGCGCTTGCATCAGCCAGATCCGCGTGGCCCCGGCGCTGCGCGCCAGTTCGGCGATCAACGCCAGGCTGCCACGGTCCGGCGAGCGGCGTGGGTCGCAGGCTATCGCCAAGCGTGCAGGGGGGAAGCGGCTCAGTTGCTCCAGCAGCCGGTTGCGCGACTCGCGGCTGTCGAGGATGCCGGCATCCACGACGCTGGCGGGTAGTGCGGGTGGCCACGGGCGCTGGTCGTCCAGCTCAAGGCCCACCAGCAGGGCGCCTGCGCTGTGTTCCGCGTCGGCCAGACGAGTGACCTCTGGCATGGCCGCGGGTTCTGGGTCGTTGATCCCCAAGCGTTCGCTACTGGGCATCAGGGCCTCACGCAGGGTGCTGTAGCCGGGCAGTTGCAGGTCCAGGCTCAGGTGCTGACGGCCGCGTCGCCAGCGCCACAGGCAGGTCGCGGCCAGCAGCAGGCGCGGCAGCAGGCCGTAGACCACCAGCACGCCCAGCAACCAGCCGGCCCACGCCTGACGGGCCAGTTCCAGCACCGGCTGGCTGACGCCGCTGGCGCGGATCATGGCCACGTCCGGTACGCTGAAACCCAGCAGTGCCGGCAAGGCACCGAGTGCCTGGGTCAGGTCAATGAAGGTCTGGTCGCCGAGGATGGTGGTCTCCCAGACAAAGCCATAACGGCGGGTTGCCAGCAGTACCAGCAGCACCAGCAGGGCGCTGCCCAGTGCCAATAGCCAGAGGCCGTTGACCAGTGCCCCGAGCAGCCAGCGGTTGAGCCGCTGGCGTTGCAACAACAGCAGTAAGGCCGGCGCCAGATGCACCGCCTGCGCGTCACGGGCGAGCTTTTCGCTCAGCCATAGCCACACACGGCCCAGGCTTGCACCTTGCTCGCCAGCCAGGGAAAAGCTCATGGCCCAGCTCAGCAACAGCAGCAGGTTGACCCCGAGCAGGCTGCCCACGGCCCAGAACACATTCACCGGTCGCTGGCCGTCGCCCAGCGCGGCAAAGGCCAAACCGGCACCGCTCAGCACAGCCACCGCCAGCAGCACCAGCAGTGCCAGTCGCGCGCCCTGTTTCCAGTGCAGCAGCGCGGCACGCATGCCGTCACGTTCAGCCAGCCAGAGCGCACGGTTTTCGATCCGCGTTGCGAGGTCGCCCCCCAGTTGGCGGGCACGGCGATTAGCCTCCTGATCGTCCAGAGGGCCGGCGTGTTCTTCGCGCAAGCGTACCGCTTCGGTAAGCCAGCGTTTGTCCAGGTCTGTCAGTCCAGTCACGCAAAAGTCCATTGATCACGTCAGTCCAGAGCATAACCCAGGCGTGGCACAGCGGGCTTTGCTATCCTCGCCGACATGAAAACATCACTTCCCCTCAGCCTGATCGCGGCGCTCGCCGAGAACCGTGTGATCGGCATCGACAACCGCATGCCCTGGCACCTGCCGGGGGATTTCAAGTACTTCAAGGCCACCACCTTGGGCAAGCCGATCATCATGGGTCGCAAGACCTGGGATTCGCTCGGTCGACCATTGCCGGGGCGGCTCAATCTGGTGGTCAGCCGCCAGCCCGGGCTGACACTGGAAGGTGCCGAGGTGTTCGATTCGCTGGAGGCGGCCATCGCCCGTGCCGACGCCTGGGCGCGTGAGCAAGGTGTGGACGAGCTGATGCTGATCGGCGGTGCGCAGCTCTACACCCAAGCGCTGGCGCGTGGTCTGGCAGATCGCTTGTACCTGACCCGGGTCGAGTTGAGCCCGGAAGGGGACGCCTGGTTCCCTGAGTTTGATGCTGCGCACTGGCGCTTGGCATCCACCCAGGAAAACCCGGCCAATGAACAGACCCCGGCGTATCACTTCGAGGTCTGGGAGAAGGCCTTGTAGGCGCTGACGCCCAACTCAGGTATTTGACAGCGCCGCGTGTTCATCCGCTGCCAGCAGTGCCTTGTCGGTCTGCTGCATCATCTGGCTGGTAATCACGCCCGCTGTCATTGAGCCACTGACGTTCAGCGCTGTGCGGCCCATGTCGATCAGCGGTTCTACGGAAATCAGCAGCGCCACCAGTTCCACAGGCAAGCCCATCGCTGGCAGCACGATCAGTGCGGCGAAGGTAGCCCCGCCCCCAACGCCCGCCACACCGGCCGAACTCAGGGTCACAATCGCTACCAAGGTTGCGATCCACAGAGGGTCGAGCGGGTTGATGCCCACTGCAGGCGCAACCATTACCGCCAGCATTGCCGGGTACAGGCCGGCACAGCCGTTCTGGCCAATGGTGGCGCCGAACGAGGCAGCGAAGCTGGCAATCGACTGCGGCACGCCCAGGCGCTGGGTTTGCGCTTCGATATTCAGCGGAATACTGGCTGCACTGGAGCGGCTGGTGAAGGCGAAGGTCAGCACCGGCCAGACCTTGCGCAAGAAGCGCAGCGGGTTGATGCCGCTCAGCGACAGCAACAGGCCATGCACCACGAACATCAGCCCCAGGCCGATGTAGGACACCACCACAAAGCTACCCAGTTTGAGGATGTCGTCCAGGTTCGAGCTGGCCACCACCTTGGTCATCAGTGCGAGCACGCCGTAGGGGGTCAGCTTCATCACCAGGCGAACCAGGCGCATCACCCAGGCTTGCAGGGTGTCGATGGCCGCCAGGGCACGGTTGCCTTTCTCTGCATCGTCCTTGAGCAGCTGCAGCGCGGCCACGCCGAGGAAGGCCGCGAAGATCACCACACTGATGATCGAGGTTGGCTTGGCCCGGGCTAGATCACCCACCGGGTTCTGCGGGATGAACGACAGCAGCAATTGCGGGATATTCAGGTCGGCGACCTTACCGGCGTAATCGCTCTGGATGGCCTGCATGCGCGCCATTTCCTGAGTGCCGGCGACCAGCCCTTCAGCACTCAGACCGAACAGGTTGGTCAGCACGATGCCGATCAGCGCGGCAATGGCCGTGGTGAACAGCAGGGTGCCGATGGTCAGGAAGCTGATCCGGCCCAGTGACGAGGCGTTGTGCAAACGGGCCACAGCGCTGAGGATCGACGCGAAGATCAGCGGCATGACGATCATCTGCAGCAACTGCACATAGCCGTTACCGACCAGATCGAGCCAACTGAGGGTGGCCTTGAGCACCGGGTGGCCGGCGCCATAAATGGCATGCAGAGCGGTTCCGAACAGTACGCCGAGGATCAGGCCCGCGAGGACCTTCTTCGCCAGGCTCCAGGTGCTGTTACGGGTTTGTGCCAGGCCTAGCAGCAATGCGAGGAACGCCAGCAGGTTAAGGGTTAACGGCAGATTCATTGAAGCTCCAGAACAAAGCAGGGGCATCGCTTCTGTGTGCGATTGCGAACAGAAATGCTAACAGCATGAAAACTGACGAATTTATATCGAAATGGAATTTGCTTAGTTGTTTTTGGAATAAAAAGTGTTGCGAAGCGTTGAAGCGCTAGTTAACCGGTGTCACGGGCTACTGTAATTCTAGAATTTAGGAACTATCCTACGAGCGCTGTCGAACTCGAAAGGTTGTTCGGGGGGAATCGTGAGATTACTTTCGTTCAGTCGCCGCTCCATCGGCGATCGGGCGTGAGAACCCGCGAGTTTTCGTGTAGCAGCGTCTTTATGGTAGCTGTGCGCGGGCAGGCTTATGCCTGGCCGGTCTCCAAACTCGCCGGTTTCTCACCCCGCGCATGGCTGCCACCCATTCTGTGAGAAGGAGGGGTGGTCAGCTTCAATAATGAGTTTGGAGGCTGCACCATGAAAAAAATCGTCCCCGATCCGCCGCCCGCCCTTGGCACCACTGCCGCCATCCCTTTTGGCACCTGCCAGTCCAGTCATCCTCCGATGTTCAGCGTTTGCAGCGGTGTCCAGGCCGAAGACGCGCTGGTTCATGCGACCCTATTGCTGCGTGGTATCCGTGACGTTACCGACTACTACTGTCAGCACCATGCCGAAGAAACCGGGCGTGGGATGTTGTGGTCGGTGCTGCATTCGGCGGAAATGGCCAAGGCATTGGTTGAAGGCGTATTGGATGGGATGCCGGTGTCGTCGGCAGGGCCGGCGCCTACGTCAACGTAGCTAGCGCATGATTCTGCAGGGCAGTCGGTTCGCGGCGCCTGTATCGCAGGCAAGCCTGACTTCCACTGGATTGCACAAGGCGGTGTGGGAGTTGGCTTGCCAACGATGGGTTTGGGCCGCTAAGGCGGTCTCAGGCGACGATCAGCGCCTTGACCTTGTTCATCGCGTTTTTCTCCAGCTGGCGAATACGCTCAGCCGACACGCTGTATTTCTCAGCCAGGTCATGCAGGGTGGCCTTTTCCTCGGCCAGCCAGCGCTGGTAGAGAATGTCGCGGCTACGCTCATCCAGGCCTTGCAGGGCTTCGTGCAGGTTGCTGGTGGAGTTGTCGCTCCAGTCGGCATCCTCAAGCTGACGGGCCGGGTCGTAACGGTGGTCTTCCAGGTAGTTGGCTGGAGACTGGAAGGCGCTGTCGTCGTCCGCTTCAGCGGCTGGGTCGAAGGCCATGTCCTGACCAGTCAGGCGGCTTTCCATCTCGCGGACTTCACGCGGCTCTACACCCAGGCTTTCGGCTACACGATGCACTTCATCGTTGTTCAGCCAGGCCAGACGTTTCTTTTGGCTGCGCAGGTTGAAGAACAGCTTGCGCTGAGCCTTGGTGGTCGCGACTTTGACGATCCGCCAGTTACGCAGGATGAATTCGTGGATCTCGGCCTTGATCCAGTGCACGGCGAACGACACCAGACGAACGCCCATTTCCGGATTGAAGCGTTTGACCGCCTTCATCAGGCCAACGTTACCTTCCTGGATCAGGTCAGCCTGGGCCAGCCCGTAACCCGAGTAACTGCGGGCGATATGCACGACAAAACGCAGGTGGGCGAGCACCATTTGCCGAGCCGCCTCAAGATCCTGCTGGTAGTAGAGACTCTCGGCCAGTTCACGCTCCTGCTCGACGGTCAGCAAAGGGATGCTGTTGACCGTGTGTACGTAGGCCTCCAGGTTTGCACCGGGGACCAGGGCATAAGCAGGTTGCAACGAAGTGGTCATACGAAAAAACCTCCGACTCACTGAATTCGTGCCCGTGGGCACTGCCAACATTGACCGGGGAACCCAGAACAAGTTCCCCCAAACGCTACGTCAATGCAGGCAAAAAGACACTTTTATCGCGGTGCGAGCTCGCTCAAGTGACGAGCGACCGCAATCCAAGCACCGATATACCCTAACAACACTGCACCAAGCAAGAGCGATAGACCATCGGCTGGCGGCACACCTGCCAGTGCGAAATCGCTACCGTAGAGGCCAGAAAGCCCGATCACCGCATCATTCAGCCAGTTCAAGCCAAATGCCAGCACGCCCCAGGACAGTACACCTGCGCCAAATCCGTAGAGTGCGCCCATGTACAGGAACGGTCGACGGACATAGCTATCGGTACCGCCGACCAGCTTGATGACTTCAATTTCGATGCGGCGGTTCTCGATATGCAGACGAATGGTGTTACCAATTACCAGCAGCAACGCCGAGACCAGCAGCACGGTCAGACCGAACACAAAGCGGTCACCCAGCTTCAGGATCGCTGCCAGGCGCTCGACCCAGACCAGGTCCAGTTGGGCCAGTTCAACCCGTGGCAGTTCGGCCAGACGCTGACGCAAGGCCTCGAGCGCCGGTTTGTCGACTTCTTTGGGGGTGACCACGATTACACCGGGTAACGGGTTTTCGGGCAGCTCGCGCAGGGCTTCGCCCAGGCCGGACTGCTTCTGAAACTCGTTGAGGGCTTGATCACGGCTGACAAACTCTGCCTCGGCGACACCCGCAATGCCTTTGATCTGGTCGCGCAAGGCTTCGCCGTCACGGCTGCTGGCGTCCAGCTTCAGGTACAAAGAGATTTGCGCTGCGCGCTGCCAGGAGCCGCCGAGCCGCTCGACATTGCTCAGCAGCAATGACAGGCCCATGGGCAGACTCAGGGCGACGGCCATCACCAGGCAGGTGAAGAAGCTACCAATCGGTTGTTTGCCCAGGCGACGCAGGCTGTCGAGCAGGCTCGAGCGGTGGCTTTCCAGCCACGCATGCAGCAGGGTGCCGAAGTCCGGGCCGTCATCGTCGTCGTTGCCGCGTTTTTTCTTCTCCGGGGCAGGGTCGGCCGGTTTCGGTGCCACCCGCTCGGAAACCTTGGGACTACGTGTTGCACTCATTGCCCGGCCTCCCCATCGCCGATCAGACGGCCGCGCTGCAAGGTCAGCATGCGGTGACGCATGCGTGCGATCAGTGCCAGGTCGTGGCTGGCGATCAGCACGCTGGTGCCCAGGCGGTTGATGTCTTCGAAAACACCCATGATCTCTGCCGCCAGGCGTGGGTCAAGGTTACCGGTCGGTTCGTCAGCCAGCAGCAAGGCCGGGCGGTGAACGATGGCCCGGGCGATACCGACGCGCTGCTGTTGCCCTGTGGACAAGTCGCCGGGGTACAGCTCGGCTTTGTCCGACAAGGCCACGCGTTCAAGTGCGGAGTCGACCCGCTTGGCCACCTCGACCTTGGACAGGCCAAGAATCTGCAGCGGCAGGGCGACGTTGTTGAACACGGTGCGGTCGAACAGCAACTGGTGGTTCTGGAACACTACGCCAATCTGGCGGCGTAAGAACGGGATCTGTGCGTTGCTGATCTGCCCCAGGTCCTGGCCAGCCAGCAGCAACTTGCCGCTGGTCGGACGTTCCATGGCCAGCAGCAGGCGCAGCAAGGTGCTCTTGCCGGCGCCGGAATGGCCGGTGACGAACAGGAATTCGCCCCGACGTACCCGAAAACTCAATTCATGCAGGCCAACGTGACCATTCGGATAGCGTTTGGCGACCTGTTCGAATCGGATCATGGATGCTCCCGCTCGGCAAACAGTGCTTTCACAAAGGGTTCGGCCTCGAAGGTCCGCAGATCGTCGATGCCTTCGCCCACACCAATGTAACGAATTGGCAAGCCAAACTGCTTGGCCAGGGCGAAGATCACCCCGCCTTTGGCGGTGCCGTCGAGTTTGGTCAATGCCAGGCCGGTCAGCTCAACGCTCTGGTTGAAGTGCTTGGCCTGATTGATGGCGTTCTGCCCGGTGCCGGCGTCCAGCACCAGCAGGACTTCGTGTGGGGCAGCCGCATCGAGTTTGCCCATTACCCGACGGACCTTCTTGAGTTCTTCCATCAGGTTGTCTTTGGTATGCAGGCGGCCTGCGGTGTCGGCGATCAGCACGTCGATACCGCGGGCTTTCGCGGCCTGCAGTGCGTCAAAGATGACCGAGGCCGAGTCGGCGCCGGTGTGCTGGGCAATGACCGGGATATTGTTGCGCTCACCCCACACCTGCAACTGCTCGACGGCGGCGGCACGGAAGGTGTCGCCTGCTGCCAGCATGACTTTCTTGCCTTCAAGCTGCAGTTTCTTCGCCAGTTTGCCGATGGTGGTGGTCTTGCCCGCGCCATTGACACCGACGACCAGAATCACGAAAGGCGTGCTCTGCGACTGGATGCGCAACGGTTGTTCAACAGGCTTGAGCAGGTCGGCCAGTTCGCCTTGCAGCGATTTATACAGGGCATCGCTGTCCGCCAACTGCTTGCGCGCGACCTTCTGGGTCAGGCTCTGGATGATTACCGATGTGGCTTCAACGCCGACGTCGGCGGTCAGCAGACGGGTTTCGATTTCGTCGAGCAAGTCGTCGTCGATAGCCTTCTTGCCCAGGAACAGGCTGGCCATGCCTTCGCCGATGCTGGCGCTGGTTTTCGACAGGCCTTGCTTGAGGCGGGCAAAGAAACCGGTTTTGGTTTCTTCGGTACGCTCTGGTGCCGGCTCGACTGGTGCAGCCACAGGCGCAGGTGGCGCTGCCTGAGTGATCGGCGCAGTTACGACCGGCGCAGGTGCAGGTTCGGCGGCTGGCGCAGGCGCTGCAACCACCGGCGGGGTCGATTCGAGCGGCGCAACCGGTGCATCGCGATGGGGAATCGGGGGCGGCGAATGCGGCTCGAGGTCAGCCATCAGTGCCACCGGTTCCTCTGGAACCGGCAAGGTCAACCCGGCAGGCGGTGTTGCCGGGGCCGCAGCGGGGGCAACCTCTGCAACAGGCGTTGCGGGTGTCGGGGCCGAAACAGGGGCGACGTTGATCGCCGGCTCGGCGACGGTTGGCGCGACCTGCTCAGGTACATCCTGGGCGGGCGGCTGTGGCTGTTCGACAACCGGCTGCTTCTTGCGCAGCCAACCGAACAGGCCCTTCTTTTCACCGGCCGGGGCCGGGTTCTTTTTGTCGTCGTTGGAACCAAACATGGAAGACGGCTATCTCAGGGTAGCGATGCGCCACTGTGGCGCCTCAAAAAATTCTTTCAACGCAGAACAGACTATGTTTAAACCGGCTTGTTCATGCGCACATTTTGTCGAGAAGCCTTCGGGCTTGAACCCCGACAGGCATGGTCGTCTGGCAACCGGATCAGTATCCTAGCACCTCCTCGCCCGCAGACGCTAAGACCAAGCGGGCAGTCCTACAGGTTGAACAACGAATGAATGCTCTAGCCCGCCGTGCCACTGGCCTGCTGCTCAGCACAGTTATTCTGCCGTTCGCGGCCTTTGCCGCCGATCCGCAGCCCACTCACGAGTTCACCCTCGACAACGGCCTCAAAGTGGTCGTGCGCGAGGACCACCGCGCGCCCGTGGTGGTTTCGCAGGTCTGGTACAAGGTGGGCTCCAGCTATGAGACGCCGGGGCAGACCGGTTTGTCCCATGCCTTGGAGCACATGATGTTCAAGGGCAGCGAGAAACTTGGCCCTGGCGAAGCTTCTCGCATCCTGCGTGACCTGGGCGCCGAAGAAAACGCCTTCACCAGCGATGACTACACCGCCTATTACCAGGTGCTGGCCCGCGACCGTTTGCCGGTGGCCTTTGAGCTGGAAGCCGACCGCATGGCCAGCCTGCGCCTGCCTGCCGACGAATTCAGCCGTGAAATCGAAGTCATCAAGGAAGAGCGCCGCCTGCGCACCGACGATCAGCCGACTGCCAAGGCGTACGAGCGGTTTAACGCGATGGCTTACCCGGCCAGTGGCTACCACACACCGACCATCGGCTGGATGGCCGACCTTGAGCGCATGACCGTCGAAGACCTGCGCCATTGGTATCAGTCCTGGTATGTGCCGAACAACGCCACCTTGGTCGTGGTCGGCGACGTCACCCCGGACGAGGTCAAAACCCTCGCCCAGCGCTTTTTTGGTGGTATTCCCAAGCGTCCGGTGCCCTCGGCCAAGCTTCCGCTGGAACTGGCCGAGCCTGGCCTGCGCCAGCTGACGCTGCATGTGCGCACCCAGTTGCCGAGCCTGATCTACGGCTTCAACGTACCGAGCCTGGCAACCGCCAAGGACCCGCGTACCGTACACGCCCTGCGCCTGATCTCGGCCCTGCTTGATGGGGGCTACAGCGCCCGCCTGTCTACCCGCCTCGAGCGTGAGCAGGAACTGGTTTCCGGGGCGTCTACCAACTACGACGCCTTTGCCCGTGGTGACAGCCTGTTCGTGATTTCGGCCACGCCCAATACCCAGAAGAACAAGACCCTGGCCGACGTCGAGGCCGGTATCTGGAAGCTGCTCGAAGAGCTGAAGACCACGCCGCCGTCGGCTGAAGAGCTTGAGCGTGTTCGAGCCCAAGTGATCGCTGGGTTGGTCTACAACCGCGACTCTATCAGCAGCCAGGCCACCACCATTGGCCAGTTGGAGACGGTTGGCCTGTCCTGGAAGTTGATCGACAACGAACTGGACGAGCTGAAAAACGTGACCCCGGCTGACATCCAGAAGGCCGCGAGCACCTACTTCACCCGCGAGCGCCTGAGCATCGCCCACGTATTGCCCGAGGAAAAGGCTCATGAGTGAGCGCACGACTCCCCGTTACACCCTGATGGGCCTGGGTATCCTGCTGGCGGTGGCACTGCTGGCATTCTTCCTGGCCCGCCCTGCCCAGTCCGATAACGCTGCAGTCGCAGAACAACCGGCGGCAAAGCCAAGCAATACCTTGCAGTCGCTGGCTGAGCTCGACGACAAGGCGCCGAGTCGCCGCCAACTGGATATCCAGACCTGGAACACCGCTGAGGGCGCCAAGGTGCTGTTCGTCGAAGCCCGCGAGCTGCCGATGTTCGACCTGCGCCTGACTTTCGCTGCAGGCAGTAGCCAGGATGGCGATGCCCCTGGCTTGGCGACCCTGACCAATGCCATGCTCAATGAAGGCGTTGCCGGCAAGGACGTCAGTGCCATTGCCGAAGGTTTCGAAGGCTTGGGGGCCGATTTCGGTAACGGCGCCTACCGCGACATGGCTGTTGCCACTTTGCGTAGCCTGAGCAGCACGAGCAAGCGTGAGCCTGCGCTCAAACTGTTCGCTGAGGTGGTCGGCAAGCCGACGTTCCCGAGCGATGCACTGGCGCGAATCAAGAACCAGTTGCTGGCGGGTTTCGAGTACCAGAAACAGAACCCCGGCAAACTGGCGAGCCAGCAACTGTTCGAACGCCTCTATGGCAGCCACCCCTACGCTCACCCGAGCGATGGCAATGCCAAGAGCATTACCCCGATTACCGTCGAACAACTGCGTGCTTTCCATGCCAAGGCCTACGCCGCAGGTAACGTCGTGATCGCACTGGTGGGTGACCTGAGCCGCGAAGACGCCGAAAAGATCGCTGCCCAGGTATCTGCCGCGCTGCCTAAAGGCCCGGCACTGGCCAAAGTCGCCGAGCCGAGCGAGCCCACGCCGGGCGCCAGCCATATCGACTTCCCGTCCAAGCAGACCCACCTGCTGCTCGCCCAATTGGGCATCGACCGCAACGATCCGGATTATGCCGCGCTGATGCTGGGTAACCAGATCCTGGGTGGCGGTACATTCGGCACGCGGCTGATGAGCGAAGTACGGGAAAAACGCGGCCTGACCTACGGGGTGTACTCCGGGTTCACGCCGATGCAGGCACGTGGGCCGTTCCTGATCAACCTGCAGACCCGCGCCGAACTCAGCGAGGGCACCCTGAAACTGGTTCAGGACATTCTGCGTGACTACCTGAAAACCGGCCCTACCCAGCAAGAGCTGGACGACGCCAAGCGTGAGTTGGCCGGCAGCTTCCCGCTGTCCAATGCCAGCAACGCCAGTATCGTTGGCCAACTGGGCGCTATCGGCTTCTACAACCTGCCGCTGACCTACCTGGAAGACTACATGCAGCAGTCCCAGAGCCTGACCACCGAGCAGGTCAAGGCGGCGCTGAACAAGCACCTGGTGGCTGACAAGATGGTCATCGTTACGGCGGGGCCGAGTGTGCCGCAAAAGCCGTTGCCACCCCCTACAAACAAACCCGCCGAGCAACCGCTCGGTGTTCCGGAGCATTAATGGCCAGTCCATCCGCAAAACCGGCCCGTGCCCACAATGGCCAGGGCCAACTGCGCATCATTGGCGGCGAATGGCGTAGCCGTCGTCTGAATTTCCCCGACGGCCCAGGCTTGCGCCCGACCCCGGACCGGGTGCGAGAAACCCTGTTCAACTGGCTGGCTGCCTACATCGAAGGCGCGCGTGTGCTGGATGCTTTCAGTGGCAGCGGGGCGTTGTACCTTGAGGCGTTGTCGCGCGGTGCCGCCTCTGCGGTAGCGCTGGACAACAATCCGGCTGCGATTGCCAGCCTCAAGCAGAACCTGGAACTCCTGCGTTGCTCGCTTGGCCAGGTGATCCAGAGTGACGCCCAGCGTTACCTGCAGGGCGAGCCAGGTGCTCCCTTTGATGTGGTGTTTCTCGATCCGCCGTTTCACCAGGACCTGCTGAGCACGACCTGCAGCCTGCTTGAAGAGCGCCAATGGCTGGCGCCACGCGCGTGGATCTACACCGAGAGTGAGACCGCGCCGTCGAGCCTGCACATGCCCGGCAACTGGCGGTTGCACCGGGAGAAAAAGGCCGGCCAGGTGCACTACGCGTTGTGGCAGCGCAGCTGATCGCACATCAGGCCCGCCGCTCGGCGGGCCTGACACCTCAATAACTATCTACACCCATCCCCTTTGGCAGAACACAGAAGCTACTCCGGCAATTGATGCCACTTTATGGAGTACTTCCCATGATCAAAAAAACCTTGCGATGGGCGCTCGCCTGTCTTGCCCCCGGCCTGCCGCTATTGGCAACGGCCAGTGAACCCGCCCCCTTGCAGCACTTCACCCTCGACAATGGCCTGCAGGTTATTTTGCGAGAAGATCGCCGTGCCCCTCTCGTTGAATCGCAGCTGTGGTACCACGTCGGCTCCAGCTACGAATACCCCGGCCAATCGGGATTGTCCCATGCACTGGAACACTTGATGTTCGAGGGCAGCAGCAAAATCGGCCCCGGCCAGATTGCAAAGATATTCGGCCGCATCGGGGCCACGGAAAACGCCTTCACTACACATGACGCCACGGTTTTTCACCAGACCTTGCCCAGCGACCGGCTTGCAATCGCCCTGGAGGCAGCCGCTGACGCGATGGAAACTGCGCGTTTGGGCGCAACGGAATATGCGCGTGAGATCGAGGTAGTAAAGGCTGAGCGCCGCCGCCGCGTGGACAACGCGCCGATCATGTTGGCTCAGGAACGGGTCCAGGCCCACGCCTATGCACAGAGCAGCTACCGGACGCCGACAATTGGTTGGGCAAACGACCTTGAACAGATGCGCGTCGAGGAGCTGCGGCAGTGGTATCGCGACTGGTATGTCCCCAACAACGCCACCCTTGTGGTGGTGGGTGACGTAAACCTTGAAACGCTTAAACCCTTGGTTGAGCGCTATTTCGGCGCCATTGCGCGCCGAGACACTCCGGTGAAGAAAGTGCCTCGCGAGCAGGGTAGCGTGGGCGAGCGTCGCCTGGACCTGCGCCTGCCCCAGTTGGAGCCTGGCCTGATACTGGCCTTTAACGTCCCCAGTGCTGCAACGGCTGAAGCGCCTCATCTGCCCCTGGCATTGCGCCTGATTCCTCAGATACTCACGGAAGGCTTCAGTTCACGCATGAACGCCCAACTGATCCGTCATGAAAAAATGCTGTCCTATGTACAGTCTTCCTACGAGCCCTACCGGCGCGGCGACACACTGCTGACGCTGGATGCGTTCCCAAACCCGACCACCCAGCCCGCATTGGCTGACGTCGAAATGCGGATCTGGGAAATGCTCGAAGCACTCAAGTCCACGCCACCTACAGCAGCCGAACTGGCACGTGCCAAAGCGCGTTTGATCGCTTCGCAGGTGTATGTCCGCGACGAATTGGGTGCACAGGCCGACGCCATCGGCGAGTTCGTCGGCAGCGGTTTACCGCTGACCTACCTCAACGACGAAATCCAGGCACTGCAAGCTGTCACCGCCGAGGATGTTCAGCACGCCGCCCAAAGCCTGTTGACGCGTGAGCGTTTGACCATTGCCCATCTGCAGGCCAAGGAGGCCGACCATGAATAACCTCAAGGCACGTATGCGTCATGGCGTATTAAGCGTTGCGCTCTTCACCCTGATGAGCTCTACCGCCGCAACAGCAACGGACGAACTGTTCGGTGGGCTTACCTCGCCTCATGAGATTGATCTGCTCAGCCACCCCGAGATAAAGCAGGACATTCAGACCTGGCGTACCGATGCAGGCACTCAGGTGCTATTCGTGCATTCGCCTGGCCTGCCCATGTTTGATCTGGTGCTGAAGATTGATGCCGGTGGCGTCCGGGATGGCGACACGCCCGGGTTATCAGCGCTTACCGTGAGCATGCTCAACGAAGGAACCAAGGACTACAACACCGACGAAATTGCCGAACTGTTCGAGCGGCACGGCGCTAAGTTCTCGACCCGTTACGAAGCGGACTCGGTCTCTGTTTCGCTGCGCAGCCTGAGCGCTGCCGAGCACCGTATACCGCTGGTTGAGCTGTTCGCCGAGGTGGTTGGCAAGCCCGCACTGGGCGCCACTCAGTTGCAGCGGTTGAAAGGGGAGATGCTCAATCAGTTGAACGATGACAACAATTGGATGCCGTTTTTCCTGAAGAACGAGTTATATGCCCAGCTCTTTCGTGGCCACCCCTACGCCCAGCCGTCAGGGGGCACGCCAGAGGGTATTGCAGCGGTTACCCGCGAAGCCTTGCACAGGTTTCACAGCCAGACCTACACCCCCCAGAACATGGTCATTTCACTGATCGGTGATCTGGCGCTGGAGGAGGCCAAGGCCATTGCCGAAACCGTTAGCCAGGCGCTGCCCGAGGGGCCGGCTCAACCTCCGATTGCCAGTACGCCAGAAGCTGAGCCTGAGGTTCTGCATTTTGAGCGCCCGAATGCACAAACCGATGTCATGCTGGCATTTCCGAGCGTCACGCTAGACGACCCGGATTACGTTGCCATGGAGATTGCCAGTATTTTATTGGGCAACCATCCCAACGCACGTCTGACGAATGAACTGCGCCATAAACGTGGGCTGACCTATGGTGTTGTGGCCACGTTCATGCCGTTCAAGGCTGGCGGGTCGTTGCAGATCAAATGGGATGTAGAGCCTCGCTACAACGAGGCTTCTCAAGCGTTGGTCAGTGAGATGCTGGAGACATTCCTGCGTAACGGCCCCACCCAGGAAGAGCTGGACCTGGCCAGACAGCTATTTCGTAGCGAAGCGCTCAACTCAATTTCGGTCAACGCCCTCGCGGTGCGGAAAATTTCTGCCATAGGCTTCAACGGTAGGCCGCTTGATTACATTCAGCGGCAACAGGAAGAGGCTTTCGCCTTGACGCCAGAGGCTGTCAGGCTTGCCGTAAATCGCAACTTAGACCTTAAGAAGTCGGTGTTCATCAGTGTTGGTCCCGAGGTGCCTCAGGAGCCGTTGCCCGAGCTATTGTTGATTACACAAGCCGACGAATAGTGGCGGTACAACGATTATGGTTTGTGGCAACTTAGTTGACGCCAGAAGAGGAATCGACGTTGCCCCAGAGCCTCAATACACCCGTATTTCGCCCAGCCCCCGGGCTGGGCAACCCCCATCTGCAAACCTTGTGGGGGCCGCTATGGCGCAAGCTCGCCCAGCCGTCACGCAGCCGTGAGCGACTTTGGTTAAAGGACGGTGATTTTCTCGACCTGGACTGGTACGGCCCGCACCGCATTGATGCTCCCCAGGTACTGCTGCTACATGGCCTGACGGGGTCCTCATCATCGCCCTATATCCTCGGCTTGCAGCAGGCACTCGCGGAGCAGGGCTGGGGCAGTGTTGCGGTGAACTGGCGAGGCTGTTCAGGCGAGCCGAACCTGTTGCCGCGCAGCTACCACTCTGGCGCCAGCGAGGACCTGGCCGAAGTCATTACTCATGTGCAGGTTCAACGTCCCGTCGCACCGCTCTACGCTGTCGGTTACTCCTTGGGTGGCAACATACTGCTCAAGTACCTTGGGGAAACCGGCACGTCCTGCCCTTTGCAAGCCGCCGTGGCGGTTTCGGTACCGTTTCGCCTGGATCAGTGTGCCGACCGAATTGGCCAGGGCTTTTCGCGGGTGTATCAAGCCCATTTCATGCGCGCGATGCGGGCTTACGTGAAAGACAAGCAGCGGCATTTCCAGCGCCACGGCCATCAGGAGGGGTTGTCGGCTATCGAGCGCCTGGGGTCACTGGAGCATTTGCGCACGTTCTGGGATTTTGACGGCAAGGTCACTGCGCCGCTGAACGGCTTTGCCGACGCCCATGACTATTACCGGCGTTCATCGAGCCGTTACTTTCTCGGGGAGAATCGGACGCCAACGCTGATCATCCAGTCCAGCGATGACCCCTTCGTGTTTCGCCACAGCCTGCCGGGTAACAACGAGCTGTCGACGCAGACCACTCTGGAACTGCATGCCCACGGTGGGCATGTCGGTTTTATCGACGGGAGCCTGCGCCACCCCGGCTATTACCTGGAGCGGCGCATTCCGCAGTGGTTGGCCAGCGGTGCTTAATCGCCGGTGGCGACAGCGTTTTGCGGGTCGGTAATCCACTCGCTCCAGGAGCCGGCGTACAGCGTTGCCAGCGGGTAACCGGCCAGGCACAGGGCAAACAGGTTATGGCAGGCGGTCACGCCTGAACCGCAATAGGCCACCAGGTTTTCTGGCTGACGCGCGCCCAGAACAGCAGCAAAGCGTTGGCGCAACTGCTCGGCCGGCAGGAAACGGCCATCAGCGCCCAGGTTATCGGTGAAGGCTGCGCATTGGGCGCCCGGGATATGCCCTGCGACCGGGTCGATAGGTTCTACTTCGCCACGGAAACGCGGCAAGGCACGGGCATCAAGCAAGGTCAGTTCCGGTGAACCCAGACGTTTGTTCAGTTGCTGCGCCGAAACCAGCATGGCCTGATCCGGTTTGCCGGAAAAATGTCCTTCTCGTTTTTCTGCGGGGTCCAGGCTCAACGGCAACCCTGCGGCGTGCCAGGCCTTGAGCCCGCCGTCGAGCACGTAGACGCCACTGCGCTTGCCCAGCCAGGCCAACAGCCACCAGGCTCGCGCGGCAAAGGCGCCCGGGCCATCGTCATAAAGCACGACGTCACTGTCGTTATCCACGCCCCAGCTTTGCAGGCGTTCAATCAACCGCCCTGGCTGGGGGAGCGGGTGACGTCCACTCACGCCCTTGACCACCGGGCCGCTAAGGTCGCGCTCCAGATCGGCGAAATGCGCACCGGCGATATGCCCTCCGGCATAACTGCGCTGACCGTAATCGACATCGTCCAGGGCAAAGCGGCAATCGAGCACCACCAGCTTTGGCTGTTCGAGCCGTTCGGCCAGTTGCTCAGGGCTCATCAGTTGCGCGAGGGGCATGACCATCTCCTTATTGTTCAAACTAGGGGTGAGTAGCAAAGGCTGGGGGCGTCACTGCTCCAGTGCCTTGTTCAGCGAAACGTAGAATTCTTCACACAGGGCATCCACTGCCGGGCGCGCCTGGGCGGTGACGAAGCCCAGCTCAAGTACCAGCACCTGATAAACGCCACGCTTGAACGCTTCCTCACTCAGGTGCGCGGAATGCTCGCGGGTCGTGCAGAGAAACCGCACCCAGGAGGTCAGCACGATCCAGGCGTTGAGCGTCAGCGACTCGATCTGTACGGCGTCCATCGCAACGATGCCGGCTTCGACGAAACCGCGATAGATCGCCTGCCCCTGCAGCAGGCAGCGTTGAGAAAAGCGGCGGTAACGCGAGGCCAGTTCCTGATCGCTGTCGAGCAGGTGCTCAAGGTCGCGGTGCAGGAAGCGATAGTTCCACATCGCGGCCAGCAATTCCTTGAGGTAGAAGCGCTTGTCTTCCACGGTCGCCATCCGCCCTTCGGGCGGGCGCAGGAAGCTGTCCACCTGTTCTTCGTACTGCGTGAACAATACGGCGATGATTTCCTGCTTGTTGGCAAAGTGGTAGTACAGGTTTCCGGGCGAAATCTCCATGTGAGCGGCGATGTGGTTGGTACTCACACTGCGCTCGCCTTGCTGGTTGAACAGCTCCAGGCTGTTCTGCACGATGCGTTCGCGGGTATTGATTCGTGGGGCCATGGGTCAGCTCCCAAAACATGAGCTTGAATGATTAGGCCCATCTTACGGTTTATCGACCGCAGGATGTACCCGGCCAGAGGCTTTTAAAATTGGTACAACAGTGCAATATTAGAGCATTAGCTCTATTCATATTGCCCCTGTCGTGGAGCACTGCATGACCGTCGACACTGCCAGTACGCTACCGCTAGCCACTGCACTTGATGCAATGAACGCGACCTTTGCCGCTCAACGACAGGCCTTTGCCGGTAACCCGATGCCGCCTGCGGCCCAGCGTCGGCAGTGGTTGAAGCACCTGCGCCTGGCGCTGTTGGAGCATCAGGACGAACTGGTCGAGGCGATTGGCTGCGATTTTTCCACGCGCAGTGCCGATGAAACCCTGCTGGCCGAACTGATGCCCAGTGTTCAGGGCCTGCGCCATGCCGAGCGACACCTGCAGCGTTGGATGAAAGCGGTTCGGCGCCCGGTCGGCCTGGCGTTCCAGCCTGCCCGTGCGCGGGTGGAGTACCAGCCATTGGGCGTAGTCGGGGTGATCGTGCCCTGGAACTACCCGCTGTTTCTTGCCATAGGCCCGCTGACCGGTGCTCTGGCAGCCGGCAACCGGGTGATGCTCAAGCTTAGCGAAGCCACGCCGGCCACTGGCGAACGGCTCAAAGGCCTGCTGCAGAAGGTCTTTCCCGATGACCTGGTCAGTGTGGTGTTGGGCGAGGCCGAGGTTGGCGAGGCGTTCTCACACTTACCGTTCGACCACCTGCTGTTCACGGGCGCGACCTCCATCGGGCGCAAGGTCATGCAGGCCGCCGCACAGAACCTGACCCCCGTGACGCTGGAACTTGGGGGTAAATCCCCGGCGATCGTCTCGGCGGATGTACCACTGGAGGCTGCAGCCGAACGGATTGCTTTTGGCAAAACCCTGAATGCCGGGCAAACCTGTGTTGCCCCGGACTATGTACTGGTGCCTGAACAGCGCTTGGCCGGGTTTGTCGACGCCTACCGCAAGGCGGTACAGCGGTTCTATCCACAGATCGCAGGTAACCCGGACTACAGCGCCATCATCAACCCGCGCCAGTTGGCCAGGCTCAACGACTACCTCAGCGATGCGCGCGACAAGGGCGCGCAGGTGCTTGACCTGTACCCCGGCGAGCACAGCGAGGGCCGGCAGTTGGCACCTCACGTGCTGCTGCAGGTCAACGACGACATGCGGGTCATGCAGGACGAAATCTTCGGCCCGCTGTTGCCCGTTGTGCCCTATCGCCAGCTTGACGATGCCCTGGCCTACGTCAATCAGCGGCCTCGCCCGCTGGCGCTGTATTACTTCGGCTATAACCGCCGAGAACAGCAGCGTGTGCTGGAGCAGACGCACTCCGGTGGGGTGTGCCTGAACGACACCCTGTTGCATGTTGCTCAGGATGACCTGCCGTTTGGTGGCGTCGGCCCTTCTGGCATGGGCCATTACCACGGGCATGATGGTTTCCTGACCTTCAGCAAGGCCAAGGCAGTGCTGGTCAAGCAGCGATTGAATGCGGCGCGGCTGATCTACCCGCCTTATGGCAAGGCCCTGCAAAAGCTGGTGTACAAACTGTTCATCCGTTAATTCGGCGATCACCTCCAGGCCCAATAACAATGACGACATGCCTGCCTGACCTGCACACACTGAACCGGCGCAGCCTGCTCAAGCTGGGGCTCGGCGCCACCGCGCTGTTTGCCACGGTTGGGCTGGGTGGTTGCACACCGGCGCCGTCGGCCAAGGGCTTGCAGGTACTGCGCGACAGCGACCTGCCAATGCTGCGGGCGCTGATTCCCGTGGTTCTGGAAGGCACGGCTGCAGTGCACACGGTGGAGGCGGTGCTGCGCAGCCTGGATGACAAGCTCGCCTACCTCTCCCCAGCCATGCTGAAACTGACCCGGCAGCTACTCGATGTGCTCAGCCTGCCCCTGACCCGAGGCCCGCTCACCGGCGTATGGGGCGCGTGGGACCAGGCGAGTAGCGAGCAGATCCATGCCTTTCTGAAACGATGGCAGCACAGCACCTTCAACCTGCTACGCATGGGGCATGGCTCGCTGCTTCAACTGTTACAGATGGCGTGGTACAGCCTGCCCGATGCGTGGGCCGACTGTGGCTACCCCGGCCCGCCGAAAATCTGACCCCCTTATCCAGAGCACCGACATGCCCGTACCCGATCTGTTCCGCGAAGGCCTGGCCCGCGGCTGGAAGACCTACGACGGTTCGACACTGAGCCATGATCTGACGCTGGAAGCCGATGTGGCCATCATCGGCAGCGGTGCCGGCGGCGCTACCACTGCCGAGTTGCTCAGCGCCGCCGGGCTCAAGGTGCTGCTGATCGAAGAGGGGCCGTTGAAGACCAGTAGCGACTTTCACCTGCTCGAAGACCAGGCCTATGCCAACCTCTATCAGGAGGGCATCGGCCGCATGAGCAAGGACGGCGCCATTACCATCCTGCAAGGCCGGGCGGTCGGTGGCACGACGCTGATCAACTGGACCTCAAGTTTTCGCACGCCGGCGCAAACCCTGGACCACTGGGCCACCGAGCACGGGGTCAAAGGCCACAGTGCCGAAGCACTGGCGCCATGGTTCGAACGCATGGAAAAGCGCCTTGGCATTGAGCCCTGGGCCATGCCGCCGAATGCCAACAATGAGGTGCTGCGCCGCGGCTGTGAGCAGTTGGGTTACGCCTGGAAGGTCATTCCTCGCAATGTGCGTGGCTGCTGGAACCTGGGCTATTGCGGTATGGGGTGCCCGGTCAACGCCAAGCAGTCGATGCTGGTCACCAGTATTCCGGCGACGCTGGAGCGCGGCGGCGAGCTGCTGTACCTGGCCCGTGCCGAGCGGCTGGTGCATAACGGCGAACGTATCGCACAGTTGGAGTGTGTGGCCATGGACAGCCGCTGCGTTTCGCCCACGGGCCGGCGCATCACCATCAAGGCGCAGCACTATGTGCTGGCCGGTGGCGGTATCAACAGCCCGGCCTTGTTGTTGCGCTCCGATGCGCCAGACCCACATCAACGTCTTGGCAAACGCACCTTCTTGCACCTGGTCAATTTCAGCGCCGCGCAGTTCAAGGACACAGTGAACCCGTTTTACGGCGCCCCTCAGTCGATCTACTCCGACCATTTTCAATGGCGTGACGGCGTTACCGGGCCAATGGCCTACAAGCTGGAGGTGCCGCCCCTGCACCCGGCGCTGGCCAGTACCCTGCTAGGTCACTTTGGTCGCGAGAATGCCCTGCGCATGGCGCAACTGCCGAACACCCATGTCATGCTGGCACTCATGCGTGACGGCTTCCATCCACAGAGTGTCGGTGGCGAGGTGTCGCTGCGTGATGATGGTTCACCCGTGCTCGACTATTCGATATCCGATTACACCTGGGATGGCCTGCGTCGCGCCTTCCACAGCATGGCCGAGATCCAGTTCGCCGCTGGGGCCGAGGCGGTGCTGCCGCTGCACAGTGACGCGCATTACGTGAAAAGCCTGGCCGAAGCCCGGCTGATGATCGACGGCCTGAACCTCGAACGCTTTCTTGTCCGCTTGGGCAGCGCCCATGTCATGGGTGGCTGCGCCATGGGTGAAGACCCGCGCCAGGCGGTGTGCAATAGCCTTGGCCAGCATCATCAGTTGGCCAATCTGTCGATTCACGACGGCTCGTTGTTCCCTACCAGCATTGGCGCCAACCCACAGTTATCGGTGTATGGCCTGAGCGCCAGGCTCAGTGATGCCTTGGCCAAGCGCCTGTCGAAAGGCGGGTGACAAGCCTTATTCATGCTGTCTATAGTGCCATCAGCCTGTGCATGCGACTTGGCCGACTGCAGAGGCTGCGCTACCATCCGACTCCCCAACGCACTCCTGCCAGGACGACGCGATGAACCGAGTGTTGTACCCAGGGACATTCGACCCTATTACCAAGGGCCATGGCGATCTGGTCGAACGCGCCTCGCGCCTGTTCGACCACGTGATTATCGCGGTTGCCGCCAGTCCCAAGAAGAACCCGCTGTTCCCACTGGAACAACGGGTCGAGTTGGCGCGCGAGGTCACCCGTCATCTGCCCAATGTCGAAGTCATCGGCTTCTCCACGCTGCTGGCGCATTTTGCCAAGGAGCAGCAAGCCAATGTCTTCCTGCGAGGTTTGCGCGCAGTGTCCGACTTCGAGTACGAGTTCCAGCTGGCGAACATGAACCGCCAATTGGCCCCGGATGTCGAGAGCCTGTTCCTGACGCCCTCCGAACGCTATTCGTTTATCTCCTCCACCTTGGTGCGTGAAATCGCAGCCTTGGGTGGAGACATCAGCAAGTTCGTTCATCCAGCGGTGGCCGACGCCCTGACCCAACGCTTCAAGAAGTGATTCTTCCGGCCTGAACCGAGCGCCCGCGTGCATCGCGGGCGCTAATGCGGCACAATTACGCCATTGGTTTTCACATGCCAGGGCCAGATGCCCAGGCCGGAGTCCCCATGTCCCTGATCATCACCGACGACTGCATCAACTGCGACGTCTGCGAACCCGAGTGCCCGAACGCCGCTATTTCCCAGGGCGAAGAGATCTACGTGATCGACCCGAACCTGTGCACCCAGTGCGTCGGTCACTACGACGAACCGCAATGCCAACAGGTTTGCCCGGTTGACTGCATCCCGCTGGATGAAGCCCACCCGGAAACCCATGAAGAACTGATGATCAAGTACCGCAAGATCACCGGCAAGGCCTGATGCCCGGTAGCGCCGCGCTTCGCTCACTGTTGCTTGGCGCCGCGCTGGCGCTGTGTGCCACGCAGGCCTTGGCCGACGGCCCGGGGCGTGCGGCGATTGCCAGCCCGCACCCGGAAGCCACGGCAGCCGCCCGGGAAATGCTGGAGCAAGGCGGTAACGCGTTCGATGCGGCAATTGCCGTGAGTGCCGCCCTGGCGGTGGTTGAGCCTTATGGTTCTGGGCTGGGTGGCGGTGGGTTCTTCCTGCTGCGCCAACCCGGCTCACCGGCCCGCTATCAGTTCATCGATGCCCGCGAGCGTGCGCCGGGCAAGGCCACCGCGACCCTGTACCTCAAGGACGGCAAGGTTCAACCGGGCCTGTCGATCAATGGGCCGCTGGCTGCCGCTATTCCAGGCCTGCCTGCCGCGCTGGCCGACCTCGCTGCCAACTACGGCAGGCTGCCGCTAACCCGCTCGCTGGCGCCGGCCATTCGCCTGGCCAATCAGGGTTTTGCTGTCGACCGGGTTTACCGCGACCGTGCCCAGATGCGCCTGGCTGCCCTGCGTGACGACCCGGAAAGTGCGCGCTTGTTCTTGAAAGACGGTGACGTCCCGGCGTTGGGTACGTTCATCCGCCAGCCTGAACTGGCCGTCACCCTGACACGCTTGGCCGAGCAGGGTCATGACGGCTTCTATGCCGGCGCCACGGCCAAGGCACTGCTCAGTGGCGTGCAGGGTGCAGGCGGTATCTGGCGCCAGGACGACCTGAACGACTACCGCGTCGTTCACCGTGAACCGTTGCGCTACCCGCTGGCCGAGCACCGCGAGCTGATCAGCGCACCACCGCCGTCTGCCGGTGGTGTGGCCCTGGCACAGAGCCTGGCCATGCTTCAGCGCCTGCCCTGGCAGAGCGCCGACAGCGTACAGCGCAGTCATTACGTGCTTGAAGTGCTGCGCCGCGCCTACCGAGACCGTGGCCTGCTGGGCGATCCAGATTACGTCAGTAGCCCGATCCCCCAGTTGCTTTCGCGCGGTTACCTGCAGGGGTTGGCCGATGGCATTGATACCTACAAGGCGACCCCCAGTGCCGATTTGCCGCCAGCGCCGGCCTGGCGCGAAGGCGACCACACCACTCATTTCGCGGTGATCGACGCCGAAGGCAATGCGGTAGCGGCTACCTTGTCGGTCAACCTGCCGTTTGGTGCCGCTTACAGTGCCCCAGGTACGGGTGTGGTGCTGAACAATGAAATGGACGACTTTGCAGCAGACCCCAACGGCAGCAACAGCTACGGGCTGGCCGGCAGCCAGGCCAATGCGGTAGCCGCTGGCAAGCGCCCGCTGTCGAGCATGAGCCCCACGTTTATCGAGAGCCCCAGCCAGTTCGCCGCCTTTGGTACGCCTGGCGGTAGCCGCATTCCGAGCATGGTGCTGTTATCGGTCATGGCGTTTCTTGATGGCCGCCCCGTGGCCACGTGGCCAGCGGTACCGCGCTACCACCACCAGTACCTGCCGGACGTGGTCGAACACGAGCCGGGGGCGTTCAGTGCCGAGCAGCAGCGCGAGTTGCAGGCGCGTGGTTACACGCTCAAGGACGTGGGCCGCGCCTATGGCAATCAACAGGTGCTGTTCTGGGACAAGGCCGGGCATACCCTGGAGGCGGCCAGCGATCCACGCGGGCTGGGCACCTCCGAGGTATTCAGCCCGCGCTGAGGCGGCTCAGCTCTGGCAGCGTGGGCAGTACACGCTGGCGCGCTGCCCGAGGCGTACTTCTCGCAAGGTGCTGCCACACACCTTGCACGGTTCTTCCCCGCGCCCGTAAACGAACAGTTCCTGCTGGAAATAGCCAGGCTGGCCGTCGCCACCGATAAAGTCACGCAAGGTGGTACCGCCACGTTCGATGGCACTGGCCAGGATTCGTTTTATTTCGATAGCCAGTTTCAGGTAGCGCGCCCGGGAAATGCTCCCCGCTTCGCGTCGAGGGTCAATGCCGGCGGCAAACAACGCCTCGGTCGCATAGATATTGCCGACGCCCACCACCACCGCGTTGTCCATGATGAATGGCTTGACCGCCATCGAGCGTCCCCGCGATAGCTGGAACAGGCGCTCACCGTCAAACAGATCGGTCAGCGGCTCAGGCCCCAGCTTGATCAGCAGTTCATGGTGCAGCGGGTCGAGGCTCCAGAGCATCGCACCAAAGCGCCGGGGGTCGGTGTAACGCAGTGCCAGCCCAGACTCCAGCTCGATGTCCACGTGCTCGTGCTTGAGCGCTGGAAGGCCGATTTCTACCAGCCGCAGGTTGCCGGACATGCCCAGGTGACTGATCAATGTACCGACTTCGGCGTTGATCAGCAGGTACTTGGCCCGCCGTTCGACGCTGACGATACGCTGGCCGGAGAGGCGAACATCAAGGTCTTCGGGGATCGGCCAGCGCAGGCGCCGGTCACGCACGATCACCCGTTTGACCCGCTGACCTTCCAGATAGGGTGCGATCCCGCGTCGTGTTGTTTCGACCTCTGGCAATTCAGGCATCGATCAATGCCCACCCAGGTCGCGGATGGTTTGCTTGAGGTTTTCGAAGTCGTACTCAGGCAAGCCGACGTAATCGAGCACCAGATGGCTGATGGTGTTCCACTCATGGTCTTCGCTCTGGCCACCCAGCACCCGGTGCGAAGCGCAAATATGCTCGGCCATCTTCAGGATCGACAGCAGGTTCTTCAACTGGCTGTTACGCGCCGATTCATCACTGAATACCGCCAGGGCGTTGTGATGATTGGCAATGGCATTGCTCAGGTGTTCCGGCAGGCGCCACGACTTTGCGGTGTAGTAGCCGACCACGGCATGGTTGGTGTTGAACACCTGGTTTTCGGTATCGACCACCCGCTGGCCGGGCCCGGCGCTGGCGTAGGCGTCTTCGACCACGCTCATGTACTCAGGGAAACGCTTGAGCATCAGCGGGATGCCACAGTCGTGGAACAGCCCCAGGGCATAGGCCTCGTCCACCGCTTGTGAGCCCAAGCGCTTGGCCAGGGTCATGCAGGTCATGGCCACGTCCTGGGCGTTGTCCCAGAAACGGGTCAAGGTGACGATGGTTTCATCGCTCATCTCGCCCTTGATCGACTGCGCATTGATCAGGTTGATGATCGAACGGCTACCGAGCAGATTCACCGCGCGCTGAATCGAAGCGATCTTGTTGGTCAGGCCGAAATGCGCTGAGTTGACCAGCTTGAGCAGTGCCCCAGAAAGCCCCGGGTCCTGGGAAATCAGCTTGGCGATCATCTCCAGGTCTGGATCAGGCATGTACTGCTCCATTTGCAGATCAACCATGATTTGCGGCTGGGGCGGTACACTGATGCCCTGCAGGGCCTGCTGAATCTGTTCGGAGGAGAGCTCTTGGGACATAAGTACACACTCGGGGCTGAGCGGCGATTTTAACCTTGCCCTGCGCCCAAGGAACACCGGCAGATGGCGCAATTGCAACTAATTGCCACCTCGGTTCACCACTTGGCGGCTATTTATCCTCGGCCACGCGTTGAACCTCGTCGACGCGTTATACTCCCGCTCTTTTTTCCGGAGCGACGTCATGTCCCTGCCCAGCCTTCGCCTCAAAGCCAACGCCGACCGCCGCCTGCGCGCCGGCCATCTATGGGTTTACAGCAACGAAATCGACGTCGCCGCGACCCCGCTGCATGGCTTCAAGGCCGGTGATCAGGCCGTGCTGGAAGCCGCGGGCGGTAAAGCCCTTGGCATCGTCGCGATGAGCCCGAACAACCTGATCTGTGCTCGCCTGCTGTCGCGTGATGCCAAGCTGCCGCTGGACAAGTCGCTGCTGGTGCACCGCCTGAATGTGGCCCTGTCGCTGCGTGAGCGCCTGTTCGACAAGCCTTACTACCGCTTGGTCTACGGTGATTCCGACCTGCTGCCGGGCCTGGTGGTCGACCGTTTCGGCGACATTCTGGTCGTGCAACTGGCTTCGGCCACCATGGAACTACACCGCGACGACATCCTTGCTGCGCTAATCCAGGTGCTCAAGCCAAGTGGCATCCTGTTCAAGAACGACTCCGCTGCACGTGATGCCGAAGGGCTGAATCGCTATGTGGAAACCGCATTCGGCCTGGTGCCCGAGTGGGTTGCACTGGAAGAAAACGGCGTGAAGTTCGAAGCGCCGGTGATGGAAGGCCAGAAAACCGGCTGGTTCTATGACCACCGCATGAACCGTGCGCGCCTGGCGCCGTACGTCAAAGGCAAGCGTGTTCTCGACCTGTTCAGCTACATCGGTGGCTGGGGCGTGCAGGCCGGTGCCTTTGGCGCCAGCGAAGTGTTCTGCGTCGACGCTTCGGGCTTCGCCCTGGACGGCGTTGAGCGTAACGCTGCACTCAACGGTATTGCCGAGAAGGTCACTTGCGTCGAAGGTGACGTATTTGAAGCACTGAAAGAACTGAAAGCTGCCGAAGAGCGTTTCGACGTGATCGTGGCCGACCCACCGGCGTTCATCAAGCGCAAGAAAGACCTGAAGAACGGCGAGGGCGCCTATCGTCGCCTGAACGAGCAAGCCATACGCCTGCTCACCAAGGACGGCATCCTGGTCAGCGCGTCGTGCTCGATGCACCTGCCTGAAGACGACCTGCAGAACATTCTGCTGACCAGCGCCCGCCACCTGGACCGCAACATCCAGTTGCTGGAGCGTGGCGGCCAGGGCCCGGATCACCCGGTACACCCGGCGATTCCGGAAACCCGCTACATCAAGAGCCTGACCTGCCGTTTGCTGCCTAACAGCTAACATGCGGTGCCGGTGTTGGGCTGCTCGGCAGCCCAACACCTAGTCGTGCGTTGGCACTGCGCTCAGTTCCACACCGTCGATGTTGAACGTGTTAAAGCGTGGTTTGACCGGCTTTAGCGCACCCTGGCGGATCAACTCAATCACGCGCGCCGGGTCGTCCTGCCCCTCCAGGTCTGCAGCCGCTCGCCACTCGCCGTGCTCATCACGCTCCAGAATGTAAGCCTTGAACGCCCATTCCTCCTTGGACACGAGCAGCACCTCGTTGCGACCGTCGTCGTTCAGGTCCATGGCGTGCAGTACGCAACCAGCCCCCTGGCAATGCATGCCGATGAACGCGCCTTTCAGCATCGTCTCGACACCGTCCTCGGTATTGCCGATCCACTCGATTTTCAAGGCGTTATCACGGCCGTCAAATTCTGCCGAGTTCGAGCGGTAGGTCGGCTCTTTCAAAATCTCACGCAGCTGCTCGCGCCTTTGAGCGTCCAGAATCTGCCCGCGGTCCGCTTCGGCCGTGAGCCATTCGAGCTGCTCGATTCCAGGCGCACCAAGCCGGTAGCGCAGGGTCCAGGCATCGAAGTCCGCCACCGCTGTACGCCCACTGAGCAGGCGTTGTACCTGGTGCTTTGCGCTCCAGGTTTCGGGGCTCACCAGTGGTGTATGCACCAGTACCAACACCACACAGCCGAACAGGGCAATGAGCGGGTTGCTGGTACGCAGATGCCCCAGCCACACCGACTGCCGGCGAACAACCGCCCACACCGCCGCAAGGCTATACAGCAGCGCGACCAGCAGCAGTGGGATCGCCATGAAACGCTGTGGCGTCAGGCCGTATTGCTCAATGCGCAGCCAGGTCGAGTAGCCTGCCAGTACGACCAGCACCGGCAAGCAGAGCAGGGACAACTCCACCAAAAGCCGCAAGCCTCTGGCGTATGGTGCGCTGTCGTGACCGTCCTGGAACACACCATTGACCAGAAACAGGTTAAGCCCCACCAGGCACAGCAGGATCAGGGTCGAAGAACCGGTATCCCAGACAGGTTGCAGGCCACTGAATGGCAAGGTCAGGATGAACAGCACGGTCATCAGTGCTCCGAATGGCAGCAGGAAGCGGCACACCGCCAGAAGCACGCCACGCAGCAGCCCAATGACCGTCTCTTTCTCGCGGCCTATGCGCATGCCGAGGGAAAACACCAGTGTCAGGGCGATCGCGAGGAACAGCGGTGACTCGAGCACCGCCTTGACCTGCGGCACGCCCAGCATCTTGAACAGCGCACCACATAACAGCACCAGCAGCATCACCACCATGATCAGCTGCTGGGCGAGGAGCACGATGAAAATGTTGTTCCAGGCATGCCTGAACAGGTCTTCATAGCGTGGCCAGCGGCCTTCACGGGTTGGCCAACTGGCGATGAAGGCGCAGCCGATGTAGCCCAGCAGGCTCGCGCAGACCACCCAGGACCCTTGCAACCACTGCGAGCCGTTGTCGGAAAAGACCCAGCCGCTGATCGCCGTCATCACCAATGTCATCAGTGCAACCAGTACCCAGGTGCCGCGCTGCAGCACTGAACGCCCGAGCAGTTGCAGGTTGATCCCGCCGACGGTAGCCAGTGTCACCAGCATGGTGCTGATCCAGGGGATCTCCAGCCAAAGTGCGCTCAAGAGCAACAGCCCCTGAAGGGCGCCAACGAGCAGATAAAAATATAACGAAGGGGATAACGCGGGCATGCCAAGTCCTTTTGCCGGGGGAGCTGCGAAGGGCGGCAGTCTAACCAAGTGCCGCCAGATTTTCCCCTTGGAGGCACCGCTGACGCACCAACCCGCTATAGCGCCATTCCTTCCCGCGGCCAGCCGTGTAGAATCGGCCTATTCATCGCCAGTCATCCCCGGCGGGTTTATGAGCTCTGGCCGAGCGCACGGCGATCCCGCGGCGTTCTCGGCTTCATCCGCACCAGCGGCCACCTGCCTTCGGTGCAAAGGACAAGAGACGCTCACTCCCCTTTTTGTTACCTGCTTAGCCGCCAGGAGTGCTCCATGCCAGATTACCGCTCGAAAACGTCCACCCACGGCCGCAACATGGCCGGCGCACGCGCCCTGTGGCGCGCCACGGGTATGAAAGACGACGATTTCAAGAAACCGATCATCGCCATTGCCAACTCGTTCACCCAGTTCGTACCGGGCCACGTCCACCTCAAGGACCTCGGCCAACTGGTCGCCCGTGAGATTGAACGCGCCGGTGGCGTGGCCAAGGAATTCAACACCATCGCGGTCGATGATGGCATCGCCATGGGCCATGACGGCATGCTCTACTCGCTGCCAAGCCGCGAGATCATCGCCGACTCGGTCGAGTACATGGTCAACGCTCACTGCGCTGACGCCATTGTCTGCATCTCCAACTGCGACAAGATCACCCCCGGCATGCTGATGGCCGCCCTGCGCCTGAACATCCCGGTGATCTTCGTTTCCGGCGGCCCGATGGAAGCCGGCAAGACCAAGCTGGCCAGCCACGGCCTGGACCTGGTCGACGCCATGGTCATCGCAGCCGACTCCTCGGCCTCCGATGAAAAGGTCGCCGAGTATGAGCGCAGCGCCTGCCCGACCTGTGGTTCCTGCTCCGGCATGTTCACCGCCAACTCGATGAACTGCCTGACCGAAGCCCTGGGCCTGGCCCTGCCGGGCAACGGCTCGACCCTGGCCACCCACAGCGACCGCGAACAACTGTTCTTGCAGGCTGGCCGGACCATCGTCGAGCTGTGCAAGCGTTACTACGGCGAGAACGATCAGAGCGTTCTGCCGCGCAATATCGCCAGCTTCAAGGCGTTCGAGAACGCCATGACCCTGGACATCGCCATGGGTGGGTCGACCAACACCATCCTGCACCTGCTGGCCGCGGCTCAGGAAGCCGAAATCGACTTCGACCTGCGCGACATCGATCGCCTGTCGCGCAAAGTGCCGCAGTTGTGCAAAGTGGCGCCGAACATCCAGAAGTACCACATGGAAGATGTGCACCGCGCCGGTGGCATCATCAGCATCCTCGGTGAACTGGCCCGTGGTGGCCTGTTGCATACCGACCTGCCGACCGTACACAGCAAGACCATGGCCGATGCCATCGCCAAGTGGGACATCACCCAGAGCGATGACCCCGAGGTGCATACCTTCTTCCGCGCGGGCCCGGCCGGCATTCCGACCCAGACCGCCTTCAGCCAGTCGACCCGTTGGGAAACCCTCGACGCCGACCGCGAAAACGGCTGCATTCGCAGCGTTGAGCACGCCTACTCGCAAGAAGGCGGTCTTGCTGTGCTTTACGGCAACATCGCCCTGGACGGCTGCGTGGTGAAAACTGCCGGCGTCGATGAGTCGATCCACGTGTTCGAAGGCAACGCGAAGATCTTCGAAAGCCAGGACAGCGCGGTACGCGGCATCCTCGCGGACGAAGTGAAGGAAGGTGACATCGTCATCATCCGTTACGAAGGTCCGAAAGGCGGCCCGGGCATGCAAGAGATGCTCTACCCGACCTCGTACCTGAAGTCCAAAGGCCTGGGCAAGGCTTGCGCGCTGCTGACCGACGGTCGTTTCTCTGGCGGTACCTCGGGCCTGTCGATTGGCCATGCTTCGCCAGAAGCGGCAGCCGGTGGTGCAATTGGCCTGGTACGTGATGGCGATAAAGTGCTGATCGACATCCCGAACCGCTCGATCAACCTGCTGGTGGACGACGCCGAACTGGCTGCACGCCGGGTTGAGCAGGACAAGAAAGGCTGGAAACCGGTTGAAGTGCGCCCACGTAAAGTGACCACTGCGCTGAAAGCCTACGCCCTGCTGGCCACCAGCGCCGACAAGGGTGCGGTACGCAACAAGGCCCTGCTCGACGGGCTGTAAGGCGCTGCGCCAAGCCCTACAAACAAAGCCCCTGACCGAAAGGCCAGGGGCTTTTGTTTTTCAGGCGTTTGCTCAATAGGGCGACCTGTACTGCATGGCCTTGTTCACATCGTGTGGCAACTGGCTTGCCCGTGATACAGGGCAGCGGCTTACTGATTCCAGGGCGCCGCACGTCGGCTGTCGAGCAAGCTCAGGTAACTGCTGCCGCCCAACTGGCGCATTTGCTGGCGTATCCAGCTGGCACGTCGCGCGACGTAGCTGCTGGGGTGGCTGGCGCTCCATTTGCGTGGGCTGGGCAGCACGGCAGCGAGCAGGCTGGCCTGTTGCTGGGACAGGTTACGGGCGTTGACACCGAAGTGGTGTCGGGCGGCGGCCTGTGCGCCAAACACCCCGTCATCCCATTCAGCGCTGTTGAGGTACACCTCAAGGATGCGCTCTTTCGACCAAAACACTTCGATCAGCGCCGTGAACCAGGCTTCCAGCCCCTTGCGCAACCAACTGCGCCCCGACCAGAGAAACAGGTTCTTCGCCACCTGCTGGCTCAGCGTACTGGCCCCGCGGATGCTGCCACCACGTTCGTTGTGGGCCAGCGCGGCCTGGATTGCCGTGAAATCGAAGCCCCAATGCTCAGGGAATTTCTGATCTTCTCCGGCGATCACCGCCACTTTCAGATCGTCAGAGATCTGTTCCCAGGGTTGCCAGTCGCGCTGCAGGTCTATCGGTTGGCCGTTGAACCAGGAGGCAACCTTGCGCTCGACCATCAGTGCAGTGCCCGGTGGCGGCACCCAGCGAAAGAGCAGCACCAGCAGGGCACTGCCGGCCGCGAACCAGAGCAGGGCACGAGTGAGGCGACGCAGTAGGGATGACAGCATAGGAGAGATGGCTTGGCCGAACCGATGGAGCGGGCCATTATACAGACCCTCTGCCTCGCCATGGTCCTGACTGGGAGTTGTCTTATGCTTCGTAGTTTCTTGTTGCTCGCTGCCTTTTTCGGTTTTACCGGTGTCGCCCTTGGCGCCTTTGCCGCGCACGGCCTGAAAGCACGCTTGAGCAGTGAGTACCTGGCGATCTTTCAAACCGGGGTCACGTATCAACTGATTCACACCCTGGCCCTGCTGGCGGTAGCGTTGCTTGCCACGCAGCTCCCCGGGCGCCTGGTGGGCTGGGCCGGCGGCCTGTTCAGCCTGGGTATCGTGCTGTTCTCTGGCAGCCTGTACCTGCTGACACTCACCGGCGTCGGCAAGTTGGGCATCATCACGCCACTGGGCGGTGTGGCGTTCCTCGCGGGCTGGTTGTGCCTGGGGCTTGCCGCCTGGCGCCTGAGTTGACTGATCGGTCGAAAACCGGGACGAATGGCGCTGCTTTGCCTTGGTCATCCGCGTGGATCGGGGCTAGAATGCTGGCCCCCTGAAAATAATGGCTGCCGTCCGCATGCGCATTCAATTGAACGGTGAACCCTATGAGCTGCCTGACGGTACGACCGTCGAGGCATTGTTGACCCGGCTGGAGTTGGTCGGCCGCCGGATTGCAGTGGAACTCAACCTGGATATCGTGCCGCGCAGTCAGCACGCCGCCACCGCCCTGCGCGAAGGCGATCAGGTCGAAGTCGTCCACGCCATTGGTGGCGGCTAGGCCGCCCCGCGATTCACCTGCAAGCCCCTCAACCCCCAAGAGGATTTCCGATGAGCAATGTTCGTAGCGACAAGCCTTTCACCCTGGCTGGCCGTACCTTCCAGTCGCGCCTGCTGGTGGGTACCGGCAAGTACCGTGACATGGAAGAAACCCGTCTGGCCATCGAGGCCTCGGGGGCTGAGATCGTCACCGTCGCCGTGCGCCGTACCAACATCGGCCAGAACCCGGGCGAGCCGAACCTGCTCGACGTGCTGCCGCCAGACCGCTACACCATCCTGCCGAACACCGCCGGTTGCTATGACGCCGTCGAAGCCGTGCGTACCTGCCGCCTGGCCCGCGAACTGCTCGATGGGCACAACCTGGTGAAGCTGGAAGTACTGGCGGACCAGAAGACCCTGTTCCCCAATGTGATCGAAACCCTGAAGGCCGCCGAAGTGCTGGTCAAGGACGGTTTCGACGTGATGGTGTACACCAGCGATGATCCGATCATCGCCCGGCAACTGGCTGAAGCTGGCTGCATTGCCGTGATGCCGCTGGCGGGCCTGATTGGCACCGGCCTGGGCATCTGCAACCCGTACAACCTGCAAATCATCCTGGAAGAAGCCAAGGTGCCTGTGCTGGTCGACGCCGGTGTCGGTACCGCGTCGGACGCGACCATTGCCATGGAGCTGGGTTGCGAGGCCGTGCTGATGAACTCGGCGATTGCCCATGCCCAGCAGCCGATCATGATGGCCGAGGCCATGAAACATGCAATCGTTGCCGGCCGCCTGGCGTACCTGGCCGGTCGTATGCCGAAAAAACTCTATGCCAGCGCCTCGTCGCCGCTGGATGGTCTGATCAAGTAAGAGCACCCGATGACTGAATCGCAACAACCGCCGATCTCTCCTGAAGGCGAAGAGCGTCAACACCGCCGCATCAAGAGTTTTGTGATGCGTGCCGGCCGCATGACTGAAGGCCAGCAGCGTGGCCTGGACCAGGGCGCGCCGCTGTTTGTCCTGCCGCTGAGCGACAGCCCGGTGGATTTCGACCAGGTTTTCGGTCGCGCCGCTCCGCGCACGCTGGAGATTGGTTTCGGCATGGGCCATTCCCTGCTGGAAATGGCCGCTGCTGCGCCTGAACAGGACTTCATCGGTGTCGAAGTGCACCGGCCGGGTGTCGGTGCGCTGCTCAATGGCGTGCTGACCCAAGGCCTGAAGAACCTGCGGGTGTATGACTGCGATGCCATCGAAGTGCTGAACAAGTGCGTGGCCGACAACAGCCTTGATCGCTTGTTGCTGTTCTTCCCGGACCCTTGGCACAAGAGCCGTCACCACAAGCGGCGCATTGTTCAGCCGGCATTCGCCGAACTGGTACGCAGCAAGCTGAAGGTCGGTGGTGTGCTGCACATGGCCACGGACTGGGAGCCCTATGCTGAGTACATGCTGGAAGTCATGAACGTTGCACCGGGTTACCGCAACCTGGCAGCAGACGGCAAATGCGTACCGCGTCCTGAAGAGCGCCCGGTTACCAAGTTCGAGCGTCGCGGTGAGCGGCTCGGGCATGGCGTCTGGGACTTGAAGTTCGAGAAGCTGGCGTAAGCCTCTGCGCGAGCCGGCACTGCCGGCTCCTGCAGGTCAGCGGCGGTCGGCGACAACGCCGATCAGCACCAGTACCACCAGCAGTACCGGTGCCAGGGCATAGTTGTTGAACTGGCTCAGGCCGCGCACCACCCAGGGTGTGGCATAGATCAGCGCTGCACCACTGCCGATCAGGCACAGCAGGGCCATGAACGGGACGCGCAAGGCGCCCGCCAGATTGCCGATCCGTTGTTCGATCCAGCCCTTGATATCCGTGCCGAACAGCACCAGCAGGCAGCCGACCAGCGCCAAGGAAATCTCCGACAGGTTACTGCGGCTCCAGCGGGAAACGGTTGAGAGCAGGTCGAGTACCAAGTCCATTCGCAATCCTTAGGTCAAGAAATACTGCAGCAGGTCGTTGAGGAACAACTGGCCGCGTGGCGTGGCTACCAGTCGCGTCGGTTCGACCTGCAAAAGTCCCTTTTGTTCGGCTTCGCGACGTGCCGCCGCCAACTGTTCCATCGGCAGCCCGGTACGCTGGCTGAACAGCTCCGCGTCCACCCCTTGAGTCAGGCGCAGGGCGTTCATCAGGAACTCGAACGGCAGCTCGTCTACGGGCAACAGCTTTTCACCCGCCTTGAAGGCTTTGGCCGGGTTCAGGTAGTCCTTGGGCAGGCGAGTCTTCCAGGTGCGCACGATGCGCCCGTCCGGGTGGCTGAGCTTGCCATGGGCGCCCGCGCCAATACCGATGAAGTCGCCGAAACTCCAGTAGTTCAGGTTGTGCCGCGCAGCACGCCCGGGTTGGGCGTAGGCGGACACTTCGTACTGGGCGTAGCCATGCTCGGCAAGCAGGGCCTGGCCGGCTTCCTGGATGTCCCAGAGGATGTCGTCTTCGGGCAGCACCGGTGGCTGGTTCCAGAACACCGTGTTCGGCTCCAAGGTCAGCTGGTACCAGGACAGGTGGGTCGGGCCCATGGCGATGGCTTGGCGCAGGTCGCTCAGGGCGTCATCCAGGGACTGATCGGGCAAACCGTGCATCAGGTCCAGGTTGAAGTTGTCGAACCCGGCCCGTCGTGCCATGTCGGCCGCACGCACGGCTTCTTCACCGTTGTGGATACGCCCCAGGGCTTCGAGCTTGGCCTGTTGGAAGCTCTGGATGCCGATCGACAGGCGGTTGATGCCCAGTTGCCGGTAGGCGGTGAACTTCTCCTGCTCGAACGTTCCGGGGTTGGCCTCCAGGGTGATTTCAATGTCACTGGCGAACGGGATGCGCTGTTCGACACCGGCCAGCAACCGGCCCAGTGCTTGTGCGCTGAACAGGCTAGGGGTGCCACCACCGAAGAAGATCGAACTCAGCGGCCGGCCATAGACGGCAGGCAACTCCTGCTCAAGGTCGGCCAGGAGTGCGTCGACATAGGCCTCTTCCGGCAGCTCGGCACTGGCCGCATGAGAGTTGAAGTCGCAGTACGGGCATTTGCGCACGCACCAGGGGATGTGGATATACAGCGCAAGGGGTGGCAGCTGTGGCAGCGCCAGCCGAGGTGCCTGGGAGCTGAACCCAGCCTCGCTCAGGTGCAGAGGCTGTGCTGGTGAATGCTCGGTCATGCCAAGCCCAGGCGCTGTCGCAGCAGGCTCATGGCGCGAGCACGGTGGCTCAGCTGATTTTTCTCGATTGGGTTCAGCTCGGCGCTCGAGCAGTTGCGTTCCGGCACCCAGAACAGCGGATCATAACCAAAGCCGTTGGCACCGCTGGCTTCGGTCAGGATGCGACCGTGCCAGAGACCTTCGCAGAGAATGGGTAGCGGATCGTCAGCGTGCCGTACCAGTGCCAGCACGCAAACGAACTGGGCCGTGCGCTGGTCGTGCGGAACGTCCTTGAGAACGTCGAGCAGCTTGGCGTTATTGGCTGCGTCGCCCTGGCCATCGGCGTAGCGTGCCGAGTAGATGCCTGGGGCGCCACCGAGGGCGTCCACGGCCAGCCCTGAATCGTCGGCCAACGCCGGCAACCCGGAAATACGCGCCGCATTACGGGCCTTGAGGATGGCATTCTCAACGAACGACAGGCCGGTTTCCTCGGGCTCTACGCTACTGAATTCACCGATTGAACGCAGTTGAACCGAGTCGCCGAGCATGGCCTGGAGTTCTTTCAGTTTGCCGGCGTTATGGCTGGCCAATACGAGCTGTGGAAAAGTCATCATTCGCCTGGGAATACTTCCTGGTTAAAGCTGAAACTGTTGGTTTTGCCAGCGGCACCGACAGTGACCGTGAAGGTATAGGTTTCTGGCTGCTGCACCGGGAACTGGGCAATGTAGTACGTCGCGCCCTGATCATTGATCTGCTTGAAGGTCAGGTCGGTCTTGCGGCTGGTCAGGTCACTGACCGTGCCGCTGACCGAGGCGGCGCTGGGCTTGCCGTCCTTGAGAACGGTGATGTTCAGCACGCCCTGGTTCTTGCTGCGTACAAGGCCAGCAGCCTGGGCCGTCGCCGGTTGCAGGAAGCCGGAGTTGAAGACGCTGTAGTGAACGGTCACATCACCGAAGACTTCCTTGCGCTCGGGCTTGGCGGCATCGGCAGCCAGGACCGGGATGGCCAGGCACAGGCTGCATAGAAACAGGACTAGACGGCGCATGATCGTACTCCTCGAAAAGGGCGGGGTTAAACCGCGACCTGATGTTCCTGCAGGCCCGGGCTGTTGACACGGTAAATGCCGATCTCACCTAGTAGATTAGGCCAAAGCTTGCTTGCCCACCCGTGGCGGTGCAAGTGGTCTACTGCCAGGCGGTCGAGTACTTGTGCCCGGCGCTCGCGGCACAGCGCCTCGAAGTCTTCAAAGGTGCAGAAGTGGATGTTCGGCGTGTTGTACCAGGTATACGGCATGAAGTCCGACACCGGCATGCGACCTTTGGTCGCCAGGTACCAGCGGCAGCGCCAATGACCGAAGTTGGGGAAGGTGATGATGCACTGGCGACCGACCCGCAGCATTTCGTCGAGAATCCGGTCCGGGTATTCGACAGCCTGCAGGGCCTGGGTCATGACCACGACATCGAAGCTGTTGCTGGCAAAGTTGCCCAGGCCCTTGTCGAGGTCCTGTTCGATGACGTTGACACCCTTGGCCACGCACTCGGCGATGTTGTCGGGGTCGATTTCCAGGCCGTAGCCGGTTACCTGTTTGTTGGCGCGCAGCGAAGCCAGTAGCTCGCCATTACCGCAGCCAAGGTCGAGTACCCGGCTGCCAGCGGGGATCCAGTCTTGGATGATTTCCAGATCGGCTCTCATGGGGTCCTCAGAGGGCAATGCGGTTCATGTAGCGGGAGAAGGCCTGCAGGTACCGTGGGATCGGGATCAGGAAGGCATCGTGGCCTTGTGGTGCATCGATCTCCAGGTAGCAGACGTTTTTCTTCGCGGCCATCAGTGCGTCGACGATCTCCCGCGAGCGGGCGGGCGAGAAGCGCCAGTCGGTGGTGAACGACATCACGCAGAAATCGGCTTTGACGCCGGCCAGGGTCGCGGCCAGGTCACCCCCGTGGGCGGCGGCCGGGTCGTAGTAGTCCAGGGCCTTGGTCATCAACAGGTAGGTGTTGGCGTCGAAACGCCCCGAAAATTCTTCGCCCTGATAGCGCAGGTAGCTTTCAACCTGGAATTCCACGCTGTGGAAGTCGTAGTTGAGCTTGTCGCTTTTCAGTTCGCGGCCAAACTTCTCGCCCATCGAGTCATCGGACAGGTAGGTAATGTGCCCGACCATGCGCGCCAGCATCAGGCCGCGCTTGGGGATTACCCCGTGCTCCTGGAAGTAACCGCCGTGAAACTCCGGGTCGGACAGGATGGCCTGGCGCGCCACTTCGTTGAAGGCGATGTTCTGTGCCGAGAGTTTCGGTGCCGAAGCGATAGTCAGGCAGTGGCGTACCCGCTCGGGATAACTGATGGTCCACTGCAGCGCCTGCATGCCGCCGAGGCTGCCGCCAACGACCGCCGCCCAGGTGCTGATGCCAAGCCGGTCGGCCAGGCGTGCCTGGCTGTGTACCCAGTCTTCCACGGTGAGCACCGGGAACTCGGCACCAAAAGGCTTGCCGGTCGCCGGGTTTATGCTGCTTGGCCCGGTGGAACCGTTACAGCCGCCGAGGTTGTTCAGGCTGACGACGAAGAAACGGTTGGTGTCGATAGGTTTGCCGGGGCCGATGCAACTGTCCCACCATCCGGGCTTGCGGTCGTCGGCGCTATGGTAGCCCGCCGCGTGGTGGTGCCCCGACAGGGCATGACAGATCAGCACGGCGTTGCTCGCGCTGCTGTTGAGTGTGCCGTAGGTTTCGTACATCAGGTCGTAGGCGGCCAGCGAACGACCGCAGGCCAGGGCCAGGGGATCGCTGAAGTGCGCCAGTTGCGGTGTTACCAGACCGACCGAATCTTCGGGAAAGACAGTGGACATCGACCCTGCTCACGCTTAAATGAGGCGTAAGTCTAAAGACCGCTGGGGTGGGGGGCAAGCCGCGTGGTAGATGGCTGGCCTTGCCGACGAAGCCATGTGAATTCATCGTCGGCAAGGCCGCCTCTGCGGGCGTGGTGTCGTCAGGCCTGAAATCAGACCAGCAGGCGCAGGATCTCTGGCATTGCGGTCATGGCTGCCAGGTTGTTGATGACCAGCATGTCGATCAGTTTCAGCGCCATGAACGCCAGGATCGGCGAAATATCCAGGCCGCCGAGGTTTGGCAGCAGGCGACGGAACGGGGCCAGGAACGGATCGCAGATCTGGTTGACCAGTTCGGCACCAGGGTTGTGGCTGCCCGGTGCGACCCAGGACAGGATCACGCTGACGATCAGGGCGAAGAAGAAGATCTTCAAGAACAGCGCGGTGACGCCAATGATCGACCAGATCAGCAACTGTACCGGGTTGCCGGTGGTGCCGTAGGCCAGCAACAAGGTCAGGCCCATCAGCAGCAGCTGCACGGCCAGTGCCAGCAACAATGACGACATGTCCAGGCCGAACAGGCTGGGGATGATCCGGCGCAACGGTTTGAGCAGCGGCTGGGTGGCGCGTACGGCAAACTGGCTGAGCGGGTTGTAGAAGTCTGCGCGAACCAGCTGCAGGATGAAGCGCAGCATCACGACCAGCAGGAACAGGCTGCCGAGGGTCTGCAGAATGTAGATTGCAGCGGTGTTCAGTCCGATCATCTTCGGCTCCTTAGTTGCCTAGTTGTTCGGCCAGTTCGGCCGAGCGGTGCGCAGCTGCGCCCAGCGCTTTTTCCACCAGCGCTTCGAATCCATCAGCCTGGAAGGACTTGATCGCCGCCTCCGTGGTGCCGGCTGGCGAGGTCACCCGACGGCGCAATTCAGCTGCGTCGACATCACTGGTAACTGCCATTTGCGCGGCACCCAGTGCGGTCTGCAGGGTCAGGCGTGCTGCGGTTTCACGTGGCAGGCCAAGTTTCTCGCCGGCTGCAGTCATGGCTTCGATCAGCAGAAAGAAGTAGGCCGGGCCGCTGCCGGATACGGCAGTGACGGCGTCCAGTTGCTGTTCCTGTTCCAGCCACAGTGCGATGCCTACGGCCGAGAGCAGTTGTTCGGCCTGCTGGCGCTGTTCGGCACTGACCTGGGCGGTGGCGAACAGGCCGCTGACGCCCTGGCGCAGTAGCGCTGGGGTGTTGGGCATGCAGCGTACGATCGGCTGGGCGCCAAGCCATTGGTTCATGCTGGCGCAGGTGATGCCGGCAGCAATCGAGACGACCAGTTGGTTCGGCTTGAGGCTGGGTTGCAGGGCCAGGCAAACGGCTTTCATGGCCTGCGGTTTGACGGCCAGCACGATCACGTCGGCGCCGTCGATGGCCTCGGCATTGTCGGCGAACATCTCGATGCCGTGTTCGGCGTGAACTTTGGCGCGTTGTTCGGCGCCAGGGTCGCTGGCGCGAATCTGCGCAGCCTCCAGGCCCTGTGCGCGCAGGCCGCCGATCAGGCTGGCGGCCATGTTGCCGGCACCGATAAAGGCAATACGAGTCTTGCTCATGTCAGGTCCTTGTCGAAAAAGGTGAGTAAAGCAGGGTCAGGGTTGGCCGTAGTCACGGGCGCCAAACAGCGCGGTACCGATGCGCACCCAGGTTGCACCCTGTGCAATCGCCGACTCCAGGTCGTGGCTCATGCCCATGGATAACGTGTCGAGTGGCAAGCCCAGGCTGGCCTGCAGGTCGCGTACCTTGGCAAAGGCTGCATCCTGCGCGGTGCGGTCTTCGGTGGGCTCGGGTATCGCCATCAAGCCGCGCAGCCGCAGCCGTGGCAGCACCGCTATAGCAGCGGCCAGCGCGGGCAGTTCCTCCGGGGTGCAGCCGGACTTGCTGTCTTCGCCACTGACATTGACCTGAATACAGATGTTCAATGGTTCCAGCGATTCAGGGCGCTGCTCGGAAAGGCGTTGAGCGATTTTCAGGCGATCCACGGAATGTACCCAGTCGAAGTGCTCGGCGATAGCGCGCGTCTTGTTCGACTGAATGGGGCCGATGAAGTGCCAGGTCAAGGGCAGGTCGGTTAATTCGGCCTGTTTGCCCAGGGCTTCCTGCAAGTAGTTCTCGCCCATGTCGCGCAGGCCGGCAGCGAAGGCTTCGCGCACGGCGGCGGCAGGTTTGGTTTTGCTCACGGCCAGCAGCTTGATGCTGGCCGGATCTCGCCCGGCAGCCTCGGCGGCACGGTGGATGCGCTCGGCGAGGGTGGAAATGTTGTCTGCTATGGTGGACATGATCGATGCCAGCGGCTCTTTGGGTCTGCGGCATTCTACCTGCTTGGCGGTGTTTGGGGAGTCTTATGGATGTGACTGAACTGCTGGCCCTTGCTGCCAAGGAGGGGGCCTCGGACCTGCACCTGGCGGCGGGTGATGTGCCAATGATCCGCCTGGATGGCGAGATGCTGCGACTGGATTTACCGTCGCTTGAGCCTGATCAGGCGCGGGCGTTGATCGCGCAAATCATGACGGATCAGCAAAAAAAGGATTTCAAAACCCTTCAGGATCTCGATTTCTCCTTTGCCATGGCGGGGGTAGGGCGCTTCAGGGTAAATGCCTTCGAGCAGTTGCAGGGCGTGGGGGCGGTATTCCGGTTGATCCCCTCATCGGTACGTGGCCTGGCTGAGTTGGGGCTGGGTGCTGTTTTCCGGCAAATCGCCGAACTGCGTAGTGGGCTTGTATTGGTGACCGGCCCCACCGGCTCGGGAAAGTCCACCACCCTGGCAGCCTTGATTGATCACCTGAACCGCGAGCGCGCCCTGCATATTCTCACGGTTGAAGACCCGATTGAGTTTATCCACAGCCCGGTGCGTGGACGGATCAGTCAGCGTGAGGTACAGCGTCACAGTCACAGTTTTGCGGCGGCGCTACGGGCCGCCCTGCGTCAGGACCCGGATGTGATCATGCTGGGGGAATTGAGGGACCTGGAGACGATTCGCCTGGCCCTGACGGCGGCCGAAACCGGGCATCTGGTGCTGGCCACCCTGCATACGGGCTCGGCAGCGAAAACCGTTGACCGGATCGTCGATGTATTTGCTGCCGAGGAAAAGCAATTGGTGCGCGCGATGCTGGCGGAGTCCCTGCAGGCGGTGGTCTCCCAGGTGCTGGTGCGCAAACCAGGTGGTGGCCGGGTGGCCGCGCACGAGATCATGCTGGCGACGCCGGCGATTCGCAATTTGATCAGGGAGGGGAAAGTGGTGCAGATCCAGTCTGCAATCCAGACCGGCGGGGCGCTGGGCATGCAGACCCTGGACAGTTGTCTGCAGGGTCTGATGGCAAGGGGGGAGATCAGTGCTGATACGCGCCGGGCGGTGGGATGCGCGCCCGGTGGGTTTTAGCGCTTGGCCAGGTTCAGCTGTTGCTGGTCCTTGGGCAGTACGCGCTTTGCAACCACATAATGGTTCTGCCAGTAAGGCTTGTTCAGCGTATCAATGCTGACGCGCTTGCCGGTGCGTGGCGCATGGATGAAGCGGTCGTTGCCCAGGTAAATGGCAACGTGGTTGACCTTGCGGCTCTTGATGTTGAAGAACAGCAAGTCGCCCGGTTTCAGGTCTTTTTTATCGACCTTGATGCCGTGGCCGCTGGCCATGGCGTTGGAGGTGCGAGGCAGGTCGACTTCATCGATATCGTTGAAGGCGTACTTGACCAGGCCGCTGCAGTCGAAGCCTTTGCTTGGGCTGCTGCCACCCCAGCGATAGGGGGTGCCCAGCGCGTTGACGGCGCGGCTCAGCACATCGCTGCTTTGCTTGGCCGACAGGTTGGCCGTTGATTTTGTCGGTTTTGCACTACGGTTGGCATAGTGGATCGGTGATGCCGAACCTTTGTTGGCGTGTACGCCGGTGGCATTGGCGGTATAGCCAGAGAAGCCATTAGGAAGACGTTGCTCACGATTGGTGGCGTGGGCGGCCAGGGGCAATAATAAGCAAATAGTCAGCCATGTCTTGAAAAGGGGACGCATAGGCAGGGCTCTTGTTGGTTAGCGCGCAACTTTATAACAGCTTTTTTGCGCGGATCTGCCCCGTTGGTCGATTTCGACGGCACCATACGTCGGCTTGCTACTGAAAAGTCACATTTTTGTTTAGAAAATTTTCACATAACCCGCTGAGGCTACGAATGAACAGTTATCAACAGAGCCCACCCTTCCATGACACGCACAGCAAGGTTGTAGGCTATCTGCTGTGGTGCTTCGGTTTTCTCGGTGCGCACCGCTTTTACTATGGCAAGCCAGTCACAGGCACAATCTGGTTCTTTACCCTGGGGTTGCTCGGCATCGGCTGGTTGATCGACCTGTTCCTGATCCCGTCGATGGACCGTGAAGCCGACTTGCGCTTTCACTCTGGGCCTTTGGATTACAACATCGCCTGGATTCTGCTGACGTTTCTTGGGGTGTTTGGCGTGCATCGCATGTACCAGGGCAAATGGATCAGTGGCCTGATCTACCTGGTGACGGGCGGTCTGTTTCTGGTGGGCGTGCTGTACGACTTCTGGACCCTGAACGACCAGGTGTCGCTGAGAAACGCCCAACGGCGCTAAGGCGCCGCTGGGCGAGGGGGCTTACTGGCGGTTTTGGCGCTGCTGCAAGAGCAGGTTGTTGAAGCCGCTACCGGCCAACTGCTTTTGGGCCACGGTCAATTGTTCGCGGTTGCTGAACGGGCCCACCAGCACGCGGTACCAGGTTTCGTCGCGGACCATGCCGGACTCGACCTGCACGGCCTGGCCGAGCAGGATGATCTGCGCACGGACCTTGTCGGCGTCAGCCTGCTTGCGGAACGAGCCGGCCTGCAGGAAGAACTGGGTGGTCGCTGCCGGTTTCACCACGGGAGGTGGCGGTGGCGGCGTTTGCCCCAGCAGTGCGGCCTGGGCCCTGGCGGTGTCGATCTTCGCGGCTTCAGCCGGTGTCACCGGCTGCTGTGGCTGGGCGGGTACCGGCGGGGTTTTCTCCGGTACGGCTTCCGGCGGCACGATGACTTCCGACTCTGGCAGCAAGGTGTAGAAGTCGTATTTCGGCTTCACCGGTTGCTGTGGGCTGGGCGGTGTCTTGTTCGCTTCGGCAGCGCGCTCGGCTTTCTGCTGTTCGGGCTTGCTCCGCTTGACCTCGTCGGTGCTCGGATCAAGCTTCATCAGAAAGACAATGAACGCGCCCACGGTCAGGCCGACAGCCAGCCACAGCCAGCCGGGGATCGGTTTCTTCTCCGGTGCCTGATAGCGGCTGGCGCCGCGCTTGGGGGCGGGCTTTTTCTTGGCTGCCACCTTACATGCGCTCCAGGGTTTCCAGGCCCAGCAGTTCCAGGCCCTGCTTGAGGGTGCGACCGGTCAGTGCGGCCAGGCGCAGGCGGCTCTGTTGCTGTTCGGCCGTTTCGGCGGCCAGGATCGGGCAGTTCTCATAGAAGCTGGAGAACAGGCCGGCGACGTCGTACAGGTAGCTGCAAAGCACGTGCGGCGTACCTTTTTCAGCAACGTTGTTCAGGGTTTCGCCGAATTGCGCCAGGCGTGCCGCGAGGTCGTGTTCCTGGGCGGCTTGCAGGGTGATATGGCCGTCAACTTCGCTGAAGTCCTTGCCCAGCTTGCGGAATACGCCCGCCACGCGGGTGTAGGCGTACAGCAGGTAAGGCGCGGTGTTGCCTTCGAAGTTGAGCATCAGGTCGAAGTTGAAGCTGTAGTCGCTGGTGCGGTGCTTGGACAGGTCGGCGTATTTCACCGCGTCGATACCGACAACCTGGGCGATGGCGCGCAGTTCATCTTCCGCCAGTTGCGGGTTCTTTTCCTTGACCAGGGTGTACGCACGTTCCTTGGCTTCGGTGAGCAGGTCGATCAGCTTGACCGTGCCGCCGTCGCGGGTCTTGAACGGGCGGCCATCGGCGCCGTTCATGGTGCCGAAGCCCATGTGCTCCATGATCATGTCGTTACCGACGAAGCCAGCGCGGCGGGCGACTTCGAACACCTGCTGGAAGTGCAGTGCCTGGCGCTGGTCAACGAAATACAGGGCGCGGTCGGCCTTGAGGACGTTGCTGCGGTAGCGCACGGCTGCCAGGTCAGTGGTCGCGTACAGGTAGCCGCCATCGGCCTTCTGCACGATCACCGGCAGTGGGTCGCCGTCGGCGGTCTTGTACTCTTCGAGGAATACGCACTGGGCACCGTTGCTTTCGACCAGCAGGCCCTTGGCCTTGAGGTCGTTGACCACGTTGATCAGGTCGTCGTTGTAGGCGCTTTCGCCCATGACGTCAGCCATAGTCAGTTTGACGTTGAGCTGCTCGTAGGTCTTCTGGCAGTGCGACAGCGAGATGTCCTTGAAGCGGGTCCACAGCTTCAGGCATTCGGCGTCACCGGCTTGCAGCTTGACCACCAGGCCGCGCGCGCGGTCGGCGAAGGCTTCGGACTCGTCGAAGCGCTTTTTTGCGGCGCGGTAGAAGTTTTCCAGGTCCGACAGCTCGTCGCTGGTGATCGGGTTTTCTTCCAGATAGGCCATCAGCATGCCGAACTGGGTGCCCCAGTCGCCGACGTGGTTCTGCCGGATCACGTTGTCGCCGAGGAACTCGAGTACGCGGGCGACGGCATCGCCGATGATGGTCGAGCGCAGGTGGCCAACGTGCATCTCTTTGGCCAGGTTGGGTGCCGACAGGTCAACGACCACTTTCTGTTGTGGGCCGGCTTTCTGTACGCCAAGTTTGCTGTCGGCCAGCGCGGCGTCGAGGCGTGACGCCAGGGCCTGGGTATTCTGGAAGAAGTTCAGGAAGCCGGGGCCGGCGATTTCCACTTTGCTGACCTGGGCATCGGCGGGCAGGGCCGCGATGATTTTTTCGGCCAGGTCGCGTGGCTTCATGCCGGCCGGCTTGGCCAGCATCATCGCGATATTGCTGGCGAAGTCGCCGTGGGTCTTGTCCCGGGCGTTTTCCACCTGGATCGCCGGCGTAAGCCCTTCAGGCAGCACACCGTCGGTGACGAGTTGGGTGAGGGCTTGCTGGATCAGCTGGCGAATGGTGTCTTTCATGGGATTCTCTTTCGACCGCAAGCGCGGCGGCGCTTGGATGCGCAGGTGGAAAAACTGAACATTATCCGTTGCTGGCACGAGCTTGCCAACCTTTGGGGCTGTCTTGCGTTCGATCCTCTGCAATACGTACTCAAACCGGCCTCGTCGACGATGAGGCCGGATGGGTCAGTAGAGGTCGACCGGGTCCACATCCAGCGACCAGCGTACCTGCCGCCCGCTGGGCATGTGTTCCAACAATAGCAGCCAGGCATTGATCAGCCGATGCAGCGGCGCGCGTGCGTTGGCCTGCAGCAGCAACTGTGCGCGGTAACGACCGGCCCGACGCTCCATTGGCGCAGGTACTGGCCCGAGCAGCTCGATGCCATGCAGGTTGTGCTCGGCCAGCAGTTGTTCGGCGGCGGCGCAGGCTTCATCGAGAAAGCCCTCGGCCTGCCCCGGCTTGTGGGCTTCGGCGCGCAGTAGGGCAAGGTGTGCGAAGGGTGGCAGGCCGGCTGCACGGCGCTCGCTCAGGGCCTGCTCGGCAAAGGCGAAGTAGCCTTGTTCGGTCAGTTGCACCAGCAGTGGATGGTCGGCCAGGTGAGTCTGGATAATGACTCTGCCGGGCTCTTCTGCGCGCCCTGCGCGGCCCGCAACTTGAACGATCAACTGGGCCATGCGCTCGCTGGCGCGGAAATCGCCGGAAAACAGTCCACCATCGGCATCGAGAATGGCAACCAGCGTGACCCTCGGGAAGTGGTGACCCTTGGCCAGCATCTGGGTGCCGACCAGAATGCACGGCTGACCGCGCTGGATGGTGGCAAACAACTGGTTCATCGCATCCTTGCGCGAGGTGCTGTCGCGGTCGACGCGTAGCACCGGGTAGTCCGGAAACAGGATGCTCAGGCGTTCTTCGGCGCGCTCGGTGCCGGCGCCGACCGGGCGCAGGTCGACCTTGTTGCATTGTGGGCACTGGCGTGGCACGCGCTCGTCATAGCCGCAATGGTGGCAGCGCAACTCGCCGGAGCGCTGGTGAACGGTCATCCGCGCATCGCAGCGCGGGCACTCGGACATCCAGCCGCAATCATGGCAGAGCAATGTCGGGGCAAAGCCTCGGCGGTTGAGGAACACCAGTACCTGCTGCCCCGCTGCGAGTGTCTGGCCGATGGCTTGTTGCATCGGGCCGCTGATGCCGCTGTCCAGTGGGCGACTCTTGACGTCCAGCCGCAGAAAACGCGGTGCCTGGGCACCTCCGGCGCGGTGGTTCAGGCGCAGCAGGCCGTAGCGACCCGTGTAGGCATTGTGCAGGCTTTCCAGCGATGGCGTTGCGGAGCCCAGCACGATCGGGATGTTCTCCTGGCGAGCGCGCACCAGTGCCAGGTCGCGTGCGTGGTAACGCAGGCCTTCTTGCTGTTTATAGGAGCCGTCATGCTCTTCATCAATGATGATCAGCCCCGGGTTCTTCATGGGGGTGAACAGGGCTGAACGGGTGCCGATGATGATGTCGGCCTCGCCATCGCGGGCCGCCAGCCAGGCATCCAGGCGTTCGCGATCGTTGACCGCGGAGTGCAATAAGGCGATGCGGGCATTGAAGCGTTGCTCGAAGCGGGCCAGGGTCTGTGGGCCAAGGTTGATCTCGGGGATCAGAATCAGCGCCTGTTTGCCGGCTTCCAGGGCTTCACGGATCAGTTGCAGGTAAACCTCGGTCTTGCCGCTGCCGGTGACACCAGCAAGGAGGAAGGCGTGGAAGCTGTCGAAACCGGCTCGCACGGCGTTGAAGGCGGCGTGCTGTTCCTCGTTGAGCGGCAGTTCCGGTTGTGCCAGCCAATGCTCATGGCGCTGTTGCGGCGCATGGCGGCGTACTTCAACCTGCACCAGTTCTTTGCTCAGCAGCAGGTCAAGGCTGTCTTTGTTCAGGCCCAGTTTGCCGAGCAGGCCGTGGGCGACGCCGTGCGGGTGCTGGGCCAGGGTCGACAATGCTTCGCGTTGGCGTGGTGCCCGGGCAATGCGCGGGTCGTCCAGGCGTGCGCCAGGTGCAATCTGCCAGAAGCGCTCCTGCCGCGCTTCGGCCGGTTCACCCTGGCGCAGAAACACCGGCAGCGCCCAGCTGAAGGTGTCGCCCAGGCTGTGCTGGTAGTACTGCGCGGTCCACAGGCACAGCTTGAAGAAGGCTGGCGGCAGTGGAGAGACCGGATCGAGCAGCGCGATGGCGGGCTTGAGCTTGTCGGCTGGGACGTCACTGTGGTCGCAGACCTCCACCAGGATGCCGATCATTTCGCGGCGACCGAATGGCACACGAATGCGCATGCCGGGTGTCAGTTCGACGCGGGCCATGCTCGCTGGGGCCCTGTAGTCGAACAGTCGCCGCAGGGGCGAGGGCAGAGCAAGGCGCAGAATGACGTCGGACACGCGGTAATTTCTCTGAAGGGGGATTCCTGGACCGCCGAGCCTAGCAGACGACCGCCGGTGCAAGCGACAACTTGCGTCGACCGTCGGCTCTGGTATTATTCGCCGCCTAATTACGTGCGGTATTCAACAATGGTGTTGGATGGCGGCACGCAGTCGAGGAAGTGACCATGAAGCCAGAAATTCATCCAACATACGAAGCCGTTACTGCCACCTGCAGCTGCGGCGCTGTCATCGAAACCCGTTCGACTCTGTGCAAGCCACTGAGCCTCGACGTGTGCTCGCTGTGCCACCCGTTCTACACCGGTAAGCAAAAAGTACTGGACACTGGCGGCCGCGTACAGAAGTTCGCCGATCGCTTCGGCATGTTCGGTGCCAAGAAGTAAGATTGCGCGCAAGGCTAGCCCCTGTGGGCCTGTCAATGCTGCTGAAGAAGGCGTCCCTCGTGGGCGCCTTTTTTATGGGCGCGATTTGGCAGGGCGTCGCCCTGGCGTTCTGTCCTGCCCCGGCCGGCGTACAGTCGGTCAGCGTCACGCAGGTGGTCGATGGCGATACCGTGCGTCTGGAGGATGGGCGCAGCGTGCGCCTGATTGGGGTAAATGCCCCGGAAATCGGTCGCAAAGGCCGCAGCAGTGAACCGTTTGCCGAAGCTGCCCGGCAACGCCTGCAAGCGTTGGTCAAGGCCAGTGGCGGGCGTATTGGCCTGCAGCCCGGCGTGCAAGGTCGCGACAAGTATGGGCGTACACTTGCACATATCTACACACGCAATGGCGACAATATTGAGGCGCAGTTGTTGGCTGAAGGCTTGGGCTATCGCGTGGCAGTGGCGCCTAACGTTGCGCTGGTGACGTGCCAGCAGGACGCCGAGCGAGTGGCTCGCCAGGCGGGGCTGGGGCTTTGGCGCGCACCTGCAGTGCGTACTGCCGGGCAAATCGAACAGTCGGGCTTTGCGCTGATTACTGGCCGGGTTCGGGGCATTGAGCGTAACCGTGGCGGCGTCTGGATCGAAATCGACGAGGGACTGGTGCTTCAGGTCAGCCCGCGCTTGCAGGGTGACTTCCCATCGTCCTTTTTTGAGGGTCTCAAGGGGCGCAAGGTCGAAGCACGGGGTTGGGTGCTGGATCGTTCCCGCAAAGGCGGGCTGAAATCGGGGCAGGCGCGTTGGTTGCTGCCGCTGACTGACCCAAGCATGCTCGAGCGGGTTGATTAAGTAAAAATTGTGGACATTTTTAAAATAAATTGTACACACTGAAAGCCTTGCAGGACGCGGCTCTTGGCTGAAAGTCGTAGGTTAAAGGCCTTGACACTAGTGACCGGGCAGTCTTGTCGGCCCCTTGCTCTTTGCGTATCCTCGGCGGCTCGTCAGAACAGTAAAAGCGGAATGCCCATCATGTCAGATTTGAAAACTGCCGCTCTCGAATACCATGCTCAGCCTCGTCCGGGGAAACTGAGCGTCGAGCTCACCAAGCCTACTGCGACTGCTCGCGACCTGGCCCTGGCCTACAGCCCGGGCGTCGCCGAGCCGGTACGTGAAATCGCTCGCGATCCAGAGCTGGCCTACAAGTACACCGGCAAGGGCAATCTGGTAGCAGTCATTTCCGACGGCACTGCCATCCTCGGCCTGGGTAACCTGGGCCCTCTGGCTTCCAAGCCTGTCATGGAAGGCAAGGGTGTTCTGTTCAAGCGTTTCGCCGGTATCGATGTGTTCGACATCGAAGTCGACTCGGAAAGCCCACAGGCGTTCATCGACACCGTCAAGCGTATCTCCATCACCTTCGGTGGTATCAACCTGGAAGACATCAAGGCGCCAGAGTGCTTTGAGATCGAACGTGCTCTGATCGAGCAGTGCGACATCCCGGTATTCCACGATGACCAGCACGGTACTGCGATCGTGACCGCTGCGGGCATGATCAACGCCCTGGAAATCGCTGGCAAAACCTTGGGCGAGGCGAAAATCGTCTGCCTGGGCGCCGGCGCTGCTGCCATCTCCTGCATGAAGCTGCTGGTGAGCATGGGTGCGCAGATCGAAAACATCTTCATGGTTGACCGTACTGGCGTTATCCACGCTGGCCGTGACGACCTGAACCAGTACAAGGCGGTGTTCGCTCACGCTACCGAGAAGCGCACCCTGTCCGAAGCGCTGGAAGGCGCTGACGTGTTCGTAGGCCTGTCCGGCCCGAACCTGCTGAGCGCTGAAGACCTCAAGCGCATGGCGGCCAACCCGATCGTGTTCGCCTGCTCCAACCCGGATCCAGAGATCTCGCCGGAACTGGCTCACGCCACCCGCAACGATGTGATCATGGCCACCGGCCGTTCGGACTACCCGAACCAGGTCAACAACGTACTGGGCTTCCCGTTCATCTTCCGTGGTGCCCTGGACGTTCGCGCCAAGCGCATCAACGAAGAGATGAAGATCGCTGCTGCCAACGCCCTGCGTGAGCTGGCCAAGCTGCCAGTGCCGAAGGAAGTGTGCGACGCCTACGGCGGTATCGCGCTGGAGTTCGGTCGTGAGTACATCATTCCGAAGCCAATGGATGCTCGCCTGATCACCGTGATCTCCGATGCTGTGGCCAAGGCTGCGATCGAGACTGGTGTAGCAACCCTGCCGTATCCGAAGAACTACCCGCTGAAAAGCGTGGATGACGTGTTCAACGGCTAAGCCGTTGTAGCGCTCCAGCAAAAAGCCCCGGCGCGTGAGCACCGGGGCTTTTTTTGTGCGCCGTAGAAGCCATCGCGGGCAAGCCTGCATCCCGCACCTGTAGGGGCAGGCTTGCCTGCGCTGGCATCGGCGCGGTGCCAGCGAGGCCGCGGCGCCTGCATCGTTGGCAAGCCAACTCCCACAGGAATCCGCGCAGAACAGTGCATCTCTGTAGGATCAGGCTTGCCTGCGATGCAGGCGCCGCGATAGGGCTTGTACCCCAACGATGACGCCGTCGCCTGCAAGAGCCGTACTCCTGCGGTGTAGGAGTACGGTTGCTATGGCGTCAGAACAGGTCGATCGGAGCCGCTTCATCTGCGGGCAGCGGGCTCCCCGGCAGATTGCTGTTGCCCAGTTCGTTGACTGACGGCGGTGAGTCTTCAGCCTTGAACAGTTCAAAGTAGGCGTTTGGCGTGCTAGGTGTCGCTGCACGACCACTGGCCGGGTCAATTCGCAGGCTGAGGATGCCCTCCGGCTCTGCCAGGCTGTGCGCAGGTTTGTCCTTCAGCGCTGCGCCCATGAAGTTGATCCAGATCGGCAGGGCTACCGTGCCGCCATACTCGCGATGGCCGAGGGTCTCGGGCTGGTCGAAGCCCGTCCACACCGTGGTGGTGTAGTCGGCGTTGTAGCCAGAGAACCAGGCATCCTTGGCTTCGTTGGTGGTGCCTGTCTTGCCGGCTAGGTCGGTTCGCCCCAGAACCATCGCCCTGCGCCCGGTGCCACGCTTGATCACGTCTTCCAGCATGCTGGTAAGGATGTACGCGGTGCGGCCATCGATTATACGTGGCGCGATCACTGGCGCTTGCACCATGGTCGTAGGGTTGGCGGTATCGACGCTGATTGGCCCGGCTTCGGGGGCGGCAATGCCGTTCTGGTCTTCATTACCTTGCGGCACGCGCGCCGGGTTGGCAGTGAACAGTGTTTCGCCGTTACGGCTCTCGATGCGCTCGATCAGGTACGGGGCGATCTTGTAGCCGCCGTTGGCAAAGGTGCTCCAGCCGGTGGCGATCTCCATCGGGGTCAGGGTTGCCGTGCCCAGGGCCAGCGACAGGTTGCGTGGCAGGTCCTGTTTGTTGAAGCCAAACTTGGTGATGTAGTCGATCGTGGTGTCGACGCCCATGCTCTGCAGCAGGCGGATCGAAACCATGTTGCGCGACTTGTACAGTGCCTCACGCAGGCGGATCGGGCCAAGGAAGGTGTTGGTGTCGTTCTTCGGGCGCCAGACCTTGTCCAGGTACTCGTCGACAAACACGATAGGGGCATCGTTGACCAGGCTGGCGGCGGTGTAGCCGTTATCCAGTGCAGCACTGTAGATGAATGGCTTGAAGCTTGAGCCTGGCTGACGCTTGGCTTGCATGGCGCGGTTGTAGTTGCTCTGCTCGAAGGAGAACCCGCCGACCAGTGCGCGGATAGCGCCGCTGTGGGGGTCGAGCGAGACCAGTGCGCTCTGCGCTGTGGGTACCTGGCTGAACTTCAGGATGCCGCTGCTCAGGCGTTGCACCCGGATCAGGTCGCCGATCTGGGCAACATCTGCAGGTTGTTGTGGGCTGCGGCCCTGGCTGTTGGTGCTGAGGAATGGGCGGGCCCATTTCATGCTGTCCCAGGCAACCGGAAGCTCTTCACCGGTGCGGGTCAGGACATGCAGGCCGCTCTTGTCAACCTGGGTCACGATGGCCGGCTCCAGGCCTCCCAGTGGTCGTTGCTTGTTCAGTTCCTGCAGCCATGCCGCTCGGGTTTTACCGGGCAGGCGCGATTCCGGTCCGCGGTAGCCGTGACGTTGGTCATAGGCGAGCAGCCCTTCCAGTACGGCATTGTTGGCCATTTCCTGGAGGTCGCTAGGGACGGTAACCGTCACCCGGAAACCTTCTGTGTAGGCGTCGCTGCCGTAGCGGCCAACCATCTCGGCGCGGGCCATCTCGGCGATGTAGGGCGCGTTCACTTCGGGGGTCGGTACGTGGTAGCTGGCGTTGATCGGCTCAGCCAACGCGCTCAGGTAGCTGGCTTCGTCGATTTTGCCAAGCTTGTACATACGGCCGAGGATCCAGTCGCGGCGCTCTTTGGCGCGTACCGGATTGGCCAGCGGGTTGAAGCGCGAGGGCGCCTTGGGCAGGCCGGCGATCATCGCCATTTGCGCCAGGCTTACGTCACGAATCGATTTGCCGTAGTAAACCTGGGCTGCGGCTTCAATGCCGTAGGCGCGGTTACCCAGGTAGATCTTGTTCACGTACAGCTCAAGGATTTCATCTTTGGTCAGTTCGCGCTCGATCTGCAGGGCCAGGAGAATTTCGTTGGTCTTGCGCGAGAAGCTGCGCTCGCTGCTCAGGAAGAAGTTCTTCGCCACCTGCATGGTGATGGTGCTGCCGCCACTCTGGATGTGGCCCGACTTGATCAATTGTGTTGCAGCGCGCATCAGGCTGCTCGGGTCGACCCCGTAGTGATTGGCGAAGTTGTCGTCTTCGGCAGCCAGCAATGCCTGGATGAAATGCGGCGGAATGTCGGCAAAACGGATGGGTGAACGACGCATTTCGCCAAACTCGGCGATGAGCTTGCCGTCACTGCTGTAGACCCGCAGGGGGATCTGCAACTGGATGCTTCTGAGGGCCTCTACCGAGGGCAAGCTGGGGCTAAGATACAGAAACGCGCCGCTCAGACCGAGTACGAGCGCACAAATGACTGCGACGAAAGACCACCAGAAGAACTTCAGCAGGCGTATCAAGGCTTTGGGGTGTCCAGGTAGAGGAGTGAGTTGAGCACAGGCCCGGCAGACGTCAAAAAACGCTGGGCATTATAAGCAAATTTCACCTCGGCGCGTTATGCGAGCTCTTGTCAAGGTGCTCGATTGCCGCTGGCGCAAGCGCTGCGCGGTGGATGGTGACTATAAAAATAGGGAAAGCCAATGTTTGGACGTTTCGGCAAGGATGCCGGTTCACTTTTGGGTATTGAAATTGTCGCTACTGCCGTACGCCTAGTGCAACTGGAGCGTCGTGGGGGCGGTTGCGCAGTGCGCGCCTGGGCGATTGAGCCACTGGCTGCTGGGGCGGTGATCGATGGGCGCATGGTGGCGCTTGATGTGATCGCAGCGGCGTTGGCCCAGGCATTCAGGCGCAGTGGCGCTACAGCGGTTGATGCCGCACTGTCGCTGCCGGCATCGGCGGTCATGTGTTGTGAGGTGACGTTGCCGCGTGGGCTCGGTGAGGCCGAAATGGCTGACCGTTTGTCTGACGAGCTTGCAGGCAGCATCCCTTACCCGCTCGATGACGCAGCCATCGACTTTCAAGTGATGGGTGTCAATGCGCAGGCGCCGGGCGCGCTCGATGTGGCGGTGGCGGTATGCCGCTGGGATGCGCTGGAGGTGATCGAGGAGGTCCTGGCGCTGGCTGGCCTGTGCCCACAGGTTGTCGATATCGACAGCCATGCCTTGCGGCGGGTTGCCTGTCGGGCGTCAGGTGAGGTGTCTGCGGTGCTAGTGGTCGAGACAGACCATCTTGTCTTTCATCGCCTGCGCGAGGCCGGTGAACACCGTCGGGACGAATTACGGGGCGGGGATGCGGCCCTGCAGTTGGAGTCCATTGTGCGTGCGCTCGACCACTGGTTGCTGGATAGCCTGGAGCGTGGCCGCGGATCAATGCCGGAGCAGTTGCTGTTGGCGGGTACTGGTGCCATTGCGGCGCTTGCCGAGCAGTTGCAGCCGAGGTTGGGTATTGCCTGCTCGGTGCTTGACCCCTTTGACGGCATGCTTGGTCTGCGGGATGGCGCATTGCGTGCAGCGGCGCCTTGCCTGGCGATTGCCAGCGGCCTTGCGCGCAGGAGCTTTGACTGATGCGGCGGGTCAACCTGCTGCCGTGGCGCGAGGCCAGGCGCCAGGCACGGGGTAAGCAGTTGCAGGTAATGCTGGTTGCAACGCTCGTGCTGGGGGGCGCAGGTGTGTACCTGGTGGATCGTGCGGTCGAACGGCGGCTAAGCGGACAGGAGGCGCGCAATGCCGGGTTGCAACAAGACAGTGAGCAGCTTGATGAGTTGATCGCCCGCCTGTCGGATCTGGCAGAGCAACGTGATGCCTTGCTGGAGCAGTTACAGGACGTTGAGGTGTTGCAGGAGTGCCAGGGATTCGACGTGCTTGAGCGTTTGGTTTACGCCGTGCCGCAGGGTGTACAGCTTACCGGATTGCTCTTTGAGGCTGCGCAGTTGAACGTCTCGGGGTTGGCCCCTTCAAGTGCAGCGGTTGCCCGCTTCCTGCGTAACCTTGGCACCGTACCGGGCTTGCAGAGGCCTGAGCTGCAGGATGTGCAGTCGAGCGGAACGGGGGTGGCTTTTCAACTGCTGGTGGGCGTGCAGTTGGCTGATTCGGAGCCTGCGCCATGAGCCGGCTGGCAATGCTTGCCGGTTTGGAGTGGGGCGTGCTGGGCAGTTGGTCCTGGCGGGCGAAGGCCGCGCTGCTGGCAGCCTCCTTGGCTGCCGTGACAGGGTTAGGCTACGGGGTTCAGGTACGTGATGGGCTGCTGGATCTTGAGCGCTCCATGGGCCGAGAGGCAGCGCTCAGGGGCGAAATTGCCGAAAAGTCGGTGCAGGCCGCGCTGTCGGAGGGCTATCACCAGCAGATCGATGCCTTGCAGCACCGTCTTGAGTCTGCAAGGCAGCGGTTGCAGCAGGGCGATGCTGCACGGTTGCTGGAGGATGTCGCGCGGCTGGGCGACGGGCTTTGGGTCGAGCAGTTCAAGCTGCTTGATGAGGTGCCTCATGCCTATTTTGTCGAACAGCCGCTGGAATTGAACGCCATAGGCGCTTATCCACAACTGACGGCCTTGCTCGCCGGTCTGGCCGGGCTGTCCCGTATCGTCACCTTGACGTCGTTGCAACTGGCCCCGGCGGAGGCGAAGGCACCGGGGCAACTGCAGCTGCGCCTGCTTGCCAGTACCTATCGTGCTGGTGATCAGTCTCAGGCGCTGGAGCCTGCCCTGTTGCCGGTGATCGTCGACGCTTCAGCGCCACTGCCACATGATCCGTTTGCTGCCGTTGAGCCACTTGAGTCGCGCACGCTGCTTGAGCGGCTTGCGCTTGAGCAGTTTGAAATGGTCGGCAGCCTGCGCGGCCGGCAGGGGAGAGTGGCTCTGCTGAGAGGGGCGGGTTCGATACACCGTATTCAGTTGGAGGATCGCTTGGGGCCTGATCACGGACGCGTCGTGGCCATCAGCGAGCATCAAGTGGAGCTTGTCGAGCAAGTGTTCATTGAGGGCAGGGGCTGGCTTGAGCGGCCCCGAACCCTTGTGTTGAAGCAGGCAGACCGAGGAGACGGTCGCTGACACTGGAGGTCATGGATGAGCAAGCGGTGTTGGGTGTTTGGGGTGTTGTTTTTAGTCATGGCAGACACAGATCTGCGCGCGGCTGTATCGACAGGCCTTTATGTTGGAGAGCCATTGTCGCTGAACTTTCAGGATGTCGAGGTGCGTTCGGTGTTGCAGGTGCTGGCCGATTTCACCGAGCTGAATCTGGTCACCAGCGACGCGGTGCAGGGCACTGTCACCCTGCGCTTGCAGGACGTGCCTTGGGATCACGCGTTGGACCTGGTGTTACGCAGCAAGGGGCTTGGCAGGCGCCTGGACGGTAATGTGCTGATGGTGGCACCGCTGGAAGAATTGGCGGGTCTGGCGACATTGCAGCGTGAGGTGTTGCAGGTCACGCATGCCAGGGCGGCAGATATCGCTGAGCTCTACCTGGGCTTGTTCACAGGGGATGCAGCAGGCGCTGAGCGCGGTGCGATCGTGATTGATGAACGCACCAACACGATTCTCGCGAACCAGACTTCGGCGCGCCTTGACGCGTTGCGCCAGCTCGTCGCGCAACTGGACGTGCCTGTGCGTCAGGTGCTGATCGAGGCAAGGATCGTTGAGGCCAATGTCGACTACGAGAAAAGCTTTGGCATTCGCTGGGGTGGCGAGTTGAGCCTGGGTGCTGGCGTGGCGCTCTACGGGCCGGGTGAGGTGGGGCGGCCTTTTGTCGACCTTGGGGCGGAACGGGCGAGCTCGGGCATCGGCTTGGGGCTGGTTCGTGACAGCCAATTGCTGGACCTTGAGCTCACTGCGATGGAAAAATCCGGTAACGGGGAGATCATCTCGCAGCCCAAGGTGGTGACTGCTGACCGAGAAACTGCACGGATCCTCAAGGGGACCGAGGTGCCTTATCAGGAGTCGGGCGCCAATGGCACCACCTCGATCACCTTTCGCGAGGCGTCCCTGTCACTTGAAGTGACGCCGCAGATCATGGCAGACAACCGTGTGGTGATGGCCGTCAAGGTGACCAAGGATGAGCCTGATTACCTCAATGCCCAGGCTCAGGTGCCGCCGATACGGAAGAATGAGGTCAACGCCAAGGTTCAGGTGGGTGATGGGGAGACCATCGTGATTGGCGGGGTGTATTCGACGGTGCAAAGTAAAGTGGTGGATAAGGTGCCATTTTTGGGCGATGTGCCGTATGTTGGGCGGCTGTTTAAGCGCGATGTCGTACAAGAAAAAAAATCTGAGCTGCTGGTCTTCCTGACTCCGCGTATCATGAGTGACCAGGCGATTGCTGTGAGTCGTTGATTCTGTGCGAAATTTGATACTTGTTGGGCCGATGGGTGCTGGCAAAAGCACCATTGGCCGTCTGCTTGCCAAAGAGCTGCGTCTGCCGTTCAAGGATTCCGATAAGGAAATCGAGCTGCGTACGGGCGCCAATATCCCATGGATCTTCGACAAGGAAGGCGAGCCGGGATTTCGTGATCGTGAGCAGGCGATGATCGCCGAGCTGTGCGAGGCCGATGGCGTTGTGCTTGCAACCGGCGGTGGTGCCGTGATGCGTGAAGCCAATCGTCGGGCATTGCATGCCGGTGGGCGAGTGGTTTACCTGCATGCCTCGGTTGAACAGCAAGTCGGGCGCACCGCGCGTGACCGCAATCGACCGTTGTTGCGTACCGCCGATCCTGCTGCGACCTTGCGTGCCTTGCTGGAGCTGCGCGATCCGCTGTACCGGGAGATCGCCGATCTGGTCGTCGAAACCGACGAACGGCCGCCGCGCATGGTGGTGCTGGATATTCTCGAGCGCCTGGAGAAGTTGCCGCCCCGTTAGGCTATCCTCGGCGGCCAGTCATGCCGTGACAGGGCACCTCGTTACTGCGCGGGCCGCGCTATTGCTCCCGCGCCCTAGTTCATTGTGGGGAAACATGCAGACACTTAAGGTCGAGTTGGGTGAACGTAGCTATCCGATCTACATTGGTGAGGGCTTGCTGGATCAGCCCGAGTTGCTGGCGCCGCACATAGCGGGTCGGCAGGTTGCCATCGTTTCCAACGAGACCGTTGCCCCCCTTTATCTGGAGCGCCTGACCCGTACATTGGGCGCTTTTTCAGTGCTGCCAGTGGTATTGCCGGATGGCGAAGCCTTCAAGAACTGGGAAACCCTGCAGCTGATTTTCGATGCCCTGCTGACCGCGCGTCATGATCGTCGGACCACCATTATCGCCCTTGGCGGCGGTGTGATCGGCGATATGGCCGGTTTTGCGGCGGCGTGCTACCAGCGTGGCGTGGATTTCATCCAGGTGCCGACCACGCTCCTGTCGCAGGTCGACTCCTCGGTGGGCGGCAAGACCGGTATCAACCATCCGTTGGGCAAGAACATGGTCGGTGCGTTCTATCAGCCCAATGCAGTGCTGATCGATACCACCAGCCTGAATACACTGCCGGCCCGCGAACTGTCGGCAGGCCTGGCGGAAGTCATCAAGTACGGCCTGATCTGCGATGAGCCGTTCCTGGGCTGGCTGGAAGCGAATGTCGATGCCCTGCGCCGGCTTGATCAAGCCGCGCTTACCGTTGCCATTCAGCGCTCCTGCGCGGCCAAGGCCGCCGTGGTCGGCGCTGATGAGCGTGAGTCCGGCGTGCGCGCCACGCTGAACCTGGGACATACCTTCGGTCATGCGATCGAGACTCACATGGGCTATGGTGTCTGGTTGCACGGCGAAGCCGTTGCCGCTGGCACAGTCATGGCGCTGGAAATGTCCATGCGTCTGGGCTGGATCAGTCAGCAGGCCCGAGATCGGGCCATCCGCCTGTTTCAACGCGCAGGCCTGCCGGTGGTGCCTCCACAGGAAATGACCCCGGCGCATTTCATGGAGCATATGGCAGTCGACAAAAAGGTACTCGACGGTCGCCTGCGGCTGGTGCTGTTGCGCCAGTTGGGTGAGGCCGTGGTTACCGACGACTATCCAAGAGAGATTCTTCAGGCCACGCTGGACGCGGATTACCGCGCGATCGTGGCCCAGCTTTGAGGTTGATAAGAGTTCGATGACTAGTTTGCATGCCGACGAGGCCTTTCTCGGCCATTACCAGTTGAGCCACGACCCCTTCGCTGCGCGGGTGCCTGGTTTCAAATTCTTCCCGGCCCAGCGCAAGCCGGTGTTGGGCCAGCTCCATCACCTGGCGCGTTACAGTCAACTATTGCTGGTGGTCACCGGGCCACTGGGCAGCGGCAAGACCTTGCTGCGCCAAGCCCTGGTCGCCAGTACCAACAAACAGTCCGTACAGAGCATTGTGGTCTCGGCACGTGGGGCCAGCGATGCCGCCAGTGTGCTGGGGCAAGTCGCCCAGTCGTTGAACCTGGCCAAGGCCGAGGTTCCAGAGATTCTCGCTCAGGTGGTGCAGTTGGCACTGACCGGGCAGGAAGTCTATTTGCTGGTCGATGATGCGGAACAACTCGACGAGTCGGCACTCCAAGCCTTGCTGGAACTGGCTGCGGGCACTCCTGAGGGGCGTCCGCACGTGTTCCTGTTCGGTGAGCCGTCACTGATCGCCGGGCTGGATGCGCTGAATGCCGAGCAGGAGCGCTTCCACATCATTGAGCTGCAGCCTTACAGCGAGGATGAAACCCGGGAGTACCTGGAGCAACGCCTGGAAGGTGCCGGAAGTGGCCTCAATGTGCTGACCAGTGAGCAGATCGCCGATATTCACGAGCATTCGGAGGGTTGGCCTGGCGTAATCAACCAGGTTGCCCGGGATGCCTTGATCGAAGCCATGATTGCCAGCCGCACGACGGCGAAGCGACCATCAATGGGGTTCAAAATGCCTAAGAAGCACGTACTGGCGTTGTCTGCTGTGGTAGTGGTCGCCGTTGCAGCGGCGGTGTTGATGCCCAAGAAGGGCGACCAGGCGCCTGCCGGAGCGCCTGCAGAGCAGGCACAGCTGCCATTGGGCCAGGGGCAGCCAAGCACTGCCCAGTCCAACAATGGTGGCCCGGCCATCGAATTTGCTGGCTCCTCGCAGCCTATGCCATTGCCACTGGTGGGGCAGTCTCAACCGGTGATGCGTGGTCCGCTGGCTGAAGCGGCGGGCATGGGGGACGGTGATGAAAGTACGCCTGCTGGCGAAACTGCATTGCAGCCGCCTACTGTGACGACCATCGCCCCCCCTGCTGGTGTTCCCGCTGGCCCTGCACCGACACCTGCCCAACCGGTAGCGTCTACTCAGGTGCAACCGGCTGCACACGCTCAGCAAGCCCCGGTCGCCGCTGCCAGCAAGCCGGTTGCGCCTGCACCTGCAGTGAAGCCTGCGCCTGCCCCTGTGCAGGTCGCCGCAGCCAAGCCGGCGCCGAAACCGGTAGAAAAGCCGGCGGAGAAACCAGTCGCGAAGGCCGCCGCCGGTGGTAACTGGTACGCCGGGCAAAAGCCGAGCAACTATGTGGTCCAGATCCTCGGTACCAGCTCTGAGGCAACGGCCCAGGCCTATGTCAATTCTCAGGGTGGCGACTATCGCTACTTCAAGAAAAACCTGCAGGGCAAGCCGCTGTTCGTCGTTACCTACGGCAACTTTGCCAGCCGTGATGCCGCACTTGCTGCAATCAAGGCCTTGCCAGCCAAGGTCCAGGCTGGTAAACCTTGGCCTCGTAGTGTTGCCAGCGTCCAACAAGAGCTGGCAGCGACCCGCTGAAATAGCTCGGTGGCACCACCCCCGCCACCTGCTGAGCGTCTCCTGAATTTCGGTCAAGCCTGCTGCGCCATGCGCGGCAGGCTTTTCTGTCCCAGACTGACGGCCAAAAGCCATTGCAGTCCAGGCTGAAACGCTTCAGACTCAAGCGAAGCCGATATCACGGCAGTGCTTATAAAACATTCAAAAATGCGACATGGATTTGCGCGATTTCGTCGCCAAATTTGTGGGCTACCTTGTCGCTGTGCAACAATGACTGCCCTTTTGCCCCCGCAAAGCTGGCGTTCGTTCGGCGTGGATGGTAAGTGGTTGTACTAAAAAGAGATTTGCCTTGGTGAGAGGCGAACCTGGTGAGAAAGTGTCTATGAAAACAGGTCTGTACCATCCCGAAGAATTCAAGGATAACTGTGGTTTTGGCCTGATCGCCCATATGACGGGCGAACCCAGCCACCACCTTTTGCAAACGGCCATCGAGGCCCTGACCTGCATGACCCACCGTGGTGGGATCAACGCCGACGGCAAGACCGGTGACGGCTGCGGTCTGCTGATGCAGAAGCCCGATCAGTTCCTGCGAGCCGTCGCTCGCGAGCAGTTCGGCAGCGACCTGCCCAAGCAGTACGCCGTGGGCATGGTCTTCTTCAATCAGGATGATGCCAAGGCGCAGGCGGCACGCGCCAACATGGACAAGGAAATCCTTGCCGCGGGCCTGCAATTGCTGGGCTGGCGCAAGGTGCCGATCGATACCAGCGTTCTGGGCCGTCTGGCCTTGGAGCGCCTGCCGCAAATCGAGCAGGTGTTCATCGGCGGTGAAGGCCTGAGCGATCAGGAATTCGCCATCAAGCTGTTCAGTGCGCGTCGGCGCTCGTCGGTGGCCAACGCTGCCGATACCGACCACTACATCTGCAGCTTCTCGCACAAGACGATCATCTATAAGGGCCTGATGATGCCGGCAGACCTTGCCGCCTTCTATCCGGACCTCAGCGACGAGCGCCTGCAGACTGCGATCTGCGTGTTCCACCAGCGCTTCTCCACCAACACCCTGCCGAAATGGCCGCTGGCTCAGCCATTCCGCTTCCTCGCCCACAACGGCGAGATCAACACCATTACGGGTAACCGCAACTGGGCCCAGGCGCGTCGGACCAAGTTCGCCAACGAACTGATTCCTGATCTGGAAGAGCTCGGCCCGCTGGTCAACCGCGTCGGTTCCGACTCTTCGAGCATGGACAACATGCTGGAGTTGATGGTCACCGGCGGTATCGACCTGTTCCGTGGCGTGCGGATGATCATTCCGCCAGCGTGGCAGAACGTCGAGACCATGGACGCTGACCTGCGTGCGTTCTATGAGTACAACTCCATGCATATGGAGCCATGGGATGGCCCAGCCGGTGTGGTCATGACCGAAGGTCGCCACGCCGTATGCCTGCTCGACCGTAACGGCCTGCGTCCAGCCCGTTGGGTCACCACCAAGAACGGCTACATCACCTTGGCGTCGGAAATCGGCGTGTGGGACTACAAGCCTGAAGATGTGATCGCCAAGGGCCGTGTCGGCCCGGGCCAGATCTTCGCCGTGGACACTGAAACCGGGCAGATCCTCGACACCGACGCCATCGACAACCGGCTGAAGTCGCGTCACCCGTACAAGCGCTGGCTGCGCCAGAACGCCCTGCGTATCCAGGCAACCCTGAGCGATGACCAGGGCGTGGCCAGCTACGATGCTGACCAGCTCAAGCAGTACATGAAGATGTTCCAGGTCACCTTCGAGGAACGTGACCAAGTGCTGCGTCCGCTCGGTGAGCAAGGCCAGGAAGCTGTGGGCTCGATGGGTGACGACACGCCGATGGCAGTGTTGTCGCAGCGCGTGCGTTCGACGTACGACTACTTCCGTCAGCAGTTTGCCCAGGTCACCAACCCGCCGATCGACCCGCTGCGCGAAGCGATCGTCATGTCCCTGGAAATCTGCCTCGGTGCCGAGCGCAACATCTTCCAGGAATCGCCTGAGCATGCCTCGCGGGTGATCCTCAGCTCCCCAGTGATTTCGCCCGCCAAGTGGCGTTCGCTGATGAGCCTGGATCGTCCAGGTTTCGAGCGTCAGTTGATCGACCTCAACTATGAGGAAAGCCTCGGCCTTGAGGCAGCGGTCCGCAACATTGCCGATCAGGCTGAAGAAGCGGTGCGCAGTGGCAAGACTCAACTGGTGTTGAGCGACCGCCATATTGCCCCGGGCAAGCTGCCGGTGCATGCATCGCTGGCTGTCGGTGCCGTACACCACCGCCTGACCGAGCAAGGCCTGCGCTGCGACAGTAACATCCTGGTGGAAACCGCGACCGCGCGTGACCCGCATCACTTTGCGGTACTGATCGGTTTCGGCGCTTCTGCTGTGTACCCGTACCTGGCGTACGAAGTGCTGGCCGACCTGATCCGCACCGGGGAAGTGCTGGGTGACCTGGATGAGGTCTTCAAGTACTACCGTAAAGGCATCTCCAAGGGCCTGCTGAAGATCCTGTCGAAGATGGGTATCTCCACCATTGCTTCTTACCGCGGCGCCCAGTTGTTCGAGGCCGTTGGCCTGTCGGATGAAGTGGTCGCGCTGAGTTTCCGTGGCGTTGCCAGCCGCCTGAAAGGCGCACGTTTCGTTGATATCGAGAACGAGCAGAAGCTGCTCGCTGCCGAAGCCTGGAGCCCGCGCAAGCCCATCCAGCAAGGCGGTTTGCTCAAGTTCGTTCACGGTGGCGAATACCACGCCTACAACCCGGATGTGGTCAACACCCTGCAAGCCGCTGTGCAGCAGGGCGACTATGCCAAATTCAAGGAATACACCGCGCTGGTCGACAAGCGTCCGGTGTCGATGATCCGCGACCTGCTGAAGGTCAAGGTCGCAGACCAGGCCCTGGCGCTGGACGAAGTCGAGCCACTGGAAGCGATCCTCAAGCGTTTCGACTCTGCTGGTATCTCGCTTGGCGCCCTGTCGCCAGAGGCGCACGAAGCGCTGGCTGAAGCCATGAACCGCCTGGGTGCGCGTTCCAACTCCGGTGAGGGCGGTGAAGACCCAGCCCGCTATGGCACCATCAAGAGCTCCAAGATCAAGCAGGTGGCCACAGGCCGTTTCGGCGTGACGCCGGAATACCTGGTCAACGCTGAAGTGTTGCAGATCAAGGTGGCCCAGGGCGCCAAGCCGGGTGAGGGTGGGCAACTGCCAGGTGGCAAGGTCAACGGCCTGATCGCCAAGCTGCGTTATGCCGTACCTGGCGTAACCCTGATCTCGCCGCCGCCGCACCACGACATCTATTCCATCGAAGACTTGTCGCAGCTGATTTTCGACCTCAAGCAGGTCAACCCGCAGGCGCTGGTTTCGGTGAAACTGGTGGCAGAAGCGGGCGTCGGTACCATCGCCGCTGGCGTGGCCAAGGCCTATGCCGACCTGATCACCATCTCCGGTTACGACGGTGGTACTGGTGCTTCGCCACTGACCTCGATCAAGTACGCCGGTGCCCCGTGGGAACTGGGCTTGGCCGAGACTCACCAGACCCTGCGCGGCAACGATTTGCGTGGCAAGGTTCGCGTGCAGACCGACGGCGGCCTGAAGACCGGCCTGGACGTGATCAAGGCAGCCATCCTGGGTGCTGAAAGCTTTGGCTTCGGTACGGCGCCAATGATCGCCCTTGGCTGCAAATACCTGCGTATCTGTCACCTGAACAACTGCGCCACTGGTGTAGCGACCCAGAACGACAAACTGCGCAAGGACCACTACATCGGTACCGTCGACATGGTGGTGAACTTCTTCACCTACGTCGCCGAAGAAACCCGTGAGTGGCTGGCCAAACTGGGCGTGCGTAGCCTCGGTGAGCTGATCGGGCGCACCGATCTGCTGGAAATGCTCCCGGGCGAAACTGCCAAGCAGCAGCACCTGGACCTCAGCCCGCTGCTGGGCAGTGAGCATGTGCCGGCTGACAAGCCGCAGTTCTGCCAAGTTGACCGCAACCCACCGTTCGACAAGGGTGTGCTGGCCGAGAAGATGGTCGAGATGGCCCTGCCAGCGATCAAGGATCTGGCGGGCGCCGAATTCAACCTGGACATCTGCAACTGCGACCGTTCGATCGGCGCGCGGATTTCCGGCGAGATCGCCCGTCTGCACGGCAACCAGGGCATGGCCAAGGCGCCTGTCACCTTCCGCTTCAAGGGTACCGCAGGCCAGAGCTTCGGCGTCTGGAACGCAGGTGGCCTGAACATGTATCTGGAAGGCGACGCCAACGACTATGTCGGCAAAGGCATGACTGGCGGCAAGCTGGTGATCGTACCGCCAGCGGGCAGCCCGTTTGCTACGCAGCACAGCGCGATCATCGGCAACACCTGCCTGTATGGTGCCACTGGCGGCAAGCTGTTTGCTGCGGGTACTGCCGGCGAGCGTTTTGCTGTGCGTAACTCCGGCGCCCACACGGTTGTGGAGGGTACTGGCGACCACTGCTGCGAATACATGACTGGCGGTTTCGTTTGCGTACTGGGCAAGACCGGCTACAACTTCGGTTCTGGTATGACCGGTGGTTTCGCCTACGTGCTCGACCAGGACAACAGCTTCGTTGACAAGGTCAACCACGAACTGGTGGAAATCCAGCGGATCACCGGCGAAGCGATGGAAGCGTACCGCAGCCACTTGCAGCGCGTGCTCGGCGAGTATGTCGAAGAGACGGGTAGCGAGTGGGGACGTGAGCTCTGGGAGAACCTGGACGACTACGTGCGCCGCTTCTGGCTGGTCAAGCCGAAGGCTGCGAGCCTGAAGAACCTGCTGTCCAGCACCCGTGCCAACCCGCAGTGATATGCGCCTGAAGAGTTTGATGAGGTTTAAACATGGCTGAACGTCTGAGTAATGACTTCCAGTTCATCGAGGTCGGGCGCAAGGATCCGAAGAAGAAACTGCTGCGTCAACGCAAGAAAGAGTTCGTGGAGATCTACGAACCCTTCAAACCCCAGCAGTCGGCCGAACAGGCCCACCGCTGCCTGGGCTGTGGCAACCCGTACTGCGAATGGAAGTGCCCGGTGCACAACTTCATTCCCAACTGGTTGAAACTGGTGTCCGAGGGCAACATCCTGGCGGCGGCGGAACTGTCGCACCAGACCAACACCCTGCCGGAAGTCTGCGGCCGGGTGTGCCCGCAGGACCGCCTGTGCGAGGGTGCCTGCACCCTCAACGACGGTTTTGGTGCGGTGACCATCGGTTCGGTCGAGAAGTACATCACCGACACCGCGTTCGCCATGGGCTGGCGCCCGGACATGTCCAAGGTCAAGCCGACCGGCAAGCGTGTCGCGATCATCGGTGCCGGTCCGGCTGGCCTGGGCTGTGCCGACGTGCTGGTGCGTGGTGGGGTAACCCCGGTGGTGTTCGACCGGAACCCGGAAATCGGCGGTCTGCTGACCTTCGGTATCCCCGAGTTCAAGCTGGAAAAGACCGTGTTGAGCAATCGTCGCGAAGTCTTCACCGGCATGGGCATCGAGTTCCGCCTAAACACCGAAGTGGGCAAGGACATCAGCATGGAACAGCTGCTGGCCGAGTACGATGCCGTGTTCATGGGCATGGGTACCTACACCTACATGAAAGGCGGTTTCCCTGGTGAAGACTTGCCGGGTGTGCATGATGCGCTGGACTTCCTGGTGGCCAACGTCAACCGCAACCTGGGCTTTGAAAAGTCGCCGGAAGATTTCGTCGACATGAAAGGCAAGAAGGTCGTGGTGCTGGGCGGTGGTGACACGGCGATGGACTGCAACCGCACGTCCATCCGTCAGGGTGCCAAGGCGGTAACCTGCGCCTATCGTCGTGACGAAGCCAACATGCCAGGCTCGCGCAAAGAGGTGAAGAACGCCAAGGAAGAGGGCGTGAAATTCCTCTACAACCGTCAGCCAATCGCCATTGTGGGCGAAGACAAGGTTGAGGGCGTGAAGGTTGTCGAGACCCGTCTCGGCGAGCCGGATGCCCGTGGCCGTCGCAGCCCTGAGCCGATTCCCGGCTCCGAGGAAATCATCCCGGCAGACGCCGTGGTGATCGCCTTTGGCTTCCGTCCAAGCCCCGCGCCATGGTTCGAGCAGTTCAGCATCCAGACCGATAGCCAGGGCCGTGTGGTGGCGCCGGAGCAGGGCGCGTACAAGCACCAGACCAGCAACCCGAAGATCTTCGCCGGTGGCGATATGGTCCGTGGGTCTGACCTGGTGGTGACTGCGATCTTCGAAGGGCGCAACGCCGCTGAAGGGATCCTGGACTACCTGGGCGTCTGAAAAAGCATCGCGGGGCGAGCCCGCTCCCACAGGGTCAGCGTCACTGCGACCGTGGTGGGGCGAGCTCGTCCGGCGATGAAGTTTGGAAAATCTATTGACCTAGTGCAGGTCGATAGACAAAAGGCACGGTTCATACCGTGCCTTTTACGTTGGTGTCTGAGAAAATGCCCCCACTTTTTTTCCGGATGCCGACATGACTGCCTTGAAGAACGATCGTTTTCTGCGCGCCCTGCTCAAGCAACCCGTAGACGTTACCCCTGTATGGATGATGCGCCAGGCCGGCCGTTACCTGCCGGAGTACCGCGCCAGCCGTGCCAAGGCCGGCGATTTCATGAGCCTGTGCATGAACCCGCAGTTTGCCTGCGAGGTCACCCTGCAGCCGCTGGACCGCTATCCGCTGGACGCGGCGATCCTGTTCTCCGACATCCTCACCATTCCCGACGCCATGGGCCAGGGCCTGTACTTTGAAACCGGCGAAGGCCCGCGTTTCAAGAAGGTCGTCAGCACCCTGGCTGACATCGAAGCCTTGCCGATCCCCGATCCGCAGAAGGACCTGGGCTACGTGATGGATGCGGTCAGCACCATTCGCCGTGAGCTCAATGGCCGGGTGCCGCTGATCGGCTTCTCCGGCAGCCCATGGACCCTGGCCACCTACATGGTCGAAGGCGGCTCGTCGAAAGACTTCCGCAAGACCAAGGCCATGCTCTACGACAACCCGCAGGCCATGCACCTGTTGCTGGACAAGTTGGCGCAGTCTGTAACCTCGTACCTCAACGGGCAGATCCTCGCCGGAGCGCAAGCCGTGCAGATCTTCGACACCTGGGGTGGCAACCTGTCGGCGGCGGCTTACCAGGAGTTCTCCCTGGCCTACATGCGCAAGATCGTCAGTGGCCTGATCCGCGAGCACGAAGGGCGCAAGGTTCCGGTCATCCTGTTCACCAAGAATGGCGGCCTGTGGCTGGAAAGCATTGCGGATGCTGGCGCCGACGCCCTTGGCCTGGACTGGACCTGCGACATTGGCGAAGCCCGCCAGCGCGTCGGCGCCAAGGTTGCCCTGCAGGGCAACATGGACCCGACCGTACTCTACGCCAAGCCTGAAGCCATCCGTGCTGAAGTGGGGCGTATCCTGGCCAGCTACGGGCATGGCACCGGTCACGTGTTCAACCTCGGCCATGGCATCACCCCGGAAGTCGATCCTGAGCATGCTGGTGTCTTCATCAACGCCGTTCATGAGTTGTCGGCGCAGTACCACCAGTAAGCACTGTTGAATAAAAAGCGCCCGGCCAATGCCGGGCGTTTTGCATTAAGTTTGAATTCAGCGTGCCTGCTTATGCTGGTCCCATCGAAACCAAGATTGGATCACACTTATGAAAACCCGCTATCTCGCACTGCTTCTCGCTCCCCTGTTCAGCACCGCTGCCCTGGCCGCTGGCTACACGGGCCCTGGCGCACAATCGGTGGCCACGGTTGCCGAGGCCCACAACGCGGCTGACGACACCCCAGCCGTGCTGCAAGGTCACATCACCCAGAAGCTGAAGAACGAGAAGTACGAGTTCAAGGATGCTACCGGCAACATCATTGTCGAAATCGACGACGAAGACCTGCCGCCAGTGGCCTTCAACGACAAGACCCTGGTCAAACTGACTGGCGAAGTCGACAAGGGCCTGATGAAGCGTGATGTCGATGTGGATCTGGTCGAGGTATTGAACTGAGTCTGCGCAGGAACGGCACCTCATTTGCTCTTGAATACAGGTTTACACCTGTTTCCACAAAACGCTCGATGCATTGCATCGGGCGTTTTTTATTTCAGGGGCAGTTGGGCCGCTCCCCGTTATAGATCAACACAGATTTATCCCCCATCTGCAGTGCCTTCATCACCTCTCGATCCTGGCGTGCCCTCGAATCAAAGACCCGGTTGTGCTTGTAAAAAGCGTGGCGCGAAATGCCCATGAGCATGAATCTGTAAACCCTGTTCAGGATGGGATATCTCTTACATGCATGGATCCAACTGTCCCACTCAAAAACAGGTGGTTCTGACGGTAAATCCGCTCTCGTCTGAGAATTTTCCTACAGATAAGCTCGGATCAATGTCGAATAATGGCTTTCCGCTACCTGGAAAACTTTGCATCAGAGGTGAGGTATTACAGATGCTCTGAGTCTTCGCATGCGAAGAAAGGGTTCTCTTTGATTATGTCAGGTGTTTTTCTTTAAGCCTGGCTCATGCATTACTTTGGTGGCTGTCCCGGCCAAAAAGATGCTCTTTTATTGCCTTGATCGGATGTCTGAAGACACCACGATCCGCAACGTTGAATGCCTGTTGGAAACACAGAAGTAGATCCCGCTTCACGTGCGGGCCAATGTTGTGCACCCCTTCGGGTGATTAAACATAAGTTTGCGGATAGGTACTTTGATTTTCGCAGCCTGAAAAAGCGCCGCGTAGCAGGTCACGTTATTTGCCCTGCCGAATCTGTGTGTAACGCGGAAACGGCTATGGGTTGCGGGATACGTGTGCCTGTCAGGCGGGGATATCAACTTCAAATGACGTCGTTCAAGGGGGATCCATGAGTTAAGAATAGGCTGGTTTTATTCTAGATGCTTTCTAGGCACGATTAATGCTCGAAGAGGTAAGTATGCTTACAGAAATTGATTGTGGTATGACGCGTGACCATATTAATGTCTTTCAATCGCTCGCGCGTGAATATTCAACGTTCATTTTTGTTCGTCCCGTAAATCAGGACTCGACAAGTTTGATTGCCGAGGGTTACAGCACGAAAAAACTGGATATTCATGCTAAAAGCTCGAACTGGGGACCTATGTCTGGCTTTATCTGCGTCGATTCAGAACTCAGCAAGGTGGTCGATGAAGGGCCCGATAAGGTAGCTAAGAATCGTGAAGCTGTGCGACACGCTTTGCGCACAGATGGGGTGGGTCAGACTGAGTTGATAATCCCGTATACGCGAATCGAAGAACTCGTGAAAAAGGGATTATTTACCCATGCCGGCATGGGAGGATCATTCCAGGCCAGCAGCCGCAAAAATGTAAAGCAGATGCGCTTTGAATGTGAGCGAAGTGCGGATGGCCGGTGCCATGTTTATTACTATCCTGCGGGTAAAAAAATGCCTGTCATGGTCATTGGTTACAAACATGAGGGTGCCGTCATTGCGGTGACCGCGGATTATGACATTTTTGCAATTTGCCCCCACCATACAGCGCCCGGCTTCAGCAGTGCGTCGGTCGCTAATGTGACAGATCAAGGCCTCTTGGGTGTTCTTTCAAGATTTCAGGAGAATTTGATTCGTGTGATCAACTCCCGCTGCGGAAAACATCCGGTCGTAAACCATGGTACTGAACTGAACAACCCATTTCCGGAAAATGATCGAGAGCTGGCGATGTTTGTCCCGGGTGGAAATGCACGGATGATCAATAGAGGTCATTTGCACGATATCTTTGGGGATCTCGCTATTCGAGGCTTTCATGTGTATTCCAATAGCCGCTGGAACGCTGCTGTCAGAACGCATATTGGATCGAGGATGAGTCGACTGCAAAATCCTGCAGTGCGTGGGGCCTGCGCGACTAAATATCGGCGGCGGCAAAAACTGAGTGCAACACCTGACCTTTCCGGTACGGTGCTGCCCCTATGTCTTATACCGAACTCAGCG
>NZ_PJQQ01000027.1:0-72719 GCF_002858665.1 Pseudomonas sp. FFUP_PS_473
TATCTGTCGCCTGTAGCCATGGAGAAACTGGCGGCGTGAAACCTAAAGCGGTGTCCACTTTTACTTGACCAGTTCAGCCCGGCTCCTACAGGGATAGGCGCAGCAGGCTTGCCTTGGCCTACAGGTCGCAGGCCGCGACTTCCTGGGCGAGGCCAAGAAACGCTGCGGGCAGGCGGGCCTGGCGCCGTTCTTTCAGGCAATAGAGGTATTCGTACATGTGCGGAGCGCCCTCCAGGGTCAGCACGCGCAATTCCGGGTTATGCGGCACTTCATGGCGGGCAATGATGCTGATGCCGATGTTGCGCAGCACCCCCTCGCGAATCGACTCGCGACTGCCGATTTCCAACAACGAACCCGCCTTCACCCCGGCATCGGCCAGCATCTGTTCAGTCAGGCGACGCGTCGTGGAACCAAGTTCACGCATCAGCAGGCAATGCCCGCTCAAGGCGCTGAGCGGCACAGACCCGCGATTGGCCAACGGATGATTGCGATGCACCGCCACCACCAGCGGGTCGGTGCCAAGTACCCGCCGCACCAACCGGGCATCTTCGAGTAACTGCGAGGACGCCGCGAGGTCCACCCGGTAGTCTTCCAGTAACTCCAACACCTGTTGGGAATTGCCGATTTCTACCGAAACCTCAACCTGCGGCAAGCGTTCACGGAAGATCTTCACCAAGTCGAGAATGTAGTACGGCGCCGTCGCGGCGATGCGCAGGGTGCCCTGGGCCTGGCCGCTGTTACGCAGGAAGAACTCGATGTCCGCTTCCTGCTGCAACAGCACCTTGACCATCGGCAACAGACGCGCACCGTCGTCACTCAAGGTCAGACGACGACCGCCACGGTAAAACAACTCAACCCCGTACTGGCTTTCCAGATTGCGGATCTGCGTGGTCACGGTCGGTTGGCTGAGCCCGAGCTTCTTCGCCGCCAGGGTAATGCTGCCCAACCGCGCGACCATGTAGAACGCTTTCAACTCGGCACTCAACATACATCCTCATTTTCTCAGCAGACGTAGACCGTTGAAGACCACCAACAGACTGACGCCCATATCGGCAAACACGGCCATCCACATGGTCGCCATGCCAGCAAAGGTGATGCCCAGGAAGATCGCCTTGATCCCCAGCGCCAGCACGATGTTCTGCTTCAGAATCGCCGCGCTGTTGCGCGAGAGCCTGACGAAGGCCGGGATTTTGCGCAAGTCGTCATCCATCAACGCCACGTCGGCCGTCTCGATGGCCGTGTCGGTGCCGGCTGCAGCCATGGCAAAGCCAATTTCGGCCCGTGCCAGTGCCGGAGCATCGTTGATACCGTCGCCGACCATGCCCACCCGATGACCTTTGCTGTAGAGGTCTTCAATGGTCTTGAGCTTGTCGGCGGGCAACAGGTTGCCGTAGGCCTGATCAATGCCCACCTGGGCGGCAATGGCCTCGGCGGTATGCGGGTTGTCGCCGGTCAGCATGACGGTGCGGATGCCCAGTTCGTGCAATTGAGCGATGGCCTCACGGCTGCTGTCCTTGACCGTGTCGGCCACGGCAAACAACGCCACCGGGCCGGAGCCGTCAAGCAACAACACGACACTTTTGCCCTGACGCTCCAGAAGATCGAGACGGGCTTCCAGTTGCGGCGAGCACAGGCCAAGGTCTTCTACCAGCCGATGGTTACCCAGGTGGTACAAGGTGCCCTCGACCAGCCCGCGAACCCCTCGCCCCGGCAGAGCCTGGAAGTCATGAACCTCATGCACGACGATGCCCTGCTGTTCGGCCTGCTGCGCTACCGCATGGGACACCGGGTGGTCGGAACGGGCGGCGAGGCTGGCGGCGATGCGCTGGGCGGCGCTTTCGAACAGTGGATCGAGCAGTTGGAAATCGGTCTGCACCGGTTTGCCGTGGGTTAGGGTGCCGGTCTTGTCCAAGGCCAGGAAATCAAGCTTGCGACCGCCCTCCAGGTACACGCCCCCCTTGATCAGAATACCCTTGCGCGCAGCAGCGGCCAGGCCACTGACAATCGTCACCGGGGTAGAAATCACCAAGGCACAAGGGCACGCGACCACCAGCAAGACCAAGGCCCGGTAGATCCAGTCGAACCACGCGGCTCCAGTGAACACTGGCGGTACGACCGCTACAAGCAGGGCAAGGGCAAACACCACCGGGGTGTAAATGCGCGAGAACTGATCAACGAAGCGCTGCGTCGGCGCACGCGAACCTTGTGCCTGCTCCACGGCCTTGATGATCCGCGCCAGGGTCGATTGACCGGCGGGCGCTGTTACACGGAACTCCAAGGCCCCACCCTGGTTGATGGTGCCGGCGAACAGTTTGTCGCCCGGCCCTTTCTCGACGGGCAGGCTTTCGCCGGTGATCGGCGCCTGATCGACGCTGGATTGCCCCAGCAGTACCTCACCATCCAAACCGATACGCTCACCGGGACGAACCCGTACACGAGCGCCCAACGCCACGTGTTTGACCTCCATCTCCAGCCACTGGCCATCAGCCTGCTGCACGGTGGCGCGGTCAGGGCTCAACTGCATCAAGCCGCCGATGGCGTTACGCGCACGGTCCAGCGAGCGGGCCTCGATCAGTTCGGCCAAGGTAAACAGGAACATCACCATCGCCGCTTCCGGCCACTGACCGATCAGCACTGCACCGGTCACCGCGATGCTCATCAGGGCGTTGATGTTCAGGTTGCGGTTTTTCAGGGCGATCCAGCCCTTCTTGTAAGTACCCAGGCCGCCGCTGAGGATCGCCACCAGCGCGACCAGTGCCACCACCCAGTTCGGCGCGACCGCCGTGAAATGAATGACTTCCGCCACCAGGGCCGCGACGCCAGAAAGCGCCAGCGGCCACCAAGGCTTCTTCGCCGTTACACGCGGCTCATCCTGCGCCTCGGCGTTCTCTGTCAGCGGTTCGGCCTGCATGCCCAGGCCAGCGATGACCTGCTCGATAACCTTTGCCTCAACCAGGGTATGCCGCACGCCAAGCACGCGGTTGATCAAGTTGAATTCCAGTTGCTCGATCCCCGCCAGTTTGCCCAGCGCGTTCTGGATCAGGGTCTGTTCGGTCGGGCAGTCCATGGCCTCGATCCGAAAGCGGCTCAGGCGAGCGTTGGCACTGCTCGCCTCGCTCAACTGAATCAGCGCCGGCGCCTCGGCAGCCGAGCAACAGGCATGGCCGTGCGCTTGATGGCCATGAGCGTGGTCATTGTCGTGGTCATCATGCGCCTTATGGGCGTGGTTGTGGCTGACAGGCTGGTGCATACGGTTCATCCCTAAAGGTCCTGTTGCCAAGTACACACCCTGTAGCCACTATAGGGTCAAGCAATCTGCCGGGGAATGTGCAATGAAAATCGGTGAACTGGCCAAAACGACTGACTGCCCGGTGGAAACCATCCGCTACTACGAGCGCGAAGGCCTGCTGCCAGAGCCTGCGCGCAGCGAGGGTAATTACAGGCTCTACACCCAGGCGCATGTCGAGCGCCTGACCTTTATCCGCAACTGTCGAACCCTCGACATGACCCTGGATGAAATCCGCAGCCTGCTGCGTTTGCGCGACAGCCCGGAGGCTCAGTGTGAAAGCGTCAACGCGCTGATCGATGAACATATTCAGCACGTCAAGGCACGGATCGACGGGTTGCTGGCCTTGCAGGAGCAGTTGCTGGAACTGCGCCAGCATTGCCACGCCCAAGAGGAACAGTGCTCGATCCTGCAGCATCTGGAGGTCAACGGGGCGGTCACCGCGCCGGGCGCAGAGCATTCACACGTAGGCCGCAGCCACGGCCACTGATGGCCCTCACAGTGCCTGGGGATTAACCGCCAACTGCGCCTTGACCGCCTCTGCCTGCTGGCGCAGGGCGTCCTCGAACAGGCTGACCAACTGTGACGGTGGCCGATGCAGGGGTTTGACGATATTCACGGTAAAGGGAATCGGCACCGTGAAGGGACGGATCTGCACACCCTGGCCAACGAAGTCCAGGGCGGTCAGCGGGTTGACGATCGCCAGGCCAATCCCCTCGCGGACCATTGAGCACACCGATGCCGCACTGTGGGTGTCCAGTACCAAGCGCCGCTCGACCTGCGCTTGCCGGAAGATTTCGTCGATCTGCTGCCGGTAGGTGTCCAGTGTGGACAGGCTGATAAAGGGTTGCCCGGAAAAGTCGGCGGGCGCCAGGCGTTGCTTTTCCAGCAACGGATGCCCGTTGGGCAATACACAGACCTCATCCACAGTCATCAGCGGCGATAGCACGGTGCCAGGCGGCGTGCTGCTCACCTCGGTCAGGCCGATGTCGTGCCGCTGCGCGGAGAGCCATTCTTCCAGCAAAGGCGATTCTTGCTGGCTGATGGTGACACTGGCCTTGGGGAACTGCGCCAGAAAGCGCTGGCAGGTCTTGGGCAGCAGCGACTGGGAAAACACCGGCAGGCAAACAATCGACAACTGCCCCTGCTCGAACTCGCGCAGGGCGTCCACCGTATTGAGAATGCGATCAAGGCCAAAGTAGGCCCGCTGCACTTCCTCGAACAGCGCCAGCGCCTGTGAGGTCGGTCGTAATCGACCGCGGGCCCGCTCGAACAGCTTCAAACGGGACAGTTGCTCGAAGCGCGCCAGTTCACGGCTGACGGTCGGCTGCGAGGTGTGCAGCATGGCGGCGGCCTCGGTCACGCTGCCCGAGGTCATGACCGCACGGAAAACCTCAATGTGACGCAAGGAGATGGACATGGGCCGCTCGGGAGATCGAAAGCCATATCATAAATGAATAACCTCACGGCAAATTGATATTTTATGCCGCCCCCACCTTTCTCCATGATGCAGGCCATCCACGCCCCGCCACGCCGGGGCCGCGCCAAACCCCAGGGAGAACATCATTGGAACACGCCGCCGCACAACGTCCAGGCCCATGCCGGACCACCGCCATCACCGATAGCATGCTGACCCGGTTGGTCGCCGAACACGGCACCCCACTGTGGGTGTACGACGCCCAGGTAATTCGTCAGCGCATCCAGCAACTGGCGGGCTTCGACACCATCCGCTTCGCCCAGAAAGCCTGCTCGAACCTGCATGTATTGCGCCTGATGCGTGAAGCGGGGGTAGCGGTTGATGCCGTGTCACTCGGTGAAATCGAGCGCGCACTCAAGGCCGGCTTCAAAACCGGCCGCACCTCAGGTGCTGCCGAAGTGGTGTTCACCGCCGACCTGTTCGACCGGGCCACCCTGAACCGCGTGGTAGAAACGCAAATCGAGGTCAACGTGGGCTCGATCGACATGCTTGAGCAACTGGGCGAGCGCTCCCCTGGGCACCGGGTCTGGCTGCGCATCAACCCGGGCTTCGGTCACGGCCATAGCAACAAGACCAACACCGGCGGTGAAAACAGCAAGCACGGAATCTGGCACGAGCAGCTGCAAGAGGCGCTGGCCCAGGTTCGCAAATATCAGCTGCATCTGGTCGGCCTGCATTTCCATATCGGCTCGGGCGTGGACTACTCCCACCTGCAGCGAGTATGCAGCGCCATGGTGGAACTGATTGGCCGCCTGGACCACGACATCGAAGCGATCTCTACCGGTGGCGGGCTGTCGGTACCTTACCGCGATGGCGAGCAGGCCGTAGACATCGCGCACTACCTCACGCAGTGGCGTGAAGCCAAACAGCAGATCGAGCAGCAGTTGGGTCACCCGGTGCGCCTGGAAATCGAGCCGGGTCGTTTTCTGGTGGCCGAGTCCGGCCTGCTGGTCGCTGAAGTACGCGGGACCAAGCCGATGGGCGGCAACCACTTCACACTGGTCGATGCCGGCTTCAATGACCTGATGCGCCCCTCGATGTACGGCAGCTACCACGAGATTTCACTGATTCCACAGCCTGGCACCGCGCAGGCGCCGCGTCCGCCGCGCGCTACCGTGGTAGCAGGCCCGTTGTGCGAATCCGGTGATGTGTTTACTCAGCTTGAAGGCGGCATTGTCGAATCGCGCCTGCTGCCGTCGGCTCAGGTGGGGGATTACCTGGTGTTCCATACCGCCGGTGCCTATGGCGCGTCGATGTCGTCGAACTACAACAGCCGCGGGCATGCCGCTGAAGTACTGATCGACGGCGAGGCCTGTCGGTTGATCCGCAAACGCCAAAGCCTTGAGTCGTTGCTGGCGCTTGAACTGGACGCCTGAGGCTGTAACCAAACACAACACAGGCCGCAATGGCCTGTGTTGTGAGGCGGCGGTCAGACCGCCATTGGCGCGGTCATCGGCGCATGGTGCTCGTAGCCTTCAAGGCTGAAGTCGCTCGGCTCGATCAGTTCCAGCCACTCGGGCTGGTAAACGCCCGTCTTGGCGAATTCCGGCACACGGTCGGAGATCACCAGCTTCGGCGCGGCCAGTGGTTCGCGCTTGAGCTGTTCGTTGAGCATGTCCAGGTGGTTCTCATAGACGTGCGCATCGCCGATGAAGTAAGTGAACCAGCGTGGCGTGTAACCGGTCAGACGGCCCACCAGCGACAGCAGTGCAGCGCCTTCGGTGAGGTTGAACGGCGTGCCAAGGCCCAGGTCGTTGGAGCGGATGTAGAGGGTCAGGGAAATTTCCTTGGTCTCGACATTCGGGTGGAACTGGTACAGCAAGTGGCACGGCGGCAGGGCCATCTCGTCAAGCTGGGCACAGTTCCAGCCGTGGAACAGGATGCGTCGGCTGCCTGGGTCATTGATGATGGTGTCGACGCACTGGCGAATCTGGTCAATGGCCTTGTACAGCACCACGAACGCTTCACCGTCTTCCTCGGCCTCGGCAATCGTCTGGAAGCCCTGGCTTTGAGCGAGCGCGATGGCAGCCGGGTTACTCAGCGCAATACGCTTGTACGCCGGCCACTGGCGCCATTGCACGCCGTAGATTTCACCCAGGTCGTCGGCACCCTGACGGAACGGGTTGGCCAGCCACTGCGCATTCTCGTTGGCGTTCTGGTCCCAGACCTTGCAGCCCAGTTCGCGGAACTGCGCAGCGTTCTTCACCCCGCGCAGGAAACCGACCATCTCGCCAATGGCTGACTTGAACGCCAGGCGGCGGGTAGTGATGGCCGGGAAGCCCTCCTGCAGGTCGAAACGCAGCATGGCACCGGGGAAGCTGATGGTGCGGATGCCGGTACGGTTGCCCTGCAGGGTGCCGTGCTTGATCACGTGGGCGACCAGATCTAGATATTGCTTCATGACTTACCTGTTTCAAAACAGGCAGAGGCGCACCCCTGCCTTACACATTTAAAGCGCAGCGCCCTTGGCGGTCGGCGCGCGGCGATAGGCCCACCAGATCAACCCGATACCACCGAGGATCATTGGTACGCAAAGCAGTTGGCCCATGGTCAACCAACCAAACGCGATGTAGCCCAGTTGCGCATCGGGCACGCGGACGAACTCGACGATGAAGCGGAAGATGCCGTAGAACAGCGCGAACATACCGGAGATGGCCATCGTCGGGCGTGGTTTGCGCGAATACAGCCAGAGAACCAGGAACAATGCCACACCTTCCAGTGCAAACTGGTAAAGCTGCGACGGATGGCGCGGCAATTGTGCCGGATCACTGAAGGGCGGGAAGACCATGGCCCACGGCACATCGGTCGCCTTGCCCCACAATTCGCCGTTGATGAAGTTGCCGATACGCCCCGCACCCAGGCCAATCGGTACCAGCGGTGCAACGAAGTCCATCAGCTCAAAGAACGACTTGTTGTTACGCTTGCCGAACCACAGGGCCGCCAGCATGACGCCGATAAAGCCGCCATGGAACGACATGCCGCCCTTCCAGACTTCGAAAATCAACGCGGGATTGGCCAGGTACGCACTCAGGTCATAGAACAGTACGTACCCCAAGCGGCCACCGACAATCACCCCCATGGACAGCCAGAACACCAGGTCGGAAAGCTTTTCGCGGCTCCAGGTCGGGTCGAAACGCTTCAACCGGCGCGATGCCAGCAGCCAGGCGCCGCCGATGCCGATCAGGTACATCAGGCCGTACCAGTGGATTTTCAGCGGCCCGATGGCCACGGCCACGGGGTCGATATTCGGATAAGGCAGCATCAAACGTCCTCTATTCTTAAAGCAAAAAGCTCAGGCCGACACAAAACAACAGTGCGGCAAACAGCCGTTTCAGCAGGCGGGGCGACAGCTTGTGGGCCAGCCGCGCACCAAAACGGGCAAAAAACATACTGGTCAGGGCAATACCCAACAGCGCCGGCAAATACACGAACCCGAGACTATGCGCTGGCAACAACGGGTCGTGCCAGCCCAGAACCATGAAACTTAGCGCACTGGCCAGGGCAATCGGGAAGCCGCAGGCCGATGAAGTCGCCACCGCCTGCTGCATCGGCAGGCTGCGCCAGGTCAAAAACGGCACGGTCAGCGAGCCGCCGCCAATGCCGAAGATCGCCGAGGCCCAGCCGATCACACTGCCGGCAGCGGTAAGGCCGGCTTTGCCAGGGATACTGCGGCTGGCCTTGGGCTTGAGGTCCAGCGCCATCTGCAGGGCAATGATCAGGGCGAACACACCAATGATCTTTTGCAGGTTCGGGCCCTGGATCGCCGAGGCGGTTTTCGCACCAATGCCGGCGCCGATCAGGATCCCAAGGGTCATCCAGATGAAGATCGGCCACTGCACCGCGCCTTTGCGATGGTGTTCGCGAATGGCATTGACCGAGGTGAAGACGATGGTCGCCAATGAGGTGCCGACCGCCAGATGGGTCAATACCGAGGCGTCAAAGCCCTGCGCGGTGAAACTGAAGACCAATACCGGCACGATAATGATGCCGCCACCAACGCCGAACAGCCCGGCCAGCACGCCTGCACAGGCACCCAGCACTAGATAGAGCAGGAATTCCATTGTCGCCCCCGGAAAATTCTGTCCGGCATGGTAACGGAAGCCGGGGTAATGGCTCCAGTGGCTCGCAGCGAAGGCTCTGTTACAGTGAGTGAAAACCCAGGAAAGTCCAGCCATGTGCCTGATCGTTTTTGCCTGGCGACCGGGGCATCCCCAGCCGCTGATCGTTGCCGCCAACCGCGATGAATTCTATGCCCGCCCTGCCCAACCGCTCAGCCATTGGGCCGATGCGCCAGGGGTGTATGCCGGCCGCGACCTGGAAGCCGGTGGCACCTGGCTGGGCGTCGGACCTGCCGGTCGCTTCGCCGCACTGACCAACATCCGCGACCCCGACCAGCCTCTGGGCCAGCGCTCACGGGGCGAGTTGGTGTCGGGGTTTCTGACCGGCACGCAGCCTATCGAGGCCTATCTGGATCAGGTGGCCAGCCGTACCTCGGAGTACAGCGGCTTCAACCTGCTGCTGAGCGATGGGCAACAGTTGGCGTACTTGAGTGCGCGGGAGGCCACCCCTAGGCTGCTGGATACCGGCGTCTATGGCCTTTCCAATGCCGGGCTCGACACACCCTGGCCCAAGTTGCTCAAGGCCCGTGCTGCACTGCAGGCTCAATTGCATGAGCCTCAGCCAGAGGCATTGTTGACGTTGCTGGCCGATGGCCAACAGGCGGCAGAGAGCGAACTGCCGGAAACCGGCGTAGGCATGGCCACGGAGCGGCTGCTGTCGAGTGTGTTCATTGCCAGCCAGAGCTACGGCACACGGGCCAGCACGGTGCTGCTGGTGTCGGCAGATGGTTCGCGGCAGTTGGTAGAGCGCAGCTTCGGGCCCTTTGGCGGGCATTTGGGCGAGGTGGCATTGCACCTATGACCCTATGAAATGCGAACCTATGAAATGCGCGGTGCCTGAGAGACAGGCAGCGCGCAAGGTTATAGCGATGACACGGCGTAGCAGCCCCTACAAGGTCTTCGGCGACGCCGGGTTGATCATCCGCGCCAGGCCCAGGTTCTTCAGGGCCAATTGCAGCGAGCTGTGGATAACTTGCGGGTTGTCGATCTTCATGGCCTGGGCCAACAGGTCCTTGGACTGGCTCAGGCTGATCTGACGCAGCATCCACTTCACCTTGGGCAGGTTGGTGGCGTTCATCGACAGGCTGTCAAAGCCCATGGCCATGAGCAGCACCGCCGCCGCCGGATCACCGGCCATCTCACCGCAGATACTCACCGGCTTGCCTTCGGCATGAGCGTCGTTGACAACGTTCTGCAACGCTTGCAGCACCGCCGGGTGCAGGTAGTCGTACAGGTCGGCAACCCGCGGGTTGTTGCGGTCGACGGCCAACAGGTACTGGGTCAGGTCGTTGGAGCCGACCGACAGGAAGTCCACCATGCGAGCCAGTTCGCGGGTCTGGTAGACCGCCGCAGGAATCTCGATCATCACCCCCACCGGCGGCATCGGCACATCGGTGCCTTCATCACGCACTTCGCCCCAGGCGCGGTGGATCAGGTGCAAGGCCTCTTCCAGCTCATGAATACCGGAAATCATCGGCAGCAGAATGCGCAGGTTGTTCAACCCTTCGCTGGCCTTGAGCATGGCGCGGGTCTGCACCAGGAAGATTTCCGGGTGGTCGAGGGTCACGCGGATACCGCGCCAGCCGAGGAAGGGGTTGTCTTCCTTGATCGGGAAATAGGACAAGGCCTTGTCGCCGCCGATGTCCAGGCTGCGCATGGTCACAGGCTGCGGATGAAACGCCGCCAGTTGCTCGCGGTAGATCGCCAGCTGTTCCTTCTCGCTGGGGAAGCGCTGGTTGATCATGAACGGGACTTCGGTGCGGTACAGGCCGACACCCTCGGCACCGCGCTGCTGGGCGCGGGCGACATCGGCAAGCAGGCCGGTGTTCACCCACAGCGGCATGCGATGGCCGTCGGTAGTGATGCACGGCAGCTCGCGCAGGGCGTCGAGCCCCTGAGCCAACTGGCGCTCCTCTTCCACCACCTCGGCATACTGCTTGCGCAGTACCTCGCTGGGGTTGGTGTAGACCTCGCCGTGGTAGCCGTCGACGATCATCTGAATGCCGTCGACCTTGGAGTACGGCAGGTCGACCAGGCCCATGACCGTCGGAATACCCATGGCCCGGGCCAGGATCGCAACGTGGGAGTTACCCGAACCCAATACCGAGACCAGGCCCGCAAGCTTGCCCTCAGGCACTTCGCCAAGCATGGCAGGGGTCAGTTCTTCGCTGACCAGAATCGTGTTGTCGGGATAGACCAGCGTCTGCTGGCGGGCCTCCTGCAGGTAGGCCAGCAGTCGCCGGCCCAGATCCTTCACGTCGGAAGCCCTCTCCCGCAGGTAGTCGTCGTCCATCAGCTCGAAACGGCTGACGTGCTCGCCGACCACTTGGCGCAAGGCGCCCTGGGCCCACTGGCCGGTCTTGATCACCTGCACGACTTCACCGCCCAGGGCAGCATCTTCGAGCATCATCAGGTAGACGTCGAACAACGCCCGCTCTTCTGGGCGCAACTGGGTAGCCAGCTTGGCCGAGAGGGTGCGCATGTCGTTGCGCACGCCTTCAAGGGCGTTGTTGAACAGGCTTAGCTCGGCGTCGATGTCCGTGACGGTCTTATCCGGCACGACGTCGAGGTCGGCCGGCGGCAGCATGACCACGGCGGTACCGACCGCTGCACCCGGCGAACCCGGCACACCGACGAATTTGGCTTCCTGGATACCTTTGCCTTGGCGGCCCAGGCCACGGATCGAACCTGTCGCCTCGGCATGGGCGATAACCCCGGCAAGCTGCGCGCTCATGGTCACGAGGAAGGCTTCTTCGCCCTCATCGAACTGGCGGCGCTCTTTTTGCTGGATAACCAGAACACCAACCACGCGACGGTGGTGGATGATCGGCGCCCCGAGGAACGAGGCAAAGCGTTCTTCGCCCGTTTCGGCAAAGTAGCGATAACGCGGGTGATCGGCGGCGTTTTCGAGGTTCAGCGGCTCTTCGCGGGTGCCCACGAGGCCGACCAGGCCTTCGTTGGGGGCCATGCTGACCTTGCCGATAGACCGCTTGTTCAGGCCCTCGGTGGCCATCAGGACGAAACGGTTGGTTTCGGGATCAAGCAAGTAGACCGAGCAGACCTGACTGCCCATGGCCTCTTTGACGCGCAAGACAATAATCCCCAACGCCGTTTTCAGATCCTTGGCGGAGTTAACTTCCTGGACGATCTTGCGCAGCGTATTGAGCATGGCTCGGGGTCGAACTCCGTCGTCAGTCGCGCGCCAACAGGCGCGGTGCAAGCTCTTTGAGAGCGCGGCGGTAAACCTCGCGCTTGAATGTCACCACCTGGCCCAGCGGGTACCAATAACTGACCCAACGCCAGCCATCGAACTCCGGTTTCCCGGTCAAATCCATCCGCACTCGCTGCTCATTGGACACCAGGCGCAGGAGAAACCATTTCTGTTTCTGGCCGATACACAGCGGTTGGCTGTGGGTACGCACCAGGCGTTGGGGTAAACGATAACGCAACCAGCCACGGGTGCAGGCAAGAATTTCAACATCATGTCGTTCAAGCCCCACTTCTTCGTTCAGCTCGCGGTACAAGGCCTCTTCTGGTGTTTCCTCGGGGTTGATCCCGCCCTGGGGAAACTGCCAGGCATCCTGGTTGATACGACGAGCCCATAGCACCTGCCCGGCATCATTCGTCAGAATGATCCCGACATTGGGGCGAAAACCATCGGGGTCGATCACGGCAGCAACCTCGCAAACGCATGTCCCCGCATTGTTCCACAAAGCCCACAAGGCCAGCAACGCGCCTGCGGACCTTATGTGCATCGATGTGAAAAGTCCGTATTCTTAAGGACTTTTCAGATGTTATGCGAGTGACTGCAATGCGCCTGGCTTTATTCGATCTGGACAATACTCTCCTTGGCGGTGACAGCGATCACGCATGGGGCGATTACCTCTGCGAGCGCGGCATTCTCGACCCTGTCGAGTACCAGAACCGCAACGATGCCTTCTATCAGGACTACCTGGCCGGCAAGCTGAATCTGAACGACTACCTGAACTTCAGCCTGGAAATCCTCGCCAAAACCGAAATGGCGCAACTCGACGAATGGCACCGCGACTTCATGCGCGACTGCGTTGAGCCGATCATCCTGCCCAAAGCCCTTGAACTGCTGGAAGAACACCGTAGCGCAGGCGACAAGCTGGTGATCATCACCGCCACCAACCGTTTCATCACCGGCCCGATTGCCAAGCGCCTGGGCGTACAAACCCTGCTGGCCACCGAATGCGAGATGATTGATGGCCGTTACAGCGGGCGCAGTACCGATATACCGTGTTTCCGTGAAGGCAAAGTGACACGCCTTAATCGCTGGCTGCTGGAAAACGGCTTCAGCCTGGAAGGCAGCCATTTCTACAGCGACTCGATGAACGACCTGGCGCTGCTGGAAGCGGTCGAGCACCCGATTGCGGTCGACCCGGACCCGAACCTGCGCGCCGAAGCCGAAAAGCGTGGCTGGAGAGTCATCAGCCTGCGTGACTAAGGGCTGAAGGCAATCAATCGCCAGCACGTCCTGCACCCAAGTAGTGCAGGGTGTGCTGGCGACAGGCGCGACGATTACACCGGTTTAGCGACCATCAGGCCGATGATGCTGAGGAAAATAACCGCGCTCAGCGCTGCCAGTATCACGACCGAGCGTCGACTGGCTGTGGCCTTGCCCAGTCGCCCTACCAGCAGCAACCAGCACACGCACCCCAGCAGGTAGAGTACGGCCCCGCCAAGCAGCCAGGCCTGTTCCAGCGGCCAACCAATCAGGTGCACCAGCCACCAGCCACTGAAGGGCAGGCTGAACAGGCTCAGGCCCATCAGAATCCAGACGAACAACCAGGGCCGCTGCAGGCTCGTCGCCGAGCCGGCTACCGTATTGGCGCGCTGACGCCACGCCTGGAATACCAGCCCCAATGCACACCCCAGCGACAACGCCGTCGCCAGGCCATGCAACATTTTCATCACGCTTAAAGTTTCCATACGAAAGCATCCCACCCCATCAAAGCACCGTCTTGAGCGTAGCAGCCTCAGCCAAGGAACAGCCGGTACGCCTGGTTCTCGGTTTCATCCCAGTAGGGGTAGCCGATCTTGGCCAGCGCTGCGGGCACCAGATGGCGCTCTTCGTCCGGCACCTGCAAACCTGCAACCACACGGCCATCGGCCGCACCGTGGTTACGGTAATGGAACATCGAGATGTTCCAGCGCCCACCCAGTTTGTTGAGGAAGTTGAACAGCGCACCCGGACGCTCCGGGAACTCGAAGCGCAGCACCATTTCATTGCTGACACCAGCTGCATGACCTCCGACCATGTGCCGGATATGCAACTTGGCCAGTTCGTTGTCGGTCAGGTCGAGCACCGGGAAGCCCTGCTCTCTCAGGCTTTGCAGCAAGGCGCTGCGCGGGTCGGTGTCAGGATGGGTCTGCACGCCAACAAAAATATGGGCTTCGCCCTCGGCGTGGTAACGGTAGTTGAACTCGGTGATCTGGCGCTTGCCAATGGCCTCGCAAAACGCCTTGAAGCTGCCCGGCTGCTCAGGGATGGTCACGGCAATGATTGCCTCACGCCCTTCACCCAGCTCGGCGCGCTCGGCCACATGGCGCAGGCGGTCGAAGTTGACGTTGGCACCGGAGTCGATGGCCACCAGCGTCTGGCCGCTGACACCGCGCAGTTCGACGTATTTCTTGATGCCCGCCACACCCAGGGCGCCCGCAGGTTCGGTGATCGAGCGGGTATCGTCGTAAATATCCTTGATCGCCGCACAGATCTCGTCGGTACTGACGGTAATGACCTCGTCGACGTAGTCTTTGCAGATCTCAAAGGTGTACTGGCCGATTTGCGCAACTGCCACGCCATCGGCGAACAACCCGACCTGCGGCAATACCACGCGCTCACCCGCAGCCATGGCGGCTTGCAGGCAATTGGAGTCATCCGGCTCGACGCCGATCACCTTGATCTCCGGGCGCAGGTACTTCACGTAGGCCGCGATACCGGCAATCAGGCCACCACCACCGACCGGAACGAAGATCGCGTCCAACTGGCCCGGGTGCTGGCGCAGAATCTCCATGGCCACGGTGCCTTGGCCTGCGATGGTGTGCGGGTCGTCGTAGGGGTGGATGTAGACGAAGCCCTTCTCATCGACCAGTTTCAGCGAATAGGCCAGCGCTTCGGGAAAGGAATCGCCATGCAGCACAACCTTACCGCCACGCGAGCGCACACCTTCGACCTTGATCTCGGGCGTGGTCTTGGGCATGACGATGGTTGCCTTGATGCCCAACTCCTTCGCCGCAAGTGCTACACCCTGGGCATGGTTACCCGCCGACGCGGTGACCACGCCACGGGCGAGTTCCTCGGGGGTCAGTTGGGCCAGCTTGTTGTAGGCGCCACGAATCTTGAAGGAGAACACCGGCTGCAGGTCTTCGCGCTTGAGCAGCACGGTATTGCCCAAGCGCTTGCTCAGCTGCCCGGCACGTTGCAATGGCGTTTCGACAGCGACGTCATAGACGCGCGAGGTGAGGATCTTCTTGACGTACTGTTCGAGCATCGGGAAAGCATCACTGGGCGGCTGGGACAAGGCCTGGGAGTCTACCCCAGCGCCCTGTCGGGCGACCACCGCCAGCCTAGGGTTTTAGCCGTTATACTAGGCAACCTCAGATACTCCTCCCCGCTTCGGAGCCCGCATGACCCAGGACCAACTCAAACAGGCTGTCGCCCAGGCCGCTGTCGATTTCATTCTGCCCAAGCTCGATGACAAGAGCATCGTCGGCGTCGGCACCGGCTCGACCGCCAACTGCTTCATCGACGCCCTGGCCAAGCACAAAGGTGCCTTCGACGGTGCCGTTGCCAGCTCCGAAGCCACCGCTGCACGCCTGAAAGGCCATGGTATTCCGGTGTATGAGCTGAACACCGTCAGCGAGTTGGAGTTCTATGTCGACGGTGCCGACGAAAGCAACGAGCACCTGGCCCTGATCAAGGGCGGCGGCGCTGCACTGACCCGCGAGAAGATCGTTGCCGCCGTGGCCAAGACCTTCATCTGCATCGCTGACGCCAGCAAGCTGGTTCCGGTACTGGGCGCCTTCCCGCTGCCAGTGGAAGTGATCCCGATGGCCCGCAGTCACGTTGCCCGCCAACTGGTCAAACTGGGCGGCGACCCGGTGTACCGCGAAGGCGTGGTAACCGACAACGGCAACATCATCCTCGATGTGTACAACCTGCAGATCACCAACCCGGTGGAACTGGAAAATCAGATCAACGCCATCGTTGGTGTCGTCACCAACGGTCTGTTCGCCGCGCGCCCTGCCGACCTGCTGCTGCTGGGTACCCCGGAAGGCGTAAAAACACTGCGTAACTGATACACCCGTCAAGCTCAGGCCGGCCCCCAACGATGGTCGTTTACGGGGCCGGTTGCTTCTTGAAGATGTAGAACAGGTTGGGTTCACTGACCAGGTAGAGCGTCCCGGCATCGTCCAGGGCAATACCTTCTGCCTGCGGCACGCTCTGCTGCAACCCTTGAAAACCCTTGTGCAGAGACAAGCTGTTCAACGGTTTCCCTTCAGTATCCAGCTCCAGCACCAGTTTCGATTCGTCCGACAAGGCCAGCAAATGGCCGCTGCGCTCATCGAACACCAGGCTCGACAAATCACGCATGAACAACCGTGAATCACGCTGGCGATCCTGCACTACATGCACGGAATAAGGCTGCCCGTCGCCCTCATGAGGGAACCCCTGCACCTCGTAGATCAACATCGGGTCGCGCTCCTTGGCCACGAACAGACGCTTGCCTGCCGAGTCATAGGCCAAACCCTCGAACCCTTTGTTGCCGTTCAGACCAACCCCCAGAGACAGCTGCTCAGCGGTACTGGCATCCAGCACGCGGGTGTCATCATTCAGTTGAACAAGGATCAGCCGCTGTTGGCGCTCGTCGGTGATGACATAGCTGCCAGGCCCGACATACTCAACGGCTTCCGGGTCGCCGAAACCAATCAACGGCAAGCGCCTCACGATGACGCCATCCAGCGACAGCTCTATCAGTTCTGAACGCTTGTTGGTGACACTGAACAGGCTTTTACGATCAGGGTCGTAGGTCAGTGCAGAGAGGTCATCGTCCAGCCCCTCGATAGGCTTGGCTTCAAGTACGACCTGATAGCGATCCAGGCCAATACCGTGCTCGACCGGCTGCCACCAGGTCTTGAGGTTGAACCAACCGCGCTCGAGCAATCGATACTCGTGCGCCGCCAAAGCCAACAAAGAAAGGGCCGACAGGCTGATAAGCAAAGCAAGCAGAGGTAAACGGATAAAACGTCGCATTCAGGCAGACTCAACAAAAATCGACCTAAAGCTAACCATACCCACCTGAATCGAAGCTTAAAGCACCAGGGCAAGCACGCTTAGTGCTTGCGGAAGCGATAGAACAGGTTCGGCTCGCTGACCATATACAGCGTGCCCTGCTCATCCATGGCAACCCCTTCAGCCCGTGGAATACGCTTTTGCAAACCGTTGAAGCCGCCCTGCAGGGTCATGAAGCTGACCTGTTGGCCCTGCTGATCCAGCTCGAGCAACATGTTGGAGTCGGCCGACAGCACCAGCATATGGCCCGTACGTGGATCGATGCCAAGGGCAGATACATTGCGCAGATCGAGTTCGTCGCTGGACAGCGACTGTTTCTGACCGCTCAATTGGCCCGAACTATCGCTACTCCAGGTGAACAACTTTGGTGGCCGCTCCTCACCCAACACCAACCGTTGGCGTTTTGGCTCCCAGGCAACCCCCTCGAACGCCTTGTTCTGATTCTTCGACGGCCCAAGGTCGTATTGCGGGAAGTCGGCGCTGTTCAGCGCCTTGGTATCGGCATCGACCCGGATGATGGTCACGGTATGATCGCGCTCATCAACAATTGCCATGCGCCCACCCTCCAGCACGGCAACCCCCTCGGGGTTGCTCCAGCCATTGAGGGGTATTTTGCGCAGCACATCACCGTCCAGCGTCAGTTGAACCAGGAACGGGTTCTTGCCCATCACCGCGAACAGGGTTTTGGTTTGCGGGTCGTAGGAGACATCTGAAGCTTCGTCATCTTCCATGCCAGGCAGCACCTTGGCATCAATGTCGGCGTGGTAGTCCGGCAACCAGACGCTAGCCCGTTGTTCTGCCGGGCTCTCGAAACGCTCTTTGATCCAGAGCAGGCCACGGTCATCCCAATGCATGGCATAGGCCACGCCATAGCCGATGACCGCCGCAGTCGCCAACCAGGTCGACCAACGCAACATAAAAGGACGCTTGCGTACAGACGGCAGAGAGTCGCCGGAAGGAAACGGTGTGGTCATCGAGGATTCCTGCTTGTTTTTTACCGATTTAATAGCACAGCACCGGCAGGTTCACGTGAACCAATGCGCAGGCATTATCCGGATGACTTGTGAAAAAATCGGTAAAAGCAGGCTGACTGTAACGATAAAGCAGGTGGCAGCCATTACGACTGCCACACAGATCCGGCGTACCGGCGCTCAGAGTACCTTGCTTTCGAAACGGCTGATGCCAGGCAGCTCCAGCACCAGTTCGTCCCCCTGATTCAGCGGGCCGACGCCTGCTGGCGTACCGGTGAGGATCACATCACCGGCCTGCAGGGAAAACTGTGCCGCCATGTACTGGATCATCGGAACAATCGGATTAAGCATCAGCTCGCTGTTGCCATCCTGGCGTACCTCGCCATTGATGCTCAGACGAATGCCGATATCGGTCAGGTCCTCGAAGGTACTGGCCGGCACGAACGGTGCCAGAACGCAGGCGCCATCGAACGACTTGGCCAACTCCCAGGGCAAGCCCTTTTCCTTCAGCTTGGACTGAACGTCACGCAGGGTCAGGTCCAGTGCCGGGGCGAAGCCGGAGATCGCATCGAGCACTTCTTCCTCGTCGGGCTGGGTCGACAGCGACTTGCCCAGCAACACGGCGATTTCCGCCTCGTAGTGCACCGAACCACGCTCGGTCGGGATCTTGAAGCCACCCTCGAGCGGCACGACACAACTGCCGGGCTTGATGAACAACAAGGGTTCAGTCGGTACCGGGTTATTCAGTTCCTTGGCATGTTCGGCGTAATTACGGCCAATGCACACCACCTTGCCCAACGGGAAGTGAATACGCGTGCCGTCTAGATACTGGTGCTGGTAGCTCATTGCCGACTCCTGGCGCTGTTAATCACTTTTGGGGGAAACGCGTCACTCGACCGGGAAGATCTTGCCCGGGTTCATGATCCCATTCGGGTCGAAGGCGGCCTTAACCGCCTTCATGTACTCGATTTCCACGGGCGAACGGCTGTAGGTCAGGTAGTCGCGCTTGGTCATGCCAACACCGTGCTCGGCAGAAATCGAGCCGTTGTACTTCTCTACTATTTCGAAAACCCATTTGTTGACGGTAGCGCACTTGGCGAAGAACTCGTCCTTACTCAGGTTTTCCGGCTTGAGGATGTTCAGGTGCAAATTGCCGTCGCCGATGTGGCCATACCAGACGACTTCAAAATCAGGGTAGTGCTCGCCGACAATCGCATCGATATCCTTCAAGAACGCCGGCACTTTCGATACGGTGACCGAGATGTCGTTCTTGTAGGGCGTCCAGTGCGAGATGGTCTCGGAGATGTACTCACGCAGTTTCCAGAGGTTTTTCAGTTGTTGCTCGCTCTGGCTCATCACACCGTCGATTACCCAGCCTTGCTCCACACAGTGCTCGAAGGTTGCCAGGGCGTCGTTGGCCACCTCTTCGGTGCTCGCCTCGAACTCCAGCAAGGCATAGAACGGGCAGTCGGTGTCAAAGGGTGCCGGCACATCGCCACGCCCCATGATCTTGGCCAGGGCCTTGTCGGAGAAGAACTCAAAGGCAGTGAGGTCCAGTTTGCCCTGGAAAGCATGCAGCACCGGCATGATCGAGTCGAAGTCCGGGGTGCCCAGGACCATCGCGGTGAGATTCTTCGGCGCGCGGTCCAGGCGCATCGTGGCTTCAACCACAAAGCCCAGAGTGCCTTCAGCCCCAATGAACAACTGACGCAGATCGTAACCGGTGGCGTTCTTGATCAAGTCCTTGTTCAACTCAAGCAGGTCGCCCTTGCCGGTGACGACTTTCAGGCCAGCCACCCAATTACGGGTCATACCGTAGCGAATAACTTTGATACCGCCGGCATTGGTGCCGATATTGCCGCCAATCTGGCTTGATCCTGCTGAGGCAAAGTCAACTGGGTAGTACAGCCCCTGGTCTGCCGCGAACTGCTGCAGTTGCGCGGTAATCACCCCAGGCTGGCAGACGACCGTACGATCACCGGCGTTGAAACCGAGAATCTGGTTCATGTAGTCGAAGGCCACTACCACTTCGCCATTGGCCGCCACGGCTGCGGCGGAAAGCCCGGTTCGCCCGCCTGACGGCACCAGCGCAACCTTGCGCTGGTTGGCCCAGCGGACGATGGCCTGTACCTGTTCGATGCTCTTCGGAAACACGATGGCCAGCGGTGCCGGCGCAAAATGTTTGGTCCAATCCTTGCCGTACGTATCGAGGGAAGCAGCGTCGGTCAGTACCTTGCCAGGTTCAACCAGAGTCAACAGCTCATCAATCAGCGCAGGATTGGTCATCGATAGAACTCTCGAACAATTCATAGTCACCCTGAGGACTCTTCACGTGCCAGGGATGGGCGTATCAAGGGGTCGTTATGCTAGCATATGCCCCCCGCTAATCGTGCTTCAGGCCGATCTGCGACAGCTTCTCTTCCCTGCCATTTTTTCTCCGGGACACAGGTTTACGCAGATGAGCAAGACTTCTCTCGATAAGAGCAAGATCAAGTTCCTTCTCCTCGAAGGCGTCCACCAAACTGCCGTGGACGTCCTTAAGGCCGCCGGGTACACCAACATTGAGTACCTCACCGGCTCTCTGCCCGACGCCGATCTGAAGGAAAAGATCGCCGATGCTCACTTCATCGGTATCCGCTCGCGCACTCAGCTGACCGAAGAGGTTTTCGACTGCGCCAAGAAACTGGTCGCTGTCGGCTGTTTCTGCATTGGTACCAACCAGGTCGACCTCAACGCGGCTCGCGAACGCGGTATCGCCGTGTTCAACGCACCTTACTCCAACACCCGTTCCGTTGCCGAACTGGTACTGGCCGAGGCCATCCTGCTGCTACGCGGCATCCCGGAGAAGAACGCGTCCTGCCACCGTGGTGGCTGGATCAAGAGCGCGGCCAACTCCTTCGAGATCCGTGGCAAGAAGCTGGGTATCGTCGGCTACGGCTCGATCGGCACCCAACTGTCGGTCCTGGCTGAAGGCCTGGGCATGCAGGTTTACTTCTACGACACCATCACCAAGCTGCCGCTGGGTAACGCCACTCAGGTGAACAACCTGCACGAGCTGCTGGGCATGTGCGACATCGTCTCGCTGCACGTTCCAGAAACTGCAGCCACCCAGTGGATGATCGGCGAGAAGGAAATTCGCGCCATCAAGAAAGGCGGCATCCTGATCAACGCCGCCCGTGGCACCGTGGTCGAACTGGACCACCTGGCTGCCGCCATCAAGGACAAGCACCTGATCGGCGCCGCCATCGACGTATTCCCGGTCGAGCCACGCTCCAACGATGAAGAGTTCGAAAGCCCGCTGCGCGGCCTGGACAACGTCATCCTGACCCCGCACATCGGTGGCTCGACTGCCGAAGCGCAGGCCAACATCGGCCTGGAAGTGGCAGAAAAACTGGTCAAGTACAGCGACAACGGTACGTCGGTATCCTCGGTCAACTTCCCTGAAGTGGCCCTTCCGGCCCACCCAGGCAAGCACCGTCTGCTGCACATCCACCAAAACATCCCGGGTGTTCTCAGCGAGATCAACAAGGTCTTCGCCGAAAACGCCATCAACATCTCCGGTCAGTTCCTGCAGACCAACGAGAAGGTGGGTTACGTGGTTATCGACGTAGATGCCGAGTACTCCGACCTGGCCCAGGAAAAACTGCAACAGATCAAGGGCACCATCCGTTCCCGCGTTCTGTTCTAAGCATCCTGCGGCATAAAAAAGGGAGGCCCTGATGGCCTCCCTTTTTTTGTGTGCCGTGTTTACTTGACGGTCACTGTGATCTTCTTCGATTCAACACTTGGCTTGAATGGCACGTGGAACTTGTCGCCCAGCACCAGTTGCAGCGTGTGCTTGCCTGGCGTCAAGGTGATCTGGGTTTCAGTCTGCGCCTTACCGAAATGAACAACATGCTCACCCGGCGGCAGCGGCTGATTGTCGGCCGGCAACACCGTGGCTGGCAGTACCTGGTCAGCAGCAGGCTCTTTGCTCACGTCGACCAACAGGTGGTGATGACCGGTATGCGGGGTATCATCGCCGGCAGGCTTGAGCGCCATGCCTTCGATACCAAACTTGACGGTAAAGGTCTTGTCCACCGTAGCCCCATCGGCAGGGGACAGAATGGAAACCTTGGCCCCTGCAGGCGGTTCCTGGCTTTTCAGGCCTTCGGCTGCCGCCACAACGGAGACGCCCATCAGCAGACCAGCAATGGCTGCACACGAAATCAGGCTTTTCATTCACTACTCCTGTGATTTACTTCACTAACAGAGGCTGCAAAATAGTGCGGCAGCAGCCAATAACCATAGATCAATTGGAACGCTCTGTGTTTGTCTGTGTTCCTACAAAATATTTTGTAGGAAACGTCTAACATCCACTACCGACCAAGGTCCTAGGTGGCGTTCGACCGCAGCATTTGCATAAAGTCGCGGCGAACAGATCTTCAACTGCCAAAATAAAACAGGGGCAACAATGCGTTTGACCATAGGGGTATTGCTTGCAGCCCTGCTCAGTACAGCAGCGCACGCGGAACTGATCGACGACGTTAACGACCGCAACGAACTGCGCATTGCCGTCCAGGCATCCAACCCACCGTTCAATTTCAAGGACAATGACCAACTGAGCGGCTTCGAGATTGAACTGGGACGCGCCCTGGCAAATGAACTGGACGTCAACGCTTCGTTTATCGTGACCGACGCTACCGACCTGATCATGGGCGTGGAAAGCGGCAAATACGACATCGCCCTCAATCAGATCAGCGCAACCCCTGAGCTCAAGGATCGCCTGGATTTCAGCGCGCCCTACAGCTACTCCAGCGCCCAACTTATCGTGCGCAAGGAAGAAAAACGCCCACTGACAACCCTTGATGCCCTGAAGGGGCACACCCTGGGCTTCGTTCAGGGCAGCCAGTTTGCCGAACAGGCGCGCGTCATTGAAGGCGTAGACCTGCGCGGCTATCCGGATACGCACCAGCCCATAAAGGACATGGCCGACGATCAGATCGACGCCGTCATCAGTGATCGTTTGCTGGTGCCCTATGCCGTGCGCGACAGCAAACTGCCCGTTACCGAAGGTGCAACTGTCGGCCCTGTGCTCAACCTGGCGATTCCCTTCCAGAAGGGTAACCCGGCTTTCCACAGCGCTCTGGACAGCGCACTGCAGCGCATCAAGAACGATGGTCGGTTGAGCGCGATGTCGGAAAAATGGTTCGGGATGGATGCCAGCAAACCGCCGAAGCCTTAAGCCTCAAGCGCATTCAATGCCTGTAATGCGGCGTCCAGCTCCAGCTCGCTGAAGACCTGAACGCCCTCGCGGCGCAGCAGTGCCGTGGTAACACCCTCGCCCGGCACCTTGGTGCCACTGAACGTGCCGTCATAGGTCAGGGCATTGCCACAGGACGGGCTACCGGACTTGAGCACGGCAATACGGATGCCGTGTTGCCGCACCAGCTGCAATGCCCGCTCGGCACCGGCCAAAAAGGCCGTACTGACATCCTCGCCATCGACGTTCACGACCACTACACGCCCCTCAAGTACGGCAGCGCCCTGGCCTCCGGGGATTTCCGCAGGTGGCCGCGGTGTCGGCAAACCACCTGCCACCTCGGGGCACAAGGGCACGACACGACCTTGCCGTTGCCATTGCAGCAGGCAATCCGGATACCCGCTGGCACGACCGTCATAACGCACCGGCTGGCCGAGCAGGCAGGCACTGACCAACACCTTGTGCATGTCAGAACGGCTCGTTGCCGCGTCGGCGAAACCAGCCCGTCAGGGACAGGCGATCACGAGTGGCCGGCAGCACCTCATGGGGAATGTCCCCGGAGAGGAACACCACCAGGCAACCGCCAGTTGGCTGTACATCATGCTCGACCCCACCTTTGAGGCTCATGCGCAGTTGTCCGCCGTTCTCTGGCAGCCAGGCTTCATTGAGGTAAAGCACCGCCGACACCATACGTCGGTCATCGTCGCGGAATCGGTCCAGGTGCTGGCGATAGAACGCACCTGGCGGATAGAACGCAAAGTGGCATTCAAAGTCCTCAAGCCCAAGGAACAAGCTGCGGTTCATTGCCTCGCGCAGGCTGTCCATCACCCCCAGGTACTGATCGCAAACCTCGGACTCACCGGGCTCGATCCACTGAATATGGTCGCCGCGAATGCCCTCGCGAACCTCCTGGGTAGCGCCGCGCCCGACGGCTGCCGGGGCTAGATCACCCTCGGTCTCACGCTTGCGGCACTCAGCCGCCAGCGCCCGCGTCAGGGTTTCTGGCAGGAAAATATTCTGCTGCGACCAGCCATGGCTGGCCAGGTCATCAACGATACGTAACAACAGTGGGTGATCAGAGGATATGCGCATGCCGCGCATAGTATCTATCTGCCAAAAAAATCGACAGCGCCACTTGGCTGACAGAACACATCGCGTCTCGACAAAGGCCCGCCAAGCCACGGACAATAGCGCTCTGCCGACAGGAGTCTTTAATGCGTCGTTTGTTTTTTCTGCTGCTATTGAGCTGCACCATGCCTGTCTGGGCAGACAGCCTCGACCAACTCTACAAGGTCGCCGGCTGGCCTGAGCAGCGCGCCCACTTTACCGATGCCCTCGATGCCGCCCAGCAGCGCTACCAAAACAGCCTGCCGCCTGCGGTGTTTCAAGCATTGGTCAACAACAGCAACCAGCGTTTCGAGCCAAAGGCTGTAGACGCGCGCGCCGCCGCCCAGTTACGCGCCAACCTGAGCAATCCGACACCGGCCCTGGCGTTTTTCCAGTCGCCGCTGGGACGCAAGATCGTCGCTGCCGAGCTGCTGGCCACCCGCCGCGACCAATTGGCCAAGAATGCCAAGGGCTTGCCGCGTATTCAGGCCAGCGATACCCGCCTGCTGATCATTGGTCACCTGGCCAAGGCCCTGCCGGCCCGCGAAGCCGGTGCCGAAGTCAGCCTGGCGATTGCCGGCGTGGCGGCGGACAGCCTCAGCCAGATGATTCCGGGACTGCTCGGTGGTGGTCAGGCTCAGGGCATGCTTGACGGCCAGCGCGCACGGCTGATGGAGCAGATCGGCAACGACCTGAACAACACCCTGCTCTACGTCTACCGCGACCTGTCGGACCCGGAGCTGGAAGAGTTCGCCAGTTTCGCCGAGTCTGCAGAAGGTCAGGCCTACTACAAGGCCGCCCTCGCGGCGATCCGAGCCGGCCTGGCGGTCGGCCAGAACAGCGCCGACCTCAAGTAAGGTGCTCGCCAATGAACGCGAAGTAGCGCTGGCGAATCGTCGGCAGTTCATTGGCCAGGTGGTGTCGCGCCTCGGGCAGCATCAGCACCTGAGGCTGGGCGAATTTCTCCCGTAGTACCAACAGGTTATGCGGCCAGTCAACGGTCATGTCCGACTGCCCCTGAATGATCAGCGGCCGACGCGTACTCGGCGGCGCCGCCTCGATACGCTTGACCCATTCAATCAGTGCTCCAACCCAGGCCGTGGGCAAACGCCGCGGCTGCAAGGGGTCTGCCAGCAGGAACGGCAGAAACGTCGGGTCGTTGGTGTTCTCGCTGAAACGCCGCTCAATGCCCTTCACGAACGGTCGCAACAGGTAGTAGCTGAACCTCGACCAGCCCCAGGCGCGAGGTCGCACCAGCGGTGCCAGCAAAATCACCCGGCCCTGGATCGGGCTGTCATCGCCGTGATTCAGTACATGGTCGATCACGATGGCGCCGCCCGTACTTTGCCCGCACAGGTGCCAGGGCTGCGGCAGGCCTAGTGCGGCCGCTTGCGCGAACAAGGCCTCAAGCACCTGTTGATACACCGCGAAGTCATCGATACTGGCCCGCTCGCCACTGGACAGGCCATGCCCGGGCAGGTCACAGGCAATCACACTGAAGCCCTGGTCCAGCGCCCAGTCGATGACATGCCGGTACAAGCCCATATGGTCGTAGAAGCCGTGCAACAGGATAAGTGTCGCCACCGGGGCCGGCGCCAGCCAGACCTGGCCGACCACGTCATAGCCGGCCACCTGGAATCGCCCCAACCAGCGCTCCACCGGTACCGGGCGCGCCGGCAGGTCCAGACCATAAAAGTGCTGATACGCCGCCGCCTGCGCTGACAGCGGCTGACGAGCCGATAGCGGCTGCAAGCTGGCGCGCAAAGCATCTGGCTGGAACGAAGCGGACATAGCGGGCATCCAGGCACAAAAACAAAGGATTGATCCACGATATTCATCTGTCGTCACTGGCATGGCAAGCTATGCGCCCTTTTGTGGACCCATGGACATGCCTCGACCACGTGCAAAAACGCTGTTAACCGGCCTGACCCTGCTGCTTTGCGCAGCCATCCTGTGGTGGGCCTATGACAGCTTCCAGAGCCGCTACCTGCGCACGTTCGACAACCAGACCGCACTGTTTGCCGGTGACAACCTGCACCTGCCTGCCGACCTCGCCGGCTCCGGGCCGATCCGCGTGGTGCACTTCTGGGACCCGGCCTGCCCGTGCAATGTTGGCAACCAACAGCACCTGGGTGAGTTGATCGCACATTTTGCGCCCCAAGGCGTAGCCTTCTATGCGGTACAGAAAGCAGGCAGCCACGGCCAGTTGCCGCCCAACCTGAGCGCCCTGAAGCCCTTGCCGACACTGCCAGGCGCTGAACAGCTGCCCGCCAGCCCAGCCGTGGCGATCTGGGACCGAGACGGCAAGCTGGCCTACTTCGGCCCTTACAGCGAAGGCGCGACCTGCAATTCGAGCAACAGCTTTATCGAGCCGATTCTGCAGGCGCTGAGCCAAGGACGCTCAGTCAGCGCCACGCACACCTTGGCAGTGGGCTGCTACTGCCCATGGGGCGCCTGATTTCTCACCCCCCTTGCCGATGGGTTGAGTTTGCAACGTCTATCCTCTGTCCGAAAACACACGCGCCCGTTGTTGAAGCCGTCACTCGCCACACACAAGGAGTCTCGATGAAACGCAGCCTGAGCTTACTCGCCGTCACTCTCACGGCACTGGCCGCCGGTGGCTTCTGGTATGTACAGAGCAAATTGCCGCAACGTCAGGGCGAGGTAACCCTGGCCAACCTGCAAGCCCCCGTCAGCGTACGCTATGACGAGCGTGGCGTACCGCATATCCGAGCGCGTAACGAGACCGACCTTTACCGAGCACTGGGCTACGTACATGCCCAGGACCGCCTGTTCCAGATGGAAATCATGCGCCGCCTGGCCAGAGGTGAACTGGCCGAGGTGCTCGGGCCGAAACTGGTGCCAACCGACACGCTGTTCCGCAGCCTGCGCATCCGCGACCAGGCCAAACTGATGGTGAGCCGTCAGGACAAACAATCGCCCGCCTGGATAGCCCTGCAAGCCTACCTGGACGGCGTTAACGCCTGGCAGGCCTCCCACCCCAAACCGATAGAGTTCGACATACTGGATATCACGCCACGCCCCTTTACGGCCGAGGACACCCTGAGCATCGCCGGCTACATGGCGTACAGCTTTGCTGCCGCCTTCAGGACCGAACCGGTGCTCACTTATATCCGCGACCAACTGGGCCCGGACTACCTGAAAATCTTCGACCTGGACTGGCACCCTGAAGGCGCGGTACAGGCAGCACCCAAGCTCGCTGCCGCCGACTGGCAAAGCCTCAACCTGCTAGCCCAACGCAGCCAGCAGGCACTGTTTGACGCGGGTATCCCGCAATTCGAAGGCAGTAACGCCTGGGCCGTGGCCGGTAGCCACACCCGTAGCGGTATGCCGCTGCTGGCAGGCGACCCGCATATCAGTTTTGCCGTGCCAGCCGTGTGGTACGAAGCCGAGCTGTCCGCACCCGGCTTCAATCTGTACGGCTACCACCAGGCGCTGAACCCCTTTGCCTCGCTGGGGCATAACCGCGAGTTCGGCTGGAGCCTGACCATGTTCCAGAACGACGACCTCGACTTGATCGCCGAACAGGTCAACCCGACACAGCCCAATGAGGTTCGTATCAACGGCCAATGGCAAGCGCTGACACGTAGCGAAGAGCAGATCATGGTCAAGGGCGAACAACCGGTGACCCTCGCACTGCGCAGCTCACCGCATGGGCCAATCGTCAACGACGTGCTAGGCAAAACCGCCAGCACCACCCCGATCGCCATGTGGTGGACGTTTCTCGAAAGTGAAAACCCGATACTGGATGGTTTCTACGAAATCAACCGCGCCAATACCCGGGACAAAATGCGCAGCGCTGCCGCGAAGATCCACGCGCCAGGCCTGAACCTGGTCTGGGCGAATGCCCGTGGCGACATCGGCTGGTGGGCCGCCGCCCGGTTGCCGATCCGTCCGGAGGGCGTCAACCCGGCATTCATCCTCGATGGCAGCAGTGCACAAGCCGACAAGCTCGGCTTCTACCCGTTCAGCGCCAACCCCCAACAGGAAAACCCGGCCAGCGGTTATATCGTCTCGGCCAATGCCCAGCCACAGTCACCGACCGGCATGCCCATTCCCGGCTATTACAACCCGGCCGACCGTGGTCAACAGCTGGCCCACCACCTTGCAACCGACCAAACCCAATGGGATATACACAACAGCCAGGCATTGCAGTTGGGCACCACCACCGGCTATGGCCCGCGCACCCTCGCACCACTGTTGTCGGTACTGCGAGAAGTCGCCGAGGGGGAACAGGAAAAGGAACTGGTCGAGCAACTGGCCGCCTGGCCTGGCGACTATCCACTGGACTCGATCAGCGCCACCGTGTTCAACCAGTTCCTCTATGAGCTGAGCCGCGCCGCCCTGCACGATGAGCTGGGCGACCTGTGGTTTGACACCCTGATCTCCACCCGTGTCATTGACGCAGCGCTACCGCACCTGGCCGCTGACCCTGACTCGCCGTGGTGGGAGCATAGGGGCAGCAACGAACATGGCAACCGCAAGGATGCTGTTGCCCAAGCCTGGCATAACAGCCTGGCGCACCTGCGCAAAACCCTTGGCAACGACCCGGCAAGCTGGCAATGGGGCAAAGCACACACCTTGACCCACGGTCACCCGCTGGGCCAACAGAAACCGCTGGACAGGCTGTTTAACGTAGGGCCGTTCAATGCCCCGGGCAGCCATGAAGTGCCGAACAACTTCTCGGCGAAGATTGGCCCGGCACCATGGCCGGTGACCTATGGCCCCTCGACACGCCGCCTGATCGACTTTGCCGATGCCGGCCAGTCCTTGAGCATCAACCCGGTTGGGCAAAGTGGCGTGTTGTTCGATACCCACTATGCCGACCAGGCCCGGGACTACATGGACGGGAAGTACCAGCGGGCGCAAATGGGGGTGATCCCGGCGAAGAGCATATTGCATCTGACACCGGAACCCTGACAGCCCTGCGACCAGCAAGTCGGTAGAGGCCAGCCTTGCTGGCCGCTACACCTCGCGGGAATGACAGCGACGAAAGCGTGCTTCCAGATTACGATCGGGCATGGCATGGCTGCGCAGGGCGTTCAGGGTCTGCTCGACATAGTCGCGGGTGCTGCCATACCGCCCCTTGGCCTGGGCAAAGATCTGGCTAAGCAACGTATCCGGCAGATTGCCGGCGTAACACGGCAAGTGCCGCTCCAGGACAAAACCCAGTGCCTGAACCTTGCTGCCGTCATCCAGTCGGCAACTCAGCCAATGTGGCCGATAGGCCGGATAGGGCATTTCTCGCTGCCAGAGCGCCAGCAACGAATCGTGCAGATGCTCTTCCGGCAGACGGTAGGCAAACCCGCTGCAGGAGCCGCCGCGGTCCAGGCCAAAGACCAGCCCTGGGCACTCCGGCGTGCCACGGTGCTCATGGGACCACAGGTAGAGGCCGCGATGATAACCATGCACCCGCGCCCGACGCCGCTCCTCGGCGGAGCACTCTGGACGCCAGATCAACGAACCGTAGGCAAATAGCCAGACCGGCCCCCCTTGATGCAAGGCCATGGTGCGATGAACCGAGTGCAGAAGTTGCTCTTGAGTCAATTGCGACCCGAAATCAAGCAAGGGAGGATATGCCACATTCACAGATGCAGTTTCAATTGCCGACATAGCCGTCGCCAGAATTCCCCGTGAGTTAATTAGGTAACTCACTCTAAAACAAATACACAGTCCGTGCAGTTACCGTACGGCAGATAGCCCACGAAAAACAAGCCCTCAAACGGTCTGAAAGAGCCGCTTTACAAGTGTTTCAGCAAGTAATAGCAGACACTTGCAAGTGCCGCGAAAGTTAATTTCAGCCCCTGCAAAAATGGCCTTTCATAATGGCAAGCGACAATAACGGTTAGTTAGTAAGGCGCGCTATTGCAGCGCGCCTTGATCCCGTTAGCCGTTTCGCGGCGCATAGGCGAAGACATCGGCACGCATTTGATGCGCATCCATGCCGGCACTCACCAAAGCATCGAGCGTGGCATAGATCATGGCCGGCGAACCGCTGGCGTAGACCTGTACCGAAGACAGTTCGGTAATGTCTTCACACACGGCTTCGTGCAACAGGCCGCAGCGTCCCTCCCAGCCACACAGGTCACTGACGACCTTGTGCAGGTACAGGTTAGGTAGCTGCTGCCACTCGTCCCAGTGCTCAAGCGCGTAGAAATCTTCTGGACGACGCACACCCCAGTACAGGTGCACCGGGTACTTGAAACCTTGCGCGCGGCAATGCTCGATCAGGCTGTGCATCTGCGCCATACCGGTGCCCGCAGCGATCAACACCAACGGGCCTTCCGGCAACTCGGCCAAGTGCGTATCACCGAACGGCAGCTCAACGCGGGCCATGCCCTGACGCTGCAGTTGGGCAATCAAATCACGCGCACTGTTCTCACGGGCCAGCACGTGCAACTCCAGATCACGCCCACAATGTGGTGCCGAGGCCAGGGAAAAAGCCGACTTCTCGCCGTTTTCCCGCTCGATCATCAGGTACTGCCCAGCGTGATAGCGCGGTGGCTTGCCGGCAGGCGCACGCAGGCGCACGCGCCAGACGTCACCGCCAAGCTCGACACACTCACTCACCTGGCAAGCCAGCTTGCGCACTGGCAGCTCGCCCAGCGCCAACACACCGTCCCATAGCAAGGTGCAATCCTCGAGGGGTTCGGCAATACAAGTGAACAGTTCGCCGTGATCACGCACCTGCCCTTCCTGGCGCACACGACCGTCAACCAGCAGTGCGGCGCAGACATGGCAGTTGCCATTGCGACAGCTCTGTGGGCAGTCGTAACCGAGACGCTGCGCCGCTTCCAGAATCCGTTCTCCGGGTTTGATCGTCAATACCGCACCGGAAGGCTGCAACGTTACCTGCATCAGTCTATTCCCAACTGGTTCCACAACTCATCGATTCGCCGTGTGACAGCCTCATCCTTGACGATGACGCGGCCCCACTCACGGGTGGTCTCGCCTGGCCACTTATGGGTTGCGTCCAGGCCCATCTTCGAACCCAGCCCGGAGATCGGCGAAGCGAAATCCAGGTAATCGATTGGCGTGTTGTCGATCATCACCGTGTCGCGCTTGGGGTCCATGCGCGTGGTAATGGCCCAGATCACGTCATTCCAGTCGCGGGCATTGATGTCATCATCAGTGACGATAACGAATTTGGTGTACATGAACTGTCGCAAAAACGACCACACACCCAACATCACCCGCTTGGCATGCCCCGGGTACTGCTTCTTCATGGTCACTACCGCCATGCGGTAGGAACAGCCTTCCGGCGGCAGGTAGAAGTCGGTGATCTCCGGAAACTGCTTCTGCAGGATCGGGACGAACACTTCGTTGAGTGCCACACCGAGAATCGCGGGCTCATCCGGCGGCCGCCCGGTATAGGTGCTGTGGTAGATCGGCTTGGTCCGGTGGGTGATTCGCTCGACGGTGAACACCGGGAAGCTGTCGACTTCGTTGTAATAGCCGGTATGGTCGCCATAAGGCCCCTCTGGGGCCATTTCACCAGGATGAATCACCCCTTCCAGGATGATCTCGGCGCTCGCCGGCACTTGCAGATCACTGCCACGGCATTTGACCAGCTCGGTGCGGTTGCCCCGCAGCAGGCCGGCAAAGGCGTATTCGGAGAGGGTGTCGGGAACCGGGGTCACAGCGCCGAGAATGGTTGCCGGGTCAGCGCCCAAGGCCACCGCCACCGGAAATGGCTTGCCCGGGTTCTTATCGCACCACTCACGGTAGTCGAGCGCACCGCCTCGGTGGCTCAACCAGCGCATGATGACCTTGTTGCGGCCAATCACCTGCTGACGATAGATGCCGAGGTTCTGGCGATCCTTGTTAGGCCCGCGGGTAACCGTCAGGCCCCAGGTAATCAGCGGCGCGACGTCGCCTGGCCAGCAGGTCTGCACCGGCAGCATGCCCAGGTCGACATCATCACCCTCGATAACCACTTCCTGGCAGACCGCGTCTTTGACGACCTTGGGTGCCATCGACACGACCTTCTTGAAGATCGGCAGTTTCGACCAGGCGTCCTTCAAGCCTTTCGGTGGCTCTGGCTCCTTGAGGAAAGCCAGCAACTTGCCGATTTCGCGCAGCTCGCTGACCGACTCGGCACCCATGCCCATGGCCACGCGCTCAGGCGTGCCAAACAGGTTGCCAAGCACCGGAATATCATGCCCGGTAGGTCGCTCGAAGAGCAGGGCCGGGCCTTTGGCCCGCAGGGTGCGGTCGCAGACTTCGGTCATTTCCAGGACAGGAGAAATCGGAACCTGGATGCGCTTGAGTTCGCCACGCTGTTCCAGGCCGCGGATAAAGTCGCGCAAATCGCGATACTGCATGCGTAAGCCTCATGTTGGCCGTATCGGACGGGGTGGCAAAGTGTAGCCTTATACCCGGTCGGCCAGAATAGCCAATGTGCAGATAGCAAAAAGCCGGGTTTCCCCGGCTCTTGCGACCTGCTCGAATTTACTTGCGCTTCATCGAGAGGAAGAACTCGTCGTTGGTCTTGGTCTGCTTGAGCTTATCGATCAAGAACTCAATGGCCGCAACTTCGTCCATCGGGTGCAGCAGCTTGCGCAGAATCCACATGCGCTGCAGTTCGTCGTCGGCGGTCAACAGCTCTTCGCGGCGAGTACCGGAACGGTTGATGTTGATGGCCGGGAAGACGCGTTTTTCAGCGATCTTGCGGTCCAGAGGCAGTTCCATGTTACCGGTGCCCTTGAACTCTTCGTAGATCACTTCGTCCATCTTCGAACCGGTTTCAACCAACGCAGTGGCGATGATGGTCAGCGAACCGCCTTCCTCGATGTTACGCGCAGCACCGAAGAAACGCTTTGGCTTCTCCAGGGCGTGGGCATCGACACCACCGGTCAGTACCTTGCCGGAGCTCGGGATGACGGTGTTGTAGGCACGGGCCAGACGGGTGATGGAGTCGAGCAGGATGACTACATCCTTCTTGTGCTCGACCAGGCGCTTGGCCTTCTCGATCACCATTTCAGCCACTTGTACGTGGCGGGTTGGCGGCTCGTCGAAGGTCGAGGCAACCACTTCGCCACGCACCGTGCGCTGCATTTCGGTCACTTCTTCCGGGCGCTCGTCGATCAGCAGAACGATCAGGTGGCACTCGGGGTTGTTACGGGTGATGTTGGCCGCGATGTTCTGCAGCATGATGGTCTTGCCCGCTTTTGGCGGTGCGACGATCAGGCCGCGCTGACCTTTACCAATTGGCGCGCAGAGGTCAATGACCCGGCCAGTAAGGTCTTCGGTGGAACCGTTACCGGCTTCCATCTTCAGGCGCACGTTCGGGAACAACGGCGTCAGGTTTTCAAACAGGATCTTGTTCTTCGCGTTTTCTGGACGGTCGAAGTTGATGGTGTCGACTTTCAACAGTGCGAAGTAACGCTCACCTTCTTTCGGTGGGCGGATCTTGCCAACGATGGTGTCACCGGTGCGCAGGTTGAAGCGGCGGATCTGGCTAGGCGAAACGTAGATATCGTCGGGGCCGGCCAGGTAAGAGGCATCCGCCGAACGCAGGAAACCGAAACCGTCCTGGAGAATCTCCAGCACGCCATCACCGGAGATTTCCTCGCCGCTTTTCGCATGCTTTTTCAACAGGGAGAAAATCACATCTTGCTTGCGCGAACGGGCCATATTTTCTATGCCCATCTGTTCGGCCATTTCGAGCAGATCGGTAATCGGCTTTTGCTTGAGTTCAGTCAGGTTCATAAGGGGAGTGACGTAATCATGTAAGAAGGGAGAATTAAGCTTCTGGCTTAATGAAGCCGCGCCGCAAAGAAGGCGACAGGATCGCGTACTGATTCGAATTGGGGATGCGTCGGCGACGGCGTGCAGAGGGCACCGAAGAAACAGTGCGAGGCCGAATGTACCACTTGCTTTTTCTGGCGTCTAGTCACCGAGCAAAGAAAAGCCCCGACAAATGCGGGGCTTTTTTGACTCAGATATTGGCGTCCAGGAAGGCCGCCAGCTGAGACTTCGACAGTGCGCCGACCTTGGTGGCCTCGACGTTGCCGTTTTTGAACAGCATAAGGGTAGGAATACCACGCACGCCGTGCTTGGCTGGCGTTTCCTGGTTTTCGTCGATGTTCAGCTTGGCGACGGTCAGTTTGCCCTCATAAGTGGCGGCGATGTCGTCCAGCACTGGAGCGATCATTTTGCAAGGGCCGCACCATTCAGCCCAGTAGTCCACCAGCACTGGGCCCTCAGCCTTCAGCACTTCCTGCTCGAAGCTGGCGTCAGTGACGTGTTTGATAAGATCGCTGCTCATGGAAGTCTCCAAGGTCGTAAGCAAAAAAACGTCGCCCATCATAGCCGCCCAGATGGCGGACAGGAAGTCGCAGGCGATTGAGTGTAACTATAGTTGTGGATGACTTTGCATATCGATTTGTCACAACAACGTCACATTCCCCCGTGCAACCTGCGCCATATCAAGCCTTCCTACACTGCGCGTTGGCGTCAGCGATGGATCATGTCAGGATTGGCGGGTTAAAGACCGAGAACCCATGATCATGCCGCAAACCACAGCCAAGAACCTGTCCTTGATCGCTGCTATCGACCTGGGCTCCAACAGTTTTCATATGGTCGTCGCCAAGGCCATCCACAGCGAGATCCGCATTCTTGAGCGGCTCGGTGAAAAGGTTCAGCTGGCCGCCGGCATCAATGAAGAGCGCCAGCTCAGCGAAGAATCCATGCAGCGCGGGCTCGATTGCCTCAAGCGCTTTGCCCAGCTTATCAACGGTATGCCTGACGGCGCCGTACGTATCGTCGGTACCAACGCCCTGCGCGAGGCCCGCAACCGCGGTGAGTTCATCCGCCGTGCCGAGGCCATTCTCGGCCACCCGGTCGAAGTCATTTCCGGTCGCGAAGAAGCCCGCCTGATTTACCTGGGCGTCTCCCACACCCTGGCCGATACGCCGGGTAAGCGCCTGGTTGCCGATATCGGCGGCGGCAGTACCGAATTCATCATTGGCCAGCGCTTCGAGCCGCTGCTGCGCGAAAGCCTGCAAATGGGCTGTGTCAGCTTCACGCAGCGCTACTTCCGCGACGGCAAGATCACGCCCGCTCGTTATGCCCAGGCCTACACGGCAGCACGGCTGGAGCTGATGAGCATCGAGAACGCCTTGCACCGCCTGACCTGGGATGAAGCCATTGGCTCGTCCGGCACCATCCGCGCCATTGGCCTGGCCCTGAAATCAGGCTGCCAGGGCTCGGGCGAGGTTAATGCCGAAGGGTTGGCGTGGCTCAAGCGCAAGCTGTTCAAGCTCGGCGATGTCGAGAAAATCGACTTTGAAGGGATCAAGCCAGATCGCCGGACCATCTTCCCGGCAGGCCTTGCCATCCTCGAAGCCATCTTCGACGCCCTGGAACTGCAGCGCATGGATCACTGCGAAGGTGCTCTGCGCGAAGGCGTGCTGTACGACCTGCTGGGCCGCCATCATCACGAAGACGTGCGTGAACGCACGCTCGGCTCGCTGATGGAGCGCTACCACGTCGATCAAGGCCAGGCCGCGCGCGTCGAGCGCAAGGCCCTGCATGCCTTCGATCAGGTAGCGGCGGCCTGGGATCTGGAAGACGGCATCTGGCGTGAACTGCTGAGCTGGGCAGCCAAGGTACATGAGGTGGGCCTGGATATCGCCCACTATCACTACCACAAGCACGGCGCCTACCTGATCGAGCACTCGGACCTGGCCGGGTTTTCCCGCGAAGACCAGCAAATGCTGGCGCTACTGGTACGCGGTCACCGGCGCAATATTCCCAAGGACAAGTTTGCCGAGTTCGGCGACGACGGCGTCAAGCTGATTCGTCTGTGCGTGCTGCTGCGCTTTGCCATCCTGTTCCACCACATCCGTGGCACTCAACAGATGCCGCAAGTCACCCTGCATGCCGCAGGCGATAGCCTCGACGTGGAGTTCCCGAAGGGCTGGCTGGAGCAGAACCAGCTGACCCAGGCCGACTTCGCCCTTGAGGCGGAGTGGCTGGCCCGGGTCGGCTTCGTCCTCAGCGTACGCTGAGGACCGGGTTGCTCAGGCGCTCAAGCAGAGTCGCCTGGGCACTGCGCGGGTTCTGGTTGCCGGTTGGCATGCTGCGTACGTAGCGGCCGTCCGACTGCAGAATCCAGGCGTGGGTGTTGTCGGTCAGGTAGCCTTCCAGCTCCTTTTTCACCCGCAGGATCAGCTTCTTGCCCTCGACCGGGAAACAGGTCTCCACACGCTTGTCGAGGTTGCGCTCCATCCAGTCGGCACTGGAAAGGAACATCTGCTCCTCGCCACCATTAAGGAAGTAGAACACCCGCGTGTGCTCAAGGAAGCGACCGATGATCGAGCGCACATGGATGTTATGCGACACACCGGCGATACCTGGGCGAAGGCAGCACATACCGCGCACCACGAGATCAATACGCACCCCGGACTGGCTTGCCTTGTACAACGCACGGATGATCTTCGGATCGGTCAGCGAGTTGAACTTGGCGATGATGTGCGCCGGCTTGCCGTCGAGGGCAAACTGGGTTTCACGCGCGATCATGTCGAGCATGCCCTTTTTCAGGGTAAACGGCGCGTGCAGCAGCTTCTTCATGCGCAGGGTCTTGCCCATGCCGATCAACTGGCTGAACAGCTTGCCGACGTCTTCGCAGAGGGCATCGTCAGAGGTCAGCAGGCTGTAGTCGGTGTACAGGCGGGCGTTGGCAGCATGGTAGTTACCCGTACCCAAGTGCGCGTAGCGAACGATCTCACCGGCTTCGCGGCGCAGGATCAGCATCATCTTGGCGTGGGTCTTGAAACCGACCACACCGTAGATCACCACGGCACCTGCGGCCTGCAGGCGGCTGGCCATCTGCAGGTTTGACTCTTCATCGAAACGCGCGCGCAATTCGATCACCGCTGTGACCTCCTTGCCGTTACGCGCCGCGTCGACCAGCGCGTCAACGATTTCCGAGTTGGCACCACTGCGGTAAAGCGTCTGGCGCACGGCCAGGACATGAGGGTCCTTGGCGGCCTGGCGCAACAGATCGACCACCGGAGTGAACGACTCGAAGGGGTGCATCAGGAGAATGTCCTGCTTGCTGACCACGCTGAAAATATTCTCGCTGTTCTGCAACAGCTTGGGGATGGCCGGAGTGAACGGCTTGTATTGCAACTCAGGATGGCTATCCAGGCCGGTAATGCTGAACAGTCGGGTCAAGTTGACCGGCCCATTGACCCGGTACAGCTCGCTCTCGCTCAGGCTGAACTGCTTGAGCAGGTAATCCGACAGGTGCTTGGGACAGGTATCGACCACTTCCAGACGTACCGCATCGCCGTAACGACGCGAGAACAGCTCGCCACGCAGGGCCCGCGCCAAGTCTTCGACGTCCTCGGAATCGAGCGCCAGGTCGGCGTTTCGGGTTAGTCGGAACTGATAGCAGCCCTTCACCTTCATGCCCTGAAACAGGTCATCGGCGTGGGCATGAATCATCGACGAGAGGAACACATAGTTGTCGCCCGGGCCGCCGACGTCTTCCGGCACCTTGATGACTCGCGGCAGCAAACGCGGTGCCGGGATGATCGCGAGGCCGGAATCGCGACCAAAGGCGTCAATCCCTTCAAGCTCGACAATGAAGTTCAGGCTCTTGTTCACCAGCAACGGGAACGGGTGCGTCGGGTCGAGACCGATCGGTGTAATGATCGGAGCGATCTCGTCGCGGAAGTAGCGCCGTACCCAGGTCTTGAGCTTGGTGTTCCAGTAGCGACGGCGGATGAAGCGGATCTGGTGCTTCTCCAGCTCCGGCAGCAACACGTCATTGAGGATCGCATACTGGCGGTCGACTTCACCGTGAACCAGCTCGCTGATGAGCGCCAGCGCCTGATGCGGCTGCAGGCCATCGGCACCCGCCTGTTCACGGGCAAAGGTAATTTGCTTTTTCAGGCCCGCTACACGAATTTCGAAGAACTCATCCAGGTTACTGGAGAAGATCAGCAGGAACTTGAGCCGCTCCAAGAGTGGATAGGACTCGTCCAGCGCCTGTTCCAGCACTCGAATGTTGAACTGCAGTTGCGACAGTTCCCGATGGATATACAGGCTACTGTCGTCCAGGCCCGGAATGGCGATTGCCGGGGCAGCGGCCACCACAGGGGCCTCGACCACGGGCGCTTCCACCACAGGTGCCAGAACCGCTGCCGGCTCTGGCGGTGTTTCTACCATCGGCTCAGGCACTGGCTGGGCATCCTTCATAGCAGCGTCATTAAGCACTTCGTTATTCATCTAGCGTTCCTGAAGGGCGTTACTGCCCTCTCATCAATTGAGCAGCGCGAACAGCGAAATAAGTCAGGATGCCATCAGCACCTGCTCGTTTGAAAGCGGTGAGCGACTCAAGGATAACCCCTTCGCTGAGCCAGCCATTCTGAATGGCTGCCATGTGCATGGCGTACTCGCCACTGACCTGGTAGACGAAGGTCGGAACCTTGAACTCTTCCTTGACCCGGTAAAGGATATCCAGATACGGCATGCCGGGCTTGACCATTACCATATCAGCACCTTCGGCCAGGTCGGCGGCCACCTCATGCAAGGCTTCGTTGCTGTTGGCAGGATCCATCTGATAGGAGGCCTTGTTGGCCTTGCCCAAGTTAAGTGCCGACCCGACCGCATCGCGGAACGGGCCGTAATAGGCGCTGGCGTACTTGGCCGAATAGGCCATGATCCGCACATTGACGTGACCAGCCAGTTCCAGCGCCTCGCGAATCGCCTGGATACGACCGTCCATCATGTCAGAGGGCGCAACCACCTGCGCACCCGCTTCGGCATGGGACAGTGCCTGACGCACCAGGGCATCGACGGTGATGTCGTTCTGTACATAACCTTCTTCGTCGAGGATGCCGTCCTGACCATGGGTCGTGAACGGGTCCAGCGCGACGTCGGTGATCACACCCAGCTCAGGGAAACGTGCGCGCAATGCACGGGTTGCACGCTGGGCAATACCCTCGGGGTTCCAGGCCTCGGCAGCGTCCAGCGACTTCTTCTCGGCCGGCGTGACCGGGAACAGCGCCAGCGCCGGAATGCCCAGCTTGACCCATTCGTCGGCTGCCTCGAGCAGCAGGTCGATGCTCAGACGCTCGACACCGGGCATCGACGCGACTTCTTCACGGCGATTCTCGCCGTCCAGCACGAATACCGGCAGGATCAAATCATCGACAGTCAGAACATTTTCGCGAACCAGACGACGGGAAAAATCATCGCGACGGTTGCGACGCAGGCGGGTGGCAGGAAACAAACGGTTAGCGGGGGTAAAGCTCACGGCAGACTCCTGAGCCCGCGCAGGCGGGCGAGCGCGACAGTTATAAGCAGCCATTATGACGCGTGTATGACAGCTATGGGCAACCCTGCGACTTGAGGACGCAGACATTGTCCTTGTAGGAAATGTTCACGTCGAGACACATTTGGACACTTTCCCGAACGCGCTCGAAGGGGTAGGCTGCGCGTTCATTTCGCCCAGCTTCCAGAAAATGCTCCAACAATTCCTACAGGATTTCGGCTACTTTGCCCTTTTTCTCGGTACCTTTTTTGAAGGTGAGACCATTTTGGTGCTTGCCGGATTCCTCGCGTTCCGCGGATATATGGACATCAATCTGGTGGTGTTAGTTGCTTTCTTCGGCAGCTACGCCGGCGACCAGCTCTGGTACTTCATGGGCCGCCGGCACGGGCGCAAGCTGCTGGCGCGCAAGCCGCGCTGGCAACTGATGGGCGACCGCGCACTGGAACATATTCGCCGTCACCCGGACATCTGGGTACTCAGCTTCCGCTTTGTCTACGGTTTGCGTACCGTCATGCCAGTGGCCATTGGCCTGTCCGGCTACCCGCCACACCGCTACCTGCTACTCAATGGCCTCGGTGCCGCCATCTGGGCTGCGGCACTGGGCGCAGCTGCGTACCACTTCGGGGCCATCCTCGAAGGCCTGTTGGGTAACGTGAAGCGTTACGAACTATGGGTGCTCGGCGGTTTGCTGCTGCTTGGTGGAGTTTTGTGGTTGCGTCGGCGCTTCAGGGCCGCTCGTATTGCCAGGAAAGAAGCGGCTGACGCGGTGCAAGCCAATATGGCGGCTGGTGTGGAGGCCGATCAGGGCGAGGACACTGACGCCGCTGTAAGCGAGCAGCATGAGCCACCCCGGCGTCGTAACAGCCCATAACCCCACCTGCCCGGCCAGCGCCATGGCCGGCAGATTCAGTAGCAACCGCGCGCATTCCAGCCGAAAGGCCCAGGGCCGATTCTCCAGCACGGCGCCCAGTGCATACAAACCCAACGCCGTCAGGCACCAGCCCAGGCCAAGCGCCGCCAGCGACAACTGCTCACCCTGCGCCAGCAGGTAGCTGCCAAAGGCGACGTAAACGGCAAACTGCACCACCCCGTACAGTTGCATTGGCCAGCCCAACGGGACCTCGAACTTCTGGAAACGACTCAGGTCCTGCTTGGCATGCGGATAACGCCGAGCCACATCGACCGGGCGCCAGCCAGTCGGCATGAACCAGATTCGCACCGCGTCCCACCAGCGCTCAGCGCGCCGGGCGTCTGCCCACAACTGCGCATAAACCTGCAGGTTGGCCCAAAGCGGGTTCCAACTGGCCAGGGGCGTGGTCACACCGAAAACAACCGGTTCCTTGTCGTCTTCCTCACAGAACGTGCCGAACAGGCGATCCCAGAAAATGAACACACCACCATAGTTACGGTCCAGGTACACAGGGTTCTGAGCATGGTGTACACGGTGATTGGACGGTGTAACAAACACCCACTCAAACCAGCCGAGCTTGGGAATATGCCGGGTATGCACCCAGAACTGGTACAGCAGGTTCAGCGCCGCGACGCTGACAAATACCAGCGGTGGCACGCCCAGGACAGCCAACGGCAAATAGAAGATCCAGGAGAAAATGAAGCCGGTACTGGTCTGGCGCAAAGCAGTGGACAGGTTGTAGTCCTCGCTCTGGTGGTGCACCGAATGTGCCGCCCAGAGCACATTGCGCTCATGCCCGAAGCGGTGCAGCCAGTAGTAACAGAAGTCATAGCCAACAAAGGCCAGCCCCCACACCCAGAAGCGCTCAGCCGGCAGGGCAAACAGCGCCAGATGCTCCCAGGCCACGGCGTACGTTACCAAGCCAACGCCCTTGGTCAGCAAACCACTGGTGGTCGACAGCACACCTGTGCTGAGACTATTGATAGCATCGGCCACGCGGTAATTGCGCATGCCCCGCCAATGGTCGGCCAGCAGCTCCAGCGCAATCAGCACAAAGAAAAAAGGCACCGCATAGAGGATGAAATCCATGGCCCGTCCACCGTCAGGTTGTTCACCCAGATTAGGCCGGGTTCGCTGGAATCCCTATGGCGACAACTGCCAAATTAGAGGACATTTAGCGCCTCGAATCGGGAGGAGTAAGCATGACTAAAAAAGTTGCAGTAATTCTGTCCGGCTGCGGCGTCTACGACGGTGCGGAAATCCACGAAAGCGTGATCACCCTGCTGCGCCTCGATCAGCGCGGTGCCCAGGTACAGTGCTTTGCACCCAACATTGCCCAGATGCATGTGATCAACCACCTGACCGGCGAAACGATGCCCGAATCGCGTAACGTGCTGGTGGAGTCGGCTCGCATTGCCCGCGGCAGTATCAAGGACCTGCAAGAGGCCGATGCCAAGGACTTCGATGCCCTGATCGTGCCCGGTGGTTTCGGGGCAGCAAAGAACCTGTCGAATTTTGCCACCGAAGGCGCAGGCTGCCACGTGCACCCAGACGTGCTGGCCGTGGCCGAAGCGTTCGCCGAAGCCGGTAAACCGGTGGGGCTGATCTGCATTTCGCCGGCCCTGGCAGCCAAGATCTATGGCCCGGGTGTGATCTGCACCATCGGCAACGATGCCGGCACCCGCGCAGCGATCGAAAAAATGGGCGGCACCCACCAGGAATGCCCGGTTGATGAGATCGTCGAAGACACTGCACGCAAGCTGGTAAGCACCCCGGCCTACATGCTGGCCCAATCGATCAGCGAAGCAGCCGCGGGTATCAACAAGCTGGTGGACCGGGTGCTGGAGCTGGCCTCGCAGGACGACTGAGTCGCCCTACCCCGGAAACTCGCGTGCCAGGCGCGTGAGGATGCGGTCCAGCGAGTTGGCGAATGCCTGCTTCTCGCGATCACCGTAAGGCGCCTGGCCACCCCCCACCTGGCCCTGCTCACGCAGATCGGTAAACAGGTTACGCACCGCCAGGCGCTCGCCCATGTTGTGTGGGTCAAACTCACGCCCACGTGGGTCAAGCGCGGCGACACCCTTCTTGATCAGGCGATCGGCCAACGGCACATCGCTGCAAATCACCAACTCGCCTGGAACCGCATGTTCGACGAGGTAATCGTCGGCAGCATCCGGGCCACTCGGCACCACGATCAGCCTGACACACGCAAACGCGGGCTTGATCTGGCTTTGCCCAGCGACCAACACCACCTCGAGTTGACGCTTGAGGGCGAATTTGACGACCTGATCCTTGGCTACCTTGGGGCAGGCATCGGCATCGATCCAGACACGCATGGTTAAATTTTCCGGAAGAACAGGCGAACAGTATCCCTGCTCGCCTGTTCGGCTTCAAATCAACTGACCTGCACCCGGCGCTTTTCAGCCAGGCGGCTGCGCCCATACAGTGTCGCAACCGCCAGCAGCGCCACAGCCTGGGCCGCCAGCGAATAGGCGTCAGCGTGAATGCCCAGCCAGTCGAACTCAAAGAACGCCACAGGCCGAGTACCGAAGACACCGGCCTCTTGCAGCGCCTTGACCCCATGCCCGGCAAACACCACCGAAAGGGCGCAGAGCAGGCCGGCATTGATGCTGAAGAACAGCGCCAACGGCAGCTTCGCCGAGCCACGCAGAATCACCCAGGCCAAACCAACCAACAGCACCAGTGCCGTGGCCCCACCGGCCAGCACCGCGTTGTGCCCCGCCGGGCCCGCTTGCAGCCAGAGGGTTTCGTAAAACAGCACGACCTCAAACAGCTCGCGGTAAACCGAAAAGAATGCCAGCAAGGCAAAGCCAAAACGCCCACCGCCACTGACCAGGCTGCTCTTGATGTAATCCTGCCAGGCAGCCGCATGACGACGATCATGCATCCACACGCCAAGCCAGAGCACCATCACACTGGCAAACAGTGCCGTGCAGCCTTCAAGCAGTTCGCGCTGGGCACCGCTGACATCAATCACATAGGCGGCCAATGCCCAGGTTGCCAACCCTGCCAGCAACGCCAGCCCCCAACCCATGTTCACCCCGCGCACCGCTGCGGCCTGGCCGGTGTTGCGCAAAAAGGCAATGACCGAGGCCAACACCAGAATGGCCTCCAGGCCCTCGCGCAGCAGAATCAACAGACCGGAAACAAAGCTCAACGACTGGCTCAGGCCGCCGCCACCGAGCAGTTCTTCGGCTTTGGCCAGCTTGCTCTTGGCAACCTCAAGCTTCTGGGCAGCCTGAGCCACTGGCAAACCGTCCTGCAGCGACTGCCGGTAAGCCATCAACGCCCGCTCGGTGTCCTTGCGCGCGTTGGTGTCGAGGTTATCAAGCGAGCTTTCGACCAGTTCGAAGCCCTCCAGGTAGGCGGCAACGGAAAGGTCGTAGGCCTGTTCGCGATCACCGGCCCGGTAAGCTGCCAGGCTCTTGTCCAGCGTACTGGCGGTATAGCCCAACAGCTGAGAGGCGCCACGCTGCACCTGCGGCGGCTGGGCTCGCTGGGCGCGGAACACGGCGACGGCCTCAGCCCCTTCGTTGGCCTGGACCTCCAGAGGGGTATGCCGCGCCAGATCAGCGAGGTTGAATTTCCTGTCACTCTTGGCCTTGGCCGGGTCGGCGGTGAAGCCTGCGATGTAGGCAGCCAAATCCCAACGCTGACGCTCATCAAGCTGATCGGCAAACGACGGCATGTCCGTGCCTTCGATACCCAGGCCGAGGGTGTTGTAGAGGTCAAACAGGCTCAAGCGATCCAGCCGTTCGCTGCTGGTCAGGTTGGCAGGCGGCGGCGTCAGGCCTACACCTGCCGGGCCGTCACCCACACCGTTGTCACCATGACAGACAGCACAATGCTGGGCATACAACGGGGCGCCACGAACAGGGTCAGGCGTGATGACCGGTGCCTGGCTTACCTCGTACGCCGCCGCCAACTGAGCCCCCAATTGCCGGGCCTGAGTGGCCACCACGGTTGCTTCCTCACGCTGGCTGACCGCCTCACGCAATTGCGCCACACCCTGCTCCAGTGCCTGGCGCTCAGGACGCTGCGGCAGCGCACTGATCAAACCCTGCAACACCCCCAGGAATTCAAGCTGCTCACGGTACTCAGAAGGGTCAACCACCTTCCCTGCCTCAACGGTTGCCGGGTAATCGGCGCCAATGTAATCGAGCAGGTGCAATGCCTGGGCGGCGCCCTCAACCGTACCGGCAAACAGAGAGGTGCTGCTCAATGCCAACACTGGCCAAAGCAGCCAGGCAAGTAAACGGAAGCGGGAAGTCATGAGCGAATCTCGAACAAGAATGCGTGGCATTACATTGTTCACTTCCATTGATTCACACTCAAGGCTTGCGAAGGTCTGCCTTGAAAAAAATTGTCACAAAATCAGGGGTAAACGCCCTGCGTGTAATCCGCCGCCCGTCGAGTCGTATTCTCTGATGGCAAAACAGGAAGACCCCGAGTCAAAACGCCATTAATTAGCCAGCAAATTGCGCTTATAATGCCGCGCCATTTCATATAGCGAATGGAAATTTAGGCTCCTCTGTTAATGAGGATTTGGAACTAGCCGTTCAAAGGGATAACAGCCTCCCGCCTGTTGTGGCTCTTCATTGATCAGGGAAGAAGGTTTCAGATGGCATCCCGTGTCCTTACCGTCGCATCACTCTGTGCGATCGTCCAACTCACTGGTTGCGCGGCTTTTCGCAACTACGACAGTGAACTCCAACAAACCAACCAACACTTGAGCAGTGGCAACGTCGATGCGGCCCTCGCTTTGTTGGAAAAAAACAATAAAGGCGAAGACAAGGACCTGCTCTACTACTTCGAGAAAGGCGAACTGCTGCGCTCCAAAGGCGATCTGGCGGCCAGCCAACAGGCGTGGCACCAGGCCGACAATGTCGTGTTCAAATGGGAAGAGTCGGTAAAGCTGGACACCGGCAAGTACCTGGCCCAGTTCGGCAGCTACCTGGTCAATGACAAGGTGCGCCGTTATGAAGGCTACGACTACGAAAAAGTCATGCTCAGCACCCAGATGGCGCTGAACCTGCTGGCCCTGAATGACTTCGATGCTGCCCGTACCGAAATCAAGAAGACCCATGAGCGTGAAGCGGTCATTGCCGAACTGCGCGACAAGGAATACCTCAAGCGCGAAGAAGACGCCGAGAAAGAAGGCATCAAGACCGAGTACAAAGACCTGCAGGGTTATCCGGTTGCCGCGCTCGACGCGCCAGAAGTGGTCGGTTTGAAAAACAGCTACCAGAGTGCCTTCAGCCACTACCTGTCCGGTTACGTCTATGAAGCCTTGGGCGAACGTGGTCTGGCCGCGCCTGGCTACCGCAAGGCTGCCGAATTGCGCCCGAACACCCCACTGTTGGAGCAGGCGCTTCTCGACCTGGACAAACCTGCGGCCAAAAACAACGACAGTGACGTGCTGATCGTGGTGCAAAGCGGTCTGGCGCCAGCCCGTGACTCGATTCGCGTGCCGTTGCCACTGCCCATCAGCGGTAATCTGGTGATCACCCCGCTCTCCTTCCCGATTATCAAGGAAGACACTTCCACTCCGCGGTTTTCGCAGATCGGGCTGGACAGCAACACCCTTGAGCTGACGGCCCTGAACAGCACCACCGCCATGTCTCGCCGCGCCCTGCGCGATGACATGCCCGGTATCATCCTGCGCACCAGCGTGCGTGCGATCAGCCGCGGTGTCGCCCAGAAGCAGCTCAACGACACCAACCCGCTGGCCGGTCTGGCCGTCGGCATCGCCTCGGCTGTCGTCGAAGGTGCCGACACCCGCACCTGGCGCACCCTGCCAGACGATACCCAAGTGGTCCGCGTACGCATGAGCCAGGGCGAGCATACCCTGAGCCTGCCTTCGAACCTGGGCGGCACACAGGTCAAGGTCAAAATCGAGCGGCCCTATCAGGTTGTGACCCTGCGCGTGGTCGGCAGCCAGGTCTACGCCGGCGGCCCTGCTACCCAAGTCATCCCGAACACCGCTGCCCAGGCTGTCGCCAGCATCAAGTAACCCAAAGGAAGCGCCATGCGAATCAAACTCCTCGCCGCCTTGACCACCGTTGCCCTGCTGGCCGGCTGCGCGACCCCGCCGCCACCAGCACCCGGCAGCGCCGCCAGTAAAGTCGTGGTCATGGGCAAGTTGAAAAACATTGAGGTCGGCCAGATGCGGGTTGCCCGCGAGAACGGCTTTCTCACCGTCAAGGTGTCACTGAACAACACCAGTAGCAGCAACAAGGCGATGTTCTACCGCTTTGCCTGGCTGGGTAACGATGGCTTCCCTGTAGCCGACGAAGAAGGCTGGAAAACCCTGACCCTGTACGGGTCGCAATCCAGCATTCTGCCGGCCATCGCGCCCGTGCCACAAGCCACCGACTTCCGTCTCGAAGTCCAGTCGCAGTAATTCGATTTTCAGGAGATCCATTTTATGTTCGCACGTTTTTCGATCCTCGCCGTTGTCGTCGCCCTGGCCAGCGGTTGCGCCAACAACTCCCCTGTTCTGGGTGGCAAGAACATTGGCTACGGTGACAGCAAGGCCGTCGAGCTGGTCACCAACGAGTTCGGCTCCACCGACTTGCAAATGATCGCCGAGAGCATGACCCGGTCACTGGCACAGTCCGGCATCCTTCAAGGCCGCCCTGTCGTGCAGGTCTACGATGTGAAGAACAAGACCAGCGAGTACATTGATACCCGCGAAATCACCACGTCGATCAAGACCCAGCTGATGAAGTCCGGCACTGCACGCTTCGCCAGCGACAACACCCAGATGCAAAGCCAGGTCGACCAACTGAAACTGCAGAACCAGAGCGGTCTGTACAAGAAAAACACCGTGGCCAAGACCGGCAACATGATCGCGGCCAAGTACCGTCTGGAAGGCTCGATCAGCTCGATCGTCAAACGCAGCAGCGACTACAAGGACGTCTTCTACAAGTTCAGCCTGCAATTGATCGACGTCGAAAGCGGTCTGGCCGAGTGGATGGACGAAAAAGAAATCCGTAAGACCACGGAGCGCTAAGCAATGCGTGCATGGATTGCAAGCCTCGGCCTGGCGTGTGCGTTCAGCGCACACGCGGCCCCTAAAGTCGCGGTCACCGACCTCGCCTATCAGGAACGTGTGGAGGAATACATCCACACCGTTTCCGCGCAACAGAGCTCCAACGCAAGCATGTACTCGGCCAACAGCTCATCGAGCTACAACGAGTACGAGAGCAGCCAGAGCTACGTCGAGCAGACCGAACTGCGCAAGTTCAGCGGTGACATCAAGGGTGAGATTCTCAAGACCGGAATGTTTCAGCTGGTACAAGGCACACCCTATACCGCCAAGGCCAAGGAAGACGTCTACGACGTCATCAAACGGATCAAGAACGGTAATTTCAAGGGTGCTGACTATGTGCTGTTCGGCACCTTGTCGGACATCGACTTCCAGCGTGATATCACCTCGCTGGATCGCACTGACAGTTACTCCGCAGTGCTCGGCCTGACCCTGGTCGCCGACTTCAGCCTGATCAACACCAAAACCTTCGAAATTACCTCGGCGTTTACCGCCATGGGCGAAGGCCAGGACACCAAGCTGGTCAATGGTGACGATGTGCGGGTCACCCTGAACCGGCCACGTGTGGTCCGTGAAGTCTCCAAGGAGCTGGGCATGGATGTGGCTCGGCAACTGAGCGAGCAGCTTGGCCAGGCAATGCCGGAACACGAGCGGCGCCCGATGCGCAACAACCTGCCGCCGGACGAACCGGCGCAGATCCTGCGCTAAACAACAAGAAAGGCGACCCTGGGGTCGCCTTTCTTGTTTCTACCGGGGCAGTTGGCGCCCGGAACTCAGACCGGCGCCCGACGCAGGGTCGCCAGCAGCGCAGCAGCGCCCACGAACAAGCCGGCAAAGGTACGGTTCATGCGCCGCTGCTGCTTCGGAGTACGCAGCAAACGCAGCACCCGTGCCGCCAAGCCGGTGTAACCCGCCATGACCAGCAGGTCGACCGCCACCATGGTGGCCGTGATGATCAGGTACTGCGGCAGCAGGTCCAGGTGCGGGTTAATGAACTGTGGCAGTACCGCCAGCATGAAGACCAGCGCCTTGGGGTTGCTGATGTTCACCAGAAAGCCGCGGAACACCAGGCTCAGTGGCTTGCCAATCGGCCGCACGGCGGCGTTGTCACTGAGGTCGGCGGGCAACGCACGCCATTGTTTGACGGCCAGGTAGACCAGGTAGCAGACCCCGAACCACTTGATGAACTGGAAGGCCGTGGCGGATGCCGCCAGCACCGCCCCCACGCCCGCGGCGATGATCGCAATCTGCATGATCAACCCCAATTGCAGGCCCAGCGCATTCCAGTAGCCCCGCCAGAAGCCATACTGCAGGCCACAGGACATCGAGGCAATGGCGCCAGCGCCCGGAGACAGGCTAATCACCCAACATGCAACAAAGAACGCCAACCATGTTTCCAGCGACATGACACACCTCAGCGGGGACTCTAGTACAAAGCCCAACGCTAATGCGCCGCTGGAAAAAACGCCACGGTTTTTTTGACCGCCGATCAGTTGCCCTTCGGCGCGTCCTCACCCACCAACGGTAGTGCATCAGCGCCGCGCCAACGCCGTACCGACTTCTGGAAGAACTGGCTGTTGGGCACCTGCACCAGTGCACCGCCAGTCTCGGGCAGCTCGACCAGCGTGGTGAACAACAGGTTGATGGCAATGACACGGCCTTTGACACCCGGCTTGTCAGTGGTATCCACCAGCTCGACCACATCACCCAGACGGAACGGCCCAACAGTGAAGATCAGCACCGCGCAGAGCAGGTTGGACAGCACACTCCACATGGCAAAGAACGCGACTGCTGCGACGGCGACAAACCCCGACAGTGCGGTCCAGAGCACGGTGGCCGACACCCCCAGACGCTCCAGCACGACAATCAGTGCGCTGCCCATGATCAGCCAGCGCAGGCCACCGCGCAGCGGCATTATCAACTCTGGCGGCAACGGGTAACGTTGCGCCAGCCGGCTCAAACAGCGTGCGACCACACGCTGCAGGAAAAAGGCCGCGACCAGGATCAGCAGGATCTGCAAACCGAGCCACAAGGGCTCGATCCACTCCACCGGCAGCAACTGTCGCAACGCCGCCATCACGACAGTGCCTCCAGCTCCGCCTGCATGGTCTCCAGCACTTCCAGCGCCTCCATCCAGGCCTCCTCCAGCTCGGCCTCACGGCCCTTGAGCTGGGCCTGGCGGGCCAGCAGCTCACGCAACTCATCCTTACGGGCAGCTTCGTAAAGGGCACTGTCGCCGAGGCTGGCTTCGACTTTCGCCAACTGCTCATGCACGGTGCCCAGCTCACGCTCGAGCTTTTCCGCTTCGCGCTTGTGCGGCGCCAACTGCTGGCGCAGCGCTGCCGCCGCCTGACGCTGGGCTTTCTTGTCGGTCTTGTCGGCGTTGGCCGGTGCACTGCTGACCGGGGCATTACGCTGACGGTACTCCGCCAGCCAGCGGGTGTAGTCGTCCAGGTCTCCATCGAAGGTGTCGACCTTGCCGTCGGCCACCAGCAGGAACTCGTCGGTGGTGCTCTTGAGCAGGTGACGGTCGTGGGATACCACCAACACTGCACCGCTGAACTCCTGCAATGCCATGGTCAACGCCAGGCGCATTTCCAGGTCCAAATGGTTGGTCGGTTCGTCGAGCAGCAGGAGGTTCGGCCGCTCCCAGGCAATCAACGCCAGCGCCAAGCGGGCTTTCTCGCCACCGGAGAAATTCAGTACCGGCTCGTCGAGTCGACCACCACGGAAGTCGAAACCACCCAGGAAGTCGCGCAAGGTCTGCTCACGCTCGGTCGGTGCCAGGCGTTGCAGGTGCAGCAATGGGCTGGCTTTGCTGTCCAGCGAGTCGAGTTGGTGCTGGGCGAAGTAGCCCACCACCAGGTTCTCACCGCGCACCAGGCGTCCAGCCAGCGGCTCAAGCTCGCCTGCGAGGTTCTTGATCAGGGTCGACTTGCCCGCACCGTTAGGGCCAAGCAAGCCGATGCGCGCACCTGGCGCCAACTGCAGCTTGACCTTCTCCAGAATGGTTTTATCGCCATAGCCCAGCCGCGCTTCAGAAAGGTCGAGCAAGGGGCTGGAGATTTTCTCTGATTCGCGGAAGGTGAAGTCGAACGGCGAGTCGACATGGGCCGCCGACAACTCCTCCATCCGTTCCAGGGCCTTGATCCGGCTTTGTGCCTGACGGGCCTTGGTGGCCTGTGCCTTGAACCGGGCGATGTACTTCTCCATGTGCGCACGTTGGGCCTGTTGCTTCTCATAGGCCTGCTGTTGCTGCGCCAGGCGTTCGGCACGGGCACGCTCGAACGCGCTGTAACCACCCCGGTAGAGGGTCAGTTTGCACTGCTCGACATGGGCCACATGGTCGACCACCGCATCAAGGAAATCGCGGTCGTGGGAGATCAACAGCAAGGTGCCGGGGTAACCCTTGAGCCAGTCTTCCAGCCAAAGGATCGCATCCAGGTCAAGGTGGTTGGTCGGTTCGTCGAGCAGCAACAGATCGGACGGGCACATCAGCGCCTGCGCCAGGTTCAGGCGCATCCGCCAGCCACCGGAGAAGTCACCTACCCGGCGTTCCATCTGCTCATTGCTGAAGCCAAGGCCCGCCAGCAACTTGCGGGCACGGGCATCAGCCGTGTAACCGTCGGCACTGTCGAGTTCAATATGCAGGCGCGCCACAGCGGTACCGTCGTGAGCCGACTCCGCTGCCTCCAGATCGCGCTGGATGGTGCGCAGGCGCTCATCACCATCGAGCACATAGTCCACGGCCAGGCGCTCGAGGGTATCGACCTCCTGACGCATGTGCGCGATGCGCCAATCGCCCGGCAGCTGACAGTTACCGGCGTCGGGCGTCAGCTCACCGCGCAGCAATGCGAACAGGCTGGATTTACCGGCACCATTGGCGCCGATCAGGCCGGCTTTCTGGCCGGGGTGCAGGGTGAGCTCAGCGCCTTCTAGCAGGCGCTGTGGACCACGCTGTAAAGTGAGGTTCGATAGTCTGATCATAATGGCCGCGAAGTCTACCAGCTTCGCCGCCAACTGGCGCGAGTGGGACCATGTACACCGACCTGTGGAATTTTGCCGTGAGCCTCTATGCCCGTCCGGGGGTGGAAGCGGCCTGCCTGAGCCTGCAGCACCAGGGGGGGAATGTCTGCCTGCTGCTCTGTGCTACCTGGCTGGAAGCCCGTGGTGTAAAGCCCGATGCCTCCCGCGTGGCACAGTTGCAACAGTTGGCCGAACCCTGGCACCGCCAGGTGGTGACGCCACTACGCTCACTGCGCCAGCAATGGCGCGAAGCAGCAAGCCTGGACCCAGCGCAGGCTCGCCTGCGCGAGCAACTCAAGGCACTGGAGTTGGCTGCTGAACGCGAGCTGCTAGAGCGCCTGCAAACGGCCTCGCAGGCGTGGCCAGCCGCAGAAGTGGCTGAGTCGGACTGGCTGGAACGGCTGTCGCCGGATGGCGTTAAAGCGTACCGCGACGCGTTGCAGAAGCTACGCGTCGCGGCAGCAAGCACTCAAGACGCGGTCGACGGCGACTGAGCAGCAGGGGCTACCGGGCTTGCAGGTGCAGCCGGTTGTGCAGCGGCGGCTGGTGCTGGCGTGGCCGGACTTGCAGGCTTGGCAGCGACAGGCTTGGCTGGGGCTTTGGCAGCAGGTTTCGCAGCCGCTCGAACTGGAGCCTTGGCCGCGGCTGGTTTGGCGGCAGGCTTGGCTGGGGCTTTCGCAGCGGCAGCTGGTTTGGCAGCGGCCTTGACTGGCGCCTTGGCGGCGGCAGGCTTGGCAGCAGCGCGAGCGGGGGCTTTGACCGCAGCAGGCTTGGCAGCAGCAGTTTTAGCGGCAGGTTTGGCCGGGGCCTTCACCGCTGTGGCTGGCTTGGCTGCAGCTCGGGCAGGTGCCTTGGCGGTCGCAGGTTTGGCCGGCGCTTTGGTTGCAGCCGGTTTGGCAACTGCTTTGGCAGTGGTCGGTTTGCTGGCGGCGGTAGCGGTAACCGCTGCCTTGTCGCTACGCAGGGTCAGGACTTTGCTGGCAGCCTCTTTTACTTTACCCACGCCCTGGGCAAGCTTCAGGCTTTCCTGAGCATCGCGCTTGAGCTCAAGGATATAGGTGCGGGTTTGTGCCTGACGCTCCTTCAATGCATCGAGCAATTCCTCAAGCTCCGCTACGGCATTCTTGGCCTTGTTCTGTGCCTTGGCCTTGCCTGCAGTGGCAGCGTCCTGAAGTTTGAGGCGCGCTTTATGAAGTTTTTCCTGTGCCTTGCCACGTTGTTTTTCCAACTTGGCCAACAGTTTTTCTGCATCAGCCAGCGCTTGCGAGCAGGCGTTTTCCAAATGCTCAAGCAGGCTGCTGGAGAGTTGATGGAGCAGGTGTAACGGCGTACTTACTGGCTTCTTATTGGCCGACATGGCTTACCTCCTGGCTGATGTAGTTGCGGCTCATACTAGTCTTCTGCTGCTATCGCCGCTAGGGCATGTTGACCGTAATGGATGCGCCGCGTTGCATGCCTGGGCAAAGTGCGTATCGTTGCCGCTGGAGGCAAGTGTAGATGCTGCTGGAAACACTGCCGATAAAGCCTTGGACAATACCTTCAGGCTGGCATAATTGTGCTTCTCCGAAACCTGGACCCTTGCCATGCCGCGCTACTTTCTACTGCCGTTTCTTGTCTTGCTGTCACCGGCCATGGCGCAGGCAGATGGCAATGCCAACGACGCTCATGACCTTGCTTACAGCCTGGGCGCCAGCCTCGGAGAACGCCTGCGCGAAGAAGTCCCGGACCTGCAACTCAAGGCATTGATCGACGGCCTGCAACAGGCCTATCAGAACAAGCCACTGGCCCTGAGTAAAACGCGTATGGAGGCACTGCTCAGCCAGCACGATGCCCAGGCCAACGACGCCGCAGAACAGGCGCAGAGTGAACAGCTACTCGGTGTTGAACGCCGCTTCATGGCCACTGAACGTGCCAGGGCCGGCGTACGAGAGTTGCCGGAAGGTGTCCTGGTCAGCGAGCTGGTAGCAGGCACTGGGGCCAAGCCCACCAGCGGCGGCAAGGTTCAGGTTCGCTATGTCGGCACACTTCCAGACGGTACGGTCTTCGACCAAAGCGAACAACCGCAGTGGTTCAGCCTGAACAGCGTGATTGAAGGGTGGCAGGTGAGCTTGCCGCAGATGGCGACAGGCTCAAAATGGCGGCTGGTCATTCCTTCAGCGCTCGCATATGGCGCTGAAGGTGCCGGGGACTTGATTGCGCCGTACACGCCTCTGACGTTCGAGATTGAACTGCTCGGCGTAGCAAATTGACGGTTCAGGCCTGAACCGCGCCCTCTTCCTTGTGCGCGTTGTGCAGCACCTCGATCAGGCAGTCTTCCAGCTCAAAACGCTCATGCAACAGGCCGCCCAGTTCCTGGAGTTTCTTGGCGAAACGCTCGGGGTCGTTGCAGTTGCCTTTGTCGCAGTGATCGTTAAAGGCAAGGGCAATCTGGGTAATGTCGTCGATACGCGGGCTGATCTGTTCGGCCAACTCCAGGCTGCGGTTATCACCAAAAGCCTTGGCCTCGCTGACCAGTTGCTCCTGCACCTCGAAGTGCCAGGCCGACACATAGTCCACCAGCACCGCACAGAAATCCCGATTCATGTCCTTGTCGGCGAAGGCCGGCTTTGCATCGCGCAGCTTACGGAAGGCTTCCACCAGTTCCGCCCGCTCCTCCAGCCAGCGGTCAATCAGCCGATGAACCCCACCCCAGCGTTCCTGAGCATTCTGACAACTATCGAGCATGGCGATCTCTTCCCTTCAGGGTCGTGCTGCACTACACCGCGTCACGCATTGTTGTGACCGGTTGAAAGCAGCAAACCGGCATAGCGTAGTTTTTTTGTCTGCGTGCTGGGGAGATTATTCCCGTGCGCCCATGCCTTCAAGGTACGCAGGCGACAAAGTTCATACAAGTGTTTAATCCTGCGACGTAGCGCCGCTCATCTACAAAGCTGTTCCAGGTCAATCGAATCAGCGACTTGCGATACTGCCGAGCATGCTGCCAAGGGGTCAGAGGCGTGCCATTCGCCTACGGACCATCCGTATACGCAGGCCAACAAACGTCACGGTCAGGGTAAAAAGCGTCAAGACCATGAACGCCAGCAGGCTCCATTCAGGAACACTCAGGTCCATGAAGGTCCAACTGATTCGCACGCAGTCCGGGCTCCCCAGCAGCATGGCCTCCAGCACCTGACTCCAGGACCGTGTGTAGACCAGGTAGCCCAAGGGCGGATGACACTCCATTTCAGGCACGAATGAAGCACTTTGCAGCCAGATATGCCGGGCCGCCAGCAAGACCCCGAGCACGGCACACACCAAGGCCACAGCAGCGTAGCGACACAGCCCACGCAGTCGTGGTCGCTGCAGTAACGCGCCCAGACAGACAATGGCGAACAACGACAGCAGGATGCGCTGGCTCAGGCACAAGGGACACGGCACCAGGCCGAGACCTAACTCCAGGTAGAACGTCCCCCCCAATATGGCCAGAGATGCCACAAAGGCCAGGAGGAACAAGGAGCGCAAACGAACCAACGGCATGAAGAATTCCAAGAGCGGAATGAAGGGGCATCAACGGTAGAGGAAAGCCACAACCCCTTTCAATACGAGCCCTTCGGGACTCTTCGCCAACAAAAAGCAGAAAGTACGGCAAACCAGAAGGGACTGGAGAGAGGCCGCCGAAGGCACAATAAACCACACGCTGTAGGAACAATTACCCAGTCATACAGGCCCGCCGTGCCAAGCGGGCCTGTACGCTTCGTTACTAGCTGCGAACACCCTCAGGCAAGGGCAGCGCCAGCAGACGCTCATCCAGCAGCACCAAGCCTTCCTGAAACAACTGATTGCTGCGCTCGGTATCACCCAACCCCGCCAGCAAACGCGCCAGCTCGGCACAGGTCTCGGGGTTACGCTGCAGGTTCAGGCTGCTTTCCAGGTAGTCACGTGCCTTGCCCCACAGGCGGTTTTGCAGGCACAGACGACCGAGGGTCAACAACAGGCTTGGGTCATCGGGGTGCAGCTTCAACCAGCCTTCGGCTGTCTGCAACTGACGTACAGGATCTTCACCCCGGACCAGCCCATAAAGACGGGCGAGATGGCTCTCGTACTGACGTTTGAGTGCCGTACGCAACGCCTTTTCAGCCTGAGCCTCGGCACCCAACTGGCGCAGTTGCTCGGCGTAGGCCAGCACCAGTTGCGGCTCCTGCCGCTGCGCCGAGGTCAACTGTTCCCAGGCACGCGCCAATGATTGAAGCCCGGTCTGGTCGTCGTTTTCACGGCGGGCTGCCAGTGACAGGTTCTCACCCCAGGCGCGCTGCTCCAACTCGCTCAGCTCGGCAGCCGGCAGGGCTTTTTCCTTGCGCAAGGCCGGAAACAAACGGATCAAAGCAGACCAGTCGCCGCGCTGTCGATGCAGGCCTTGCAACTGGCGCAGCACCTGAACACTGTGCGGATGGCGATCATGCATGGCTTGCAGGGTCTCCAGCGCTCCATCGAGGTCGCCACGGTCGGTTTGCAACTGGGCATGACTCAGGGCGATGGCCAGTTCGGCCTGGGGCTGACGCTCCAGGGCACGCTCCAGCAGGTTGTCGCAGTCTTCGGTACGGCCAAGTTCGTTGGCAGCACGGGCAGCACCGAGGTAGTAGAGCAAGGGCTGACGCTCAGCTTCGGCGGCACGGTGCAGGTTGCGCTGGGCGCTGGCCCAACGGCCTTCGGCCAGATCCAGTTGGCCCTGTTCGATGGCCAGGCGAGTACGCCGGTCGCGGTTGCGCCGAGACCATGGGTTGACCACCCCACCAGAGACGAACACCACACTGATCAGGTAGCGAACAAGCAAAAACAGCAGCCACACCCCAAGCAACACCGCCAGCGTTGCCCACACACTGGACTCATAGCGGAAGAAGTTGCCGTAGGAAATCAACACGTAGCCACTGTGGTGTGCCATGCCGATACCTACCAGCGCGGCCACCGCAATCGCCACGACCGTCAACAGGTAGACACGCTTCATGGGCGCGCCTCCTCAGCTGCCTTGCCGGCTGGCACTTCTTCGGCAGGCAGATGACGACGCTCGATATACGCCTGAACCGCACTCAGGCTTTGCGCCAGATCCGGCGTGACAACCGATACCGGCGCGTCAGCCAAGGCCTGCAAACGCTCAAGCATGATCCGGCTTTGTGCATGATCAGGGTTGAAGTTGGCCAGCAGCACGCTGCGCGCTTCTGCCAGCGCCTGGGCATACACTTTCGGCTCGCCATTGAGCGCAGCCCACTGGGCTTGCTCAAGCGTCAGGCTCAAGGCCAGACGAACCTGATTCAGCGCCTGCCCGGCCAACAATGGCCGGATGTTTTCATCGGCATTGAAATCGATGCGAATGTAGCGGGAAATCTTGTCCCACCACTGCGACCAACGGCTTGCGCCATCACCATCGGCGATCAAGGCTGAATCGCCTTCAGCCTTGACCTGGAAGTCTGGGGCCAGTGCGCTCAACTGCACCACTTGATCACGCAGCGCGGCCAATTGCAGGAACAACCCAGTGCGGTCTGGCTGCTCTACGCTGTGCAGTGCGGCCAGGCTATTGGCCAACTGCTCGCGGGCAGCGAAAGCACCCGGGTCGCTTTGCTCACGCAGAATGTCATCAGCACCCTGAACCAGGGCGCGGGCACTGGCAATGTCCTGCAGCGCCGACAAACGCAGGCTGGCCAGACGCAACAGGTGCTCAGCCTCTGCCAGCCGCCAGTCTTTGCGGCTCGCCCCCAACACACTTTCCAGGCGCTGACTCAAGCGTTGCTGGTCGCCCTGCAACTGCGCGACCAGGCGGCGACGGTCTTCCAGCTCGGCGGCCGGTGGCAGGCCGGCAAGCTGCGCCGAAAGCTGCTGCTCACGTGTTTGCAGAGCCTCGGCCAAGGTGTTCAGCGCTTGCAAGTGTTCGCCCTGGGCCTGATCGGCGCCTTGAAGCTGACGTACTTGCCATACGCCCCAGCCCCCCACGGCTACACCCGCGGCACCCAGCAACAGCGCGAGAATCGCCAAACCATTACCGCCGCGCTTTGCCGCCGCGGCAGGCGTTTGTTCTGGCGCCTCGGGCGCCGACTGCACTTCATCGTTGGGCAAGACAGTTTCGCTCACGTATCCATCCTTTGCATTGAGGCACGTCGCCAATCAGCTTAGCGCCTTAGAGGGCAGGTGCAGGAGTTTCCCGCAACGCCGCCAGCAAGGCCGCGGCATTGGCACCGCGACAATCTATTACATTCAGGGCACCGGCTGCACGGGCCTGGGCTGCCACCCGAGGGCTCGGCACAAAAATAGGCAACCGCGCCAACTGCGGCCAGTCCTCGCCGGCCAATTGCTGCAAATGTTCAAACCCTTGGCCGCTGCTGACCACCAGGCCATTCAAACGCTCTTCCTCGACACGCCGCTGCAATGTCGACGGCGGGTAGACAGGCAGGCAACGTCGGTACAATTCGAGGTAGTCGACACTAGCACCTTGTTCGGCCAAACGCTCGGCCAACAACTCACGCCCGCCCTCACCGCGCATGATCAATACACGCGCATCGGGCCGGTTAATCGCCTCATGCAAGGCGGGCAACTGCAAAAGTGCCTCGCTGTCATCGCCAGTGCGGGGGTAATGCACCTCCCGGCCATGCGCTTCCAGAATCTGCGCCGAAGCAGCGCCGACCGTGAACCAGGCTTGCTGCGGCGGTTGTGGCCAGTAGTGATCCAGCTGCGCCAAGCCCAGGCGCGCCGCCGGTTTGCTCACGACGATAACCGCACAGTAGCGATCCAGGTGAGCCACCGTGCTGCGCTGCGCGGCATCAAGCGCCAGTGGTTCGATTTCCAGCAAAGGCAAACTGCTGCTGAAGACGCCGCTCTGCGCAAGCGTTTGCGCCAGCGCTGCACCGTCTTCGGCCGGCCGCGTAAGCAGCAGACGCCAGCTGCTCACGGGTGACCGGCCTCGCCATAAACAGCCTTGAGGATCTCACCGGCCCCCTGCTTGAGCAGGTCTTCGGCGACCCGAACACCCAGCGCCTCGGCATCGGCGCGTGGCGCACGCGCTTCGGCGTTGAGCAACGTGCCACCGCTGGGTTGACCTACCAGGCCGCGCAGCCATAGCTGATCACCTTCAAGCACGGCATAACAGGCAATCGGTACCTGACAACCGCCGTTGAGGTGCTTGTTCAACGCCCGCTCTGCGCTGACACGGTCGGCGGTGTCGCGATGGTGCAGCGGCGCCAGCAACGCATGGATTTCACTGTCGGCACTGCGGCATTCGATCCCCACGGCACCTTGGCCGCCGGCGGGCAGGCTGTCATCGACACTGATGGTAGAGCTGATACGGTCTTCAAAGCCGAGGCGGATCAAGCCGGCAGCCGCCAGGATGATCGCGTCGTACTCACCCGCATCGAGCTTGGCCAGGCGGGTATTGACGTTGCCCCGCAGGAAGCGGATTTGCAGGTCGGGGCGACGCGCCAGCAACTGTGCCTGACGGCGCAGGCTGGAGGTACCGACCACGCTGCCCGCCGGCAGGCTTTCGAGGTTTGGGAAGGTGTTGGAAACAAACGCGTCGCGCGGGTCTTCGCGCTCGCAGATGCAATACAGGCCCAGGCCTTCGGGGAAGTCCATGGGCACGTCTTTCATCGAGTGCACCGCAATGTCGGCTTCGCGCTCAAGCAGTGCAGTTTCCAGTTCCTTGACGAACAGGCCCTTGCCGCCAATCTTCGACAGCGGCGAGTCAAGCAGCTTGTCACCGCGGCTGACCATTGGCACCAGCGTCACCAGCAGGCCGGGATGGGCTTCCTCTAGACGGGCTTTGACATATTCAGCCTGCCAGAGGGCAAGGGCACTTTTGCGGGTGGCAATGCGGATTTCGCGAGTGGACATGGAACGATCCGTACGAGAGAGTTGCTACGGATGATAACAGCTCAGTCCAACGCGCTAGCAGATCTAAATTATCGGATAAGGTCGCCGTCCTTGGCACGATTCGCTCCAGCACTGTCCTTTAGAGCTGCTGCATCATCTTGCGCACGCCCGCCACATGCCGACGGCTGACCACCAGCGCATCGCCATTGAGCCCTTTCAGATAAAGCTGGAAATGCCCTAGCGGCGTGCGCTGCAGGCGTTCAATACGGTTACGCGCGACCAACGCATTGCGGTGGATACGGACAAAGCGGTCACCGAACTCATCCTCAAGGGCCTTGAGTGGTTCATCCAGCAAGACTTCGCCGGACTCATGGCGCAGGGTGACGTATTTGTGATCGGCGATGAAGTAAATGACCTGATCCAGCGGGATCATTTCGATGCCTTTGCGGGTTCTCGCACTGATGTGACTGCGAGGCCCGATGCCGCTCTCAGCGGCCGGGCGCGTCAACGCCGCCAACTGCACCCGGCTGGGACGCTCTGCCCTGCGCAAGCTGTCCCGCAACTCCTCGGCGCGTACCGGCTTGATCAGGCAGCCCAGGGTGCTGTCTTTGAATACGTTTACCGCGAACTCATCATCCGCCGTACAGAACACCACCGCCGGTGGTGCTTCACGCTCGCACAAGCGACCTGCCACCTGAAGGCCATCCAGGCCTGGCATACGAATGTCGAGCAGGACGACATCGGGTTTAAGGCTGTCGATCAGTGCCAGGGCCTCTTCACCATTGGTGGCGCTAGGCTCCAGCACGGTATAGCCCTCAAGCTCGCCGAGCATGCGGCTCAAGCGTTCGCGGGCTTGGGGTTCGTCATCAACGATCAGGACATTCATATTGCGCTGGATTCCTGCGTGAGTCTCGCACAAGGATAGCGTAGACAGGTGAAGTGACGACCGTCACGGCGATCCACGCTCAGACTCGCACGATGGCTAAAAATTCACTGGGTCGGCAGTAAAGATGCCAATCCTCAGTCCAACTGTAGACGGTTGCCGGAACGCTGCCGTTCATTCGCCAAATATCCTGTCAAGAACACACCTTCAACGGCGCCAGCCAGAACCTCGATCACCCATTTATGCCGACCGCCGAACGCCGTCAATGCTGCCAATCCTGCTATTATCGGCGCCACTTTTCCCGTTCACGCCTTCAACGAGCGAATCCATGAGCACTGACAAGACCAACCAGTCCTGGGGCGGCCGCTTCAGTGAGCCCGTCGACGCTTTCGTCGCCCGCTTCACCGCTTCCGTCAACTTCGACCAGCGCCTGTATCGCCACGACATCATGGGTTCGATCGCCCACGCCACCATGTTGGCGAAGGTCGGCGTTCTCACCGATGCCGAGCGCGACAGCATCATCGACGGGCTGAAAACCATCCAGAGCGAAATCGAAGCCGGCAACTTCGACTGGCGCATCGACCTCGAAGACGTTCACATGAACATCGAGGCGCGCCTGACCGATCGCATCGGGATCACCGGCAAGAAGCTGCACACCGGGCGTAGCCGTAACGACCAGGTCGCCACCGATATCCGCCTGTGGCTGCGTGACGAAATCGACCTGATCCTCGCTGAGATCACCCGCCTGCAACAAGGCCTGCTGGAGCAAGCCGAGCGCGAAGCGGAAACCATCATGCCGGGCTTCACGCACCTGCAGACCGCGCAACCGGTGACCTTCGGCCACCACCTGCTGGCCTGGTTCGAGATGCTCAGCCGTGACTACGAGCGCCTGGTCGACTGCCGCAAGCGCACCAACCGCATGCCGCTGGGCAGTGCCGCACTGGCCGGTACCACCTACCCGATCGACCGTGAACTGACCTGCCAGCTGCTGGGCTTTGAAGCCGTGGCCGGCAACTCGCTGGACGGCGTCTCTGACCGCGACTTCGCCATTGAATTCTGCGCTGCCGCCAGCCTGGCGATGATGCACCTGTCGCGCTTCTCCGAAGAGCTGGTGCTGTGGACCAGTGCGCAATTCCAGTTCATCGACCTGCCTGACCGCTTCTGCACCGGCAGCTCGATCATGCCGCAAAAGAAAAACCCGGACGTGCCAGAGCTGGTGCGCGGCAAGAGCGGCCGTGTATTCGGCGCCCTGACCGGCCTGCTGACCCTGATGAAAGGCCAGCCACTGGCCTACAACAAGGACAACCAGGAAGACAAAGAGCCGCTGTTCGACGCCGCCGACACCCTGCGCGACTCGCTGCGGGCCTTCGCCGACATGATCCCGGCCATCAAGCCGCGTCATGCGATCATGCGCGAAGCCGCACTGCGCGGCTTCTCCACCGCCACCGACCTGGCTGATTACCTGGTACGGCGCGGCCTGCCGTTCCGTGACTGCCACGAAATCGTCGGCCATGCAGTGAAATACGGCGTCGACACCGGCAAGGACCTGGCGGAAATGAGCCTGGACGAACTGCGCCAGTTCAGCGACCAGATCGAGCAAGACGTATTTGCCGTCCTGACCCTGGAAGGCTCGGTCAACGCCCGTAACCACATTGGCGGTACCGCTCCAGCCCAGGTACGGGCTGCGGTGCAACGCGGCAAGGCCCTGCTGGCCAGCCGTTAAGCCTCGATACAGGCTCGCCGGGCAGCACGGCGAGCCTGTTTCAACTCAGCGCTTGCCGCTGCGAATCATCTCGAGGAAGGCGGGCATCTGCGCTTCCTTGTCCGCTGCGATCTTCTGCACATGCGGGCTCTCCTTGAGCCGGGCGAACAGCGCCTTGGCCTGCGGGAAGTCTTCCAGCAAGTCCTGACCAAATATCTTGAGGCCGACACCGCGCGCCAGATCGACACTGTAGAAGAAATACAGGTCGGCCAGAGTCAGCGTGTTACCAGCAACGTAAGGCGAGAACACGCCGTTGCGCTTGAGGGTATCAAGCCCCGCCAACAGTTCGCCCTTGGCCTTTTCCTTGATGACCGCGTCCACCTGCATGCCGAAAAACGCCTCGGGGTAACAAACCCGTGCCGGCAGTTCGATATACAGCTCGATTTCCTTGGCCAGCTCGCGAACCTTGGCACGCGCATAGGCCTCGGCAGGCAGCAAGGCATGCTCAGGATGCACCTGCTCGATGTACTCGAGGATCACGCTGGTCTCACTGATAAAGCCGTGCTCGGTTTCCAGTACCGGGACCTTGCCCCGCGGGCTGACCTGCAGAGCGTCATCACTCTGGCCACCGTTGAACGGCACCTCTTCAAAGGGCAGGCCCTTTTCCAGCAGTGCCAGTTTGACCATGTTGTAGTAGTTGCTGACTGCAAAACCATGAAGCTTGAGCATGAAAACAGCCTCCAGGCCGTAAGGAGTTGGCCCGGGGTGTTATAGAACGATTGGCCCGGGCTGACCAGCATCATGGATCGTGTCGATACTGCGACATGACCTGTGCGCTCATGGCAAACTGCAGGCTCAACGCGAGGAATCACCATGAGCGAACAGAACAAAATCGACAGCGACGACGAAGAAACCTTCGCCGAAGCCACCCTGACCCAGGCCATCGAGAATCAGATCGAGTCCGGTGAGCCACCGGCCGCCAAGGCGGCTTTCAACAAGCTGACGCTGGTAGGCTATGAGCGCGAAGACATCCTCAACCTGATGGCTCATGTACTGGCTATCGAGATTGACGCCATGCTCGATGAAGACCGTGCATTCAACACCGAATGGTACGAAACTGCCCTGCGCGCACTGCCCGAACTACCGCCGGAAAAAGACTGAACTACACTCCAAAGCCAGGCATCCGTTACCAAGGTGCCAACCGCAAATTCAGGAAATGTCGGAGTACCTATGTCATTTACCCCCGAGTTGGTTGCCGAACTGGAAATACTTGCACTGTTCAACCTGGCCAATACCCAGGAAGGCCTGAAAATTCACACCAAGACGGCAGCGCCCCAAGCCATTGCCGCCGCCAAACGCCTGCATGACAAGGAACTGATCACCCAACCCGATGGCGGTTACCTGACCAGCCTGGGCCTGGACGCCGCCGAGCATGCACAGCAGCTGCTGACCATCCTCAACGTGACCGAAACAGCCTGAATACCCGCCGACACCTTCACCGGCAAGCCTCACGCGCCAGCGTCTTGCACGGCCTTCGGGCCGTACACGACGCTGCACCGCCCACGAAAAAATGGCGTCAAAAACCAAATACGGCTTAAACCGACTGCATTACTAGGGCTAAACTCGCCAGTGCTAACTGACGTTCTCTTGTCGAGCCTGTAGGCCGGTTTGAATCCATAATGAACCACCCCTATGAAATCCGCCCGGACCTGGATACAGGCATCGACCGCAAGGTGCTCAATCAGTTGCGCGCGCGTTTTCTGCGCCTGAACGAAGGTCGCCTGGCACGCGCCATGGACGGTTTGTCGAGCAGACAGCAACTCGTCCTTAACCTGCTACCGCTGCTCTTCCACGTCAATCACCCACTGTTTCCCGGCTATGTCTCAGGCTCTACCCCAGCGGGTGTCTCCGGTTACGAGCCCGATGCACAGCAGCTGGCTGAAGCGCAGCGCCTGACGCGCTCGTTCAGCTACAGGCCTCGCCACGGCAACCCGCCACGCCCCATTCATGGGCTGTTCCTGATGGGCAGCCTCGGCACCCTGGCCCAAGCCGAACAAAGCGACATGGATGTGTGGGTATGCCACGCTTGCGACCTGGACGACACCGCCCTGGCCGAGCTGCGCAAAAAGTGCACGTTGCTGGAGATCTGGGCCGCCAGCCAGGGCGCCGAAGCACACATGTTCCTGATCGACCCGCAGCGATTCGTTCAGGGCGAACGCAACACCAGGCTCAGTTCGGAAGATTGCGGCACCACTCAGCATTACCTGCTACTTGATGAGTTCTACCGCACCGCCATCTGGCTGGCCGGCCGCACACCGCTTTGGTGGCTGGTACCTGTGCACGAAGAAGCGCGCTATGCCGAATTCACCCGCACGCTGCTGTCCAAACGGTTTGTCCGCGAAGAAGAGGTTCTGGATCTTGGCCATCTGGCCCATATCCCGGCCGGCGAGTTCATCGGTGCCGGGCTCTGGCAGTTGTACAAAGGGATTGAGTCGCCCTACAAATCTGTACTTAAACTGCTACTGACCGAAGCCTATGCCAGCGAGCATCCACAGGTACACTGCCTCAGCCTGCAGTTCAAACAGGCCGTGTTCGCCAACCGCCTGGACCCAGACGAACTCGACCCCTACGTGATGGTTTACCGGCGCATCGAGCGCTACCTGAAGGCCAGCGGCGACAGCCAACGGCTGGAGCTGGTGCGACGCAGCCTGTACCTGAAGGTCAACAAGAAACTCAGCAACCTGGCACGCCAGCGCGTGAGTGGCTGGCAACGCGAGCAGCTTGCACGCCTTTGCCAGGAATGGGGTTGGGACGAACGCCAATTGGCCCTGCTCGACAGCCGCAGCCAATGGAAAGTTCGTCAGGTCGAGAGCGAGCGGCGGGTGCTGGTCGATGAGTTGAACTACGGCTACCGCTTTCTCAACCAGTTCGCACGCAGCCAACAGGCGAGCAATCGCATCGACCAACGCGACCTCAACGTGCTTGGCCGACGCTTGCATGCAGCTTTCGGGCGCCGTGCTGGCAAAGTCGACTTCATCAACCCAGGCGTGGCCCCTGACCTGGCCGAAGACACCCTGACGCTGGTCCAATCAAGTACCGGCAACGCACCGGAGCGGGTTCAATGGACACTCTACAGCGGCAACCTCGGCCCGCAGGAATGGGAGCACTTCGCCCCGATCAAACGGTGCCGCGGGTTACTTGAACTGCTGACCTGGGCCCATCGCAATGGCGTGATCGACAGCAGTACGCGACTAGCGCTGTATCCAGGCAGCAGCGACCTGAGCGAGTACGAGCTGTTCAACCTGCTCGGCAGCCTGCAGCACAGCGTAGCCCTGCCACTGCCCCGTGTCAGTGAGGAACGCCTGCTGCAACCCAGCGTAGCCGAGGAGGTGCTGTTGCTGGTGAATGTCGGCATCGACCCACTGCGCCAACACCGCGACCTGAACATCCTGATGACCACCGAGCGTACCGACTCGCTGAGCTACGCTGGCGTGCGCGAGAACCTGGTACTGACCCTCGACCAGGTCACACTAAACAGTTGGAACGAAGTGCAGGTTCAACGCTATGACGGCGAACATGCCCTGCTGCGCTGCCTGCGCGATTACCTGAGCAGCCTTGAGCGCGGCGCACCTGCGCCACGCTTGAGGGTACGCTGCTTCTGTCATAACCGGGCCCAGGCCATTGCCCTGCGTGTCGAAGAAGTGTTCATGAGCGCTCAGGCACTCCTGGAGCAACCCCTCGAGTACCGCTACCTGATTCAGGTTCAGCAGCATACCCACGTGCTCAACCTGCAACCTGGCGCAACCGAAATAGCCACACTGAACGACCACGCGGCCCTTCTGGCGTATCTGGGCCAGGAGCGGAGCAGTTACAGCCACCTGCACCTGGATGCCAATGCACTGCAGGAGCATGACCTGGCACAAGTGCTTGCGCTTGGCCAGCCGCACGCCCTTCAGGTGTTCTACCGCCTGTGGGATGACTGGGCCGATGTCTACGTGCTGGATGAACATAACGTGTTGTGGCAGCAACGCCTGCCGATGCATGACGAGAGCAGCCTGCTGCTGCCGTTGCAGCGCTTCCTGCAGGCGGTGGTTTTTCGTCAGAACGCGCGCCGGCCACTGGCGCAAGGCTCGCTGGCAATCCATTACTACCAGATTATGCCCTCGGGCGGAGGCCGAGCGCGCCGGGTCGAACCCCGCCCCGCGCCACAGGACAGCAGCGGCAGGTTTTTCTACGACGTACAGGCGATCCTACAGACGAGCGCAACCGAGTCAGCTCACGTCACGCTGTACTGTAATCAAAAGGAATTTTCAGCGCTCGACCATGGCGACCAACTGTATGCCATGGTTGCGCGCGAGATCGTCGAGCAGCGCCGTGAAGCTGCGCCCTACCGCTGCTACATCACTGACCTGGACCTGTCCGACCTGCTCGCTGAAAGCCCAGGTTCAAGCATCCGCTACCTGCGCTACAAGGACGAACTGGAGGCGCGCCTGAACGACGCCATGGCCCTGCTCTAAGCCAGGTTCAGAGGTCAAAGTCACCAGCGGCTTCCGGCTGGTACTCAACCTCCAGCAGCTTGAGCTTGAGGGTCTTGCCGCCCGGTGCTGGCCAATCGATCTGCTCGCCGACCGACAGGCCCAGCAATGCGCAGCCAATCGGCGCCAGGATCGATACGCTGCCTTCGGCACCCGCATCCTTCGGGTAGACCAGGGTCAGGTGATAGTCCTTGCCACTGGCTTCCTCGCGGCAATGCACGCGGGAGTTCATGGTCACCACACCGGCCGGGACCTCCTCGTGACCGACCACCTGCTCGGCGCGGTCCAGCTCGTCCTGCAAGGCGAGCACACCCGGCACGTTTTCGTCGAGGCTATCGATCAAACGCTCAAGACGTTGTACGTCCAATCGGGTGAGGATAAGGGAAGGCTTGGTGCTCATGATCCAGTCAGACTCCTTTTTCTAGGCGATATAAAGAAAAACCCCGCCCAAGGGCGGGGTTTTCAGGAATTCGGCAGTGCCGATATACGTTCGACACTACCACAGCCCGGCAAATACACAAGAGGGGAGGCAGGCAGCCCTGGCTCAGCGAGCCTCGGCCTGGGTGCGCCGGGCACCTGCTTCGCGGCAAATCTGACGACGCTGCTCGTCATCCGCCGAACGCCACTGACGAATATCCTCGACATGCCGGAAACAACCCAGACAGACCTTCTGCTCATCGAGCCGGCACAGGCTGATACACGGCGAAGGCACCGCCGGGCTGACATTGCTGTACAGCGGCTTAGCCGGTTTGCTGGCAACACTCATTTCAAATCTCGTCGAAGTCGAGCTTCTCGCCAGACTGCTCAAAGACGATGCGCACCAGCATTTCGCCCAACAGTTCGTCAGTGGTATCGCACATCCACTTCTTGCTTTCCGGGTCGTAGTCGAAATGGAAACCGCCGCTACGGGCAGCCAGCCACAGCTGACGCAAAGGCTCCTGCCGGCTGAAGATCAACTGGCTGCCATTATCGAACTTGATGGTCAGGACACCGGCCGAATTTTCCATGTCCAGGTCCAGGCCGCTTTCGTCGAACAGGTCTTCCAGCGCCTGCTGGGTGGCATCGACCAGGTCATGAAAACGTGCTTCGCTCAAACTCATTGCAAGAACCTCGAAATTTTCTGCTCACGCGCAAGCCGGGCACGATACGAGGCCAGCGCGACGAATGCAAAGGATACCGACCACCGCCCCTGTCCGATGGCGGGCAAGCCACATAGGCAAGGCGCTGGGCGCTCGGTATACTCGGGCGCAATACTGCTTATTTCAAAGGATTTCGCCATGAAGCGCCTGATCTCCTCCCTCGCGGCGCTCGTCGCGGTTGCCTGCCTCGTCTCCGCCTGTGGTCAAAAGGGTCCTCTGTACCTGCCTGACGACAGCAAAGATGGCAAAAAATCGCAATCGCACCAGCACCAATAAGGGAATCCCATGGACGCTTTCAGCTACCGCGAAGGTGAACTGTTCGCGGAAGACGTAGCGCTGTCAGCCATCGCCGCGCGCTTCGCAACGCCGACGTACGTTTACTCGCGCGCCCATATCGAAGAGCGCTACCGCAGCTATACCGATGCCCTGGAAGGCGTATCGCACCTGGTCTGCTTTGCAGTCAAGGCGAACTCCAACCTGGCCGTGCTGAACGTGCTCGCCCGCTTGGGCGCAGGCTTCGACATCGTCTCCGGCGGTGAGCTGGAACGCGTCCTGGCCGCTGGCGGACGCGCCGACCGCGTGGTGTTCTCCGGCGTCGGCAAGACCCGTGAAGACATGCGTCGGGCCCTGGAAGTCGGCGTACACTGCTTCAACGTCGAGTCCACTGACGAACTGGAACGCCTGCAGGTCGTCGCCGCCGAGATGGGCGTACGCGCGCCGATTTCGCTGCGGGTCAACCCTGACGTCGATGCCGGTACCCACCCGTATATTTCCACCGGGCTGAAAGAGAACAAGTTCGGCATTGCCATCGCCGATGCCGAGGCCGTCTATCTGCGCGCAGCTCAACTGCCGAACCTGGAAGTGGTGGGTGTCGACTGCCATATCGGTTCGCAGCTGACCACCCTCGCCCCGTTCCTCGACGCACTCGACCGCCTGCTGGCGCTGATCGACCGCCTGGCCGAATGTGGCATCCACCTGCGTCACCTGGACCTGGGTGGTGGTGTTGGTGTGCGTTACAACGACGAACAGCCACCGCTTATTGCCGACTACATCAAGGCCGTACGCGAGCGTGTCGGCGAACGTGACCTGACCCTGGTCTTCGAGCCGGGTCGTTACATCGTCGCCAATGCCGGCGTGCTGCTGACCCGTGTCGAGTACCTCAAGCACACGGAACACAAGGATTTCGCCATCGTCGATGCGGCGATGAACGACCTGATCCGCCCAGCCCTGTATCAAGCCTGGATGGACGTGACGGCCGTGCAGCCGCGTGCGGGCGAGCCACGCACCTATGACGTGGTCGGACCGATCTGCGAAACCGGCGACTTCCTGGCCAAAGCGCGTCAACTGAACCTGGCCGAGGGCGACCTGCTGGCTGTGCATTCAGCGGGTGCCTATGGCTTTGTCATGAGCTCGAACTACAACACCCGTGGCCGCTGCGCCGAAGTTCTGGTCGATGGCGACAAGGCCTTTGAAGTGCGTCGTCGCGAGACCGTAGCCGAACTGTTCGCAGGCGAAAGCCAGTTGCCGGAGTAACCCCATGCTGCTGCGTTTTACCAAAATGCATGGCCTGGGCAATGACTTCATGGTCCTCGACCTGGTCAGCCAGCATGCACACATTCTGCCCAAGCACGCCAAGCAATGGGGCGACCGGCATACCGGTATCGGCTTCGATCAGTTACTGATCGTCGAAGCACCGAGCAATCCGGACGTGGACTTTCGCTACCGGATCTTCAACGCCGACGGCTCCGAAGTGGAACAGTGCGGTAACGGTGCACGTTGCTTCGCCCGCTTCGTGCTGGACAAACGCCTGACCGCCAAGAAACAGATCCGCGTCGAAACCCGTAGCGGCGTCATTGAGCTCAATGTCCGTAGCGATGGGCAGATCTGTATCGACATGGGCCCACCACGGCTGGTCCCGGCCGACATTCCGTTCCAGGCCCCCGAACAAGCCCTGAGCTATTCGGTGGATGTGGACGGCCAGCAGGTCGAAATGGCCGCCGTCTCCATGGGCAACCCGCATGCCGTGCTGCGTGTCGACGACATCAACCAGGCACCGGTACATACCCTGGGGCCGAAGATCGAACACCACCCACGCTTCCCGCAACGTGTGAATGTCGGCTTTATCCAGGTCATTGATCGGCACCGCGCACAACTGCGGGTCTGGGAACGTGGCGCCGGGGAAACCCAGGCCTGCGGTACCGGCGCCTGCGCTGCTGCCGTGGCCGCGATCAGCCAAGGCTGGATGGATTCACCCCTGCTTATCGACCTGCCAGGCGGGCGCCTGTCGATTGAATGGGCAGGACCTGGCCACCCGGTGATGATGACCGGGCCGGCCGTGCGCGTTTTCGAAGGACAGGTTCGTCTATGAGTGAGTATCAGCCATGACCGATCAGCCCCAGGCCCCCGTCGAACACCCCGCCCCGAGTGATCAGGGCATGACACCGGCCCTTGGGGCCGAGGCCGTGGCCGCCTACTTGCGCGCCAACCCGGCATTTTTCACCGAGCACGATGAACTGCTGGTGGAACTGCACGTCCCTCACCAACGTGGCGATAGCGTCTCGCTGGTCGAGCGCCAGCTCAAGCTCCTGCGTGATCGCAACATCGAGATGCGCCATCGCCTGTCACAGCTGATGGACGTCGCCCGCGACAATGACCGGCTGTTCGACAAGACCCGCCGCTTGATCCTCGACCTGCTCGATGCCAACAGCCTCGAGGAAGTGGTCATGGCCGTCGAAGACAGCCTGCGCCAGGAGTTCAAGGTGCCGTTTGTCAGCCTCATACTGTTCAGTGACAACGCCACTTCGGTGGGCCGCTGGGTCAACAGTACCGAGGCCCAACAAGCCATTGGCAGCTTGCTCTGCGGCGGCAAGACCGTCAGCGGCTCGCTGCGCGACCATGAGCTGGACTTCCTGTTCGGTGAAGAGCAGCGTAAAGAAGTCGGCTCCAGCGCCGTCGCCGTACTCAACCATCAGGGCCTGCATGGCGTGCTGGCGATCGGCAGCCGAGATCCGCAGCACTACAAGAGCAGTGTCGGCACCCTGTTCCTGGGCTACATTGCCGAAGTCCTGGGCCGTGTCGTTCCACGCTTCACGCAAACCCTGCGTTCGGTGCGCTAACCATGCAACGCCAGTTGGACGCGTTCTGTGCATACCTGCGTAACGAACGTCAGGTGTCACCGCATACCCAACTGGCCTACCGGAGCGACCTCGACAATGTCCTGGCGTACTGCGCCAAGGCCGGCATCAACAGCTGGAACGACCTGCAGATCCAACAGCTGCGTCAGTTCGTTGCCCGTCAGCATCAACACGGGCAGTCCTCACGTAGCCTGGCCCGCATGCTCTCGGCCGTGCGCGGTTTCTATCGCTACCTCAACCGTGAAGGGTTATGCAGCCACGACCCGGCCACCGGTCTGTCGGCCCCCAAAGGCGAGCGGCGCCTGCCCAAGACCCTGGACACCGACCGCGCCCTGCAATTGCTCGACGGAGCCGTTGAAGACGACTTCATCGGCCGGCGCGATCAGGCCATCCTGGAGTTGTTCTACTCCTCCGGGCTGCGCCTGTCGGAGCTGACCAGCCTGAACATGGAGCAACTGGACCTCGCCGCAGGCCTGGTACAGGTGCATGGCAAAGGCAGCAAGACCCGCGTACTGCCGGTGGGCCGCAAAGCCCGCGAGGCCCTGCAACAGTGGTTCAAATTGCGCGGTATGAGCGCGCCTGAAGATGGCGCGGTGTTTGTCACCCGCCAGGGCCGTCGCCTTGGCCGTCGGGCGATCCAACTGCGGGTACAGGCCGCCGGCGTAAGGGAGCTGGGGCAAAACCTGCACCCACACATGTTACGGCACTCTTTTGCCAGCCACCTGCTGGAGTCCTCCCAAGACCTGCGCGCCGTCCAGGAAATGCTCGGCCATGCCGACATCGCCACCACGCAGATCTACACTCACCTGGACTTCCAACACTTGGCTGCGGTTTACGACAGCGCCCATCCACGGGCCAAGCGCAGTAAGGACAGCGACACATGAGTATCGAGCTGATCACCTTCGACCTGGACGACACCCTGTGGGACACCGCCCCGGTTATTGTCAGCGCCGAAGCCGTACTGCGAGACTGGCTGGCGGCCAATGCCCCCAACCTGGGCCCTGTGCCGGTCGAGCACCTGTATGCCATTCGCGAGCGCCTGGTACACGCCGAACCGGGGCTCAAGCACCGCATCAGCGCACTACGGCGCCGGGTGCTGTTCCATGCACTGGAAGAGGTTGGCTACAGTGAGGCGCACGCCCGGGAGCTGGCCAACGAGGGCTTTGAAGTCTTCCTGCATGCCCGCCATCAAATCGACATTTTTCCGGAAGTGCAGCCGGTGCTGGAATTGCTCTGCCGTCACTACAGCCTGGGCGTCGTCACCAACGGCAACGCCGATGTGCGCCGCCTGGGGCTGGCCGACTATTTCAAGTTCACCTTGTGCGCAGAAGACCTGGGCATCGGCAAACCCGACCCGCAGCCCTTCCAGGAAGCCCTTCGCCGTGGGCAGGTAGAAGCCAGTGCGGCGGTACATATTGGCGATCACCCCGGCGACGACATCGCGGGCGCCCAACAAGCAGGCCTGCGGGCGATCTGGTTCAACCCTCAAGGCAAGACCTGGGAGGCCGAACAACACCCGGATGCCGAAATCCAGCGCCTCTCGCAGCTTCCTGAAATCCTGTCCCGCTGGCGCTAAAACAGCGTGTCTAGTCCTGAAATAGGTTTACACCTATTTCAGCCTCAAAACGCCCGATGCATCGCATCGGGCGTTTTGTATTTC